>NZ_JBIWML010000012.1:0-182816 GCF_044766665.1 Kitasatospora sp. NPDC101801
CCGGTGCCGTTGTCGATCACACCGGAGGTCTGGGTCCAGGCGGTCGCACCGGACTCGAAGCCCGCGTTACCGAGCAGCTGCGCCGGGGTGCAGGTACCGCCGCCGCCGTTGACGGTCCAGCTGAAGGTGGCGCCGGCGGTCCGGTTGGCGGCGTCCCGGACGGTCACCGTGACGTTGTAGCTGCCGGTGGCCGTGGCGGTGCCGGTGATCAGGCCCGAGGAGCTGATCGAGAGGCCGGTCGGCAGGCCGGTGGCGGTGAAGGTCAGCGGGGCGGTGCCGCCGCTCGCGTTGATCTGGAGGCTGGCCGAGCCGTTCAGCGCGGTGGTCTGGCTGCCCGGGTTGGTCACCGAGACGCTGCTGCCGGCCGGCTTGGTGAGCAGGCAGCCGGCCACGTTGAGGTCGATGGCGCGGTTGGTGCCGAGGCAGGTGGTGAACCAGTAGGTCTCCTGGCCGTAGCTCTGGCCCTTGGTGACCGTGGTGGTGCCGTCGGCCGCGACCTCGCACGGGTTGTTGAGCGTGCACATCGCGCCGTCGTCGTTACCGGTGTTGTTGATCCCGACCACCCGCTTGCTGGTGGCGTCGACGATCGGCGAGCCGGAGGTGCCGTGGGTGGTGTTGCAGCCGGTGCTGTAGCGGATCGAGTCGCGCCAGGTCCACTGGTCCTCGCGCAGGGTGTCGACGAAGCCGTTGACCGAGCAGTTCCAGGTCTGCTTCCAGTAGCCCGAGGGTATGAACATCGAGGAGCCGTTGACCGGGTGGGTGTCGCTGATGGTCAGCGCGGTGGCGCCGAACTTGCTGGTGATCGACGCGAAGGTGTCGGTCAGCTGGTAGAGCGCGACGTCGGTGCCGGTCATCGTCGCGTACAGCACCTTGTCCGCGTTCACGGTGCCCAGCGAGGAGCCGGCGGCGTTCAGCAGGGTGCCGGAGCGGCTGGCGGTGGTGTTCTGGATGACCTGGCCGGCGCTCGGCATGGTCGGCAGACAGTGGCCGTTGGTCAGCATCATGGCCCGGTCCGCGTCGACCGAGGAGGGGTAACGCACCAGGGAGGCCGAGCAGTTGCTCAGCGCGATGGTGGACGTCAGATCGCCGGCCTGGACGGCCTGTGCGGGCGAGACGGCGGACGTCAGCAGACCCGCGACGACTGCGGCGGTGCCGAGTCCGGCGGTAAGTCCCTTGAGCATGGGTCTCCTTGTGGGGGATCGCCGGGCGCGCAACCGGTTGGGAACGCCCAGGCCGGAGAAAGCTGCCATGCCCGCATCAATGAGGTCAACTGTCTGGACCGAATTGGCTGTTGAACCGTGCCCGGCGGCGGGTGGGCCGCCGCACCAGCCGGACAGGTGGATCGTTGACGCACCGGAAGACCGTCCCGCCCAGGGGAGTTGACCGCTCGTCGGAGATCCGCTGCTCAGGTGCGCTGCCGGGGGCGGCGGTCGGCCGGGCGGCTCGGCGGTATCGGGGTGGCGGGGAAGTCGCGCGGCCCGGTCCAGAGCGCCGGCACGGCGTCGGTGCGGCGGGCGAGTTCGTGGGCCAGGGATTCGTAGTTGACCCGCCAGCCCCGGAAGTGCGGCCAGGCCTCGGTGACGGTCCGCTCGCCGCTGATGCCGCCGGCGGTGACCAGGGCGACGGCCGCGTCGAACTCCTCGAAGGTGAGCCGGATCGGGCCGTCCGGGTCCGGGTCGGGGTCGAAGGCGATCCGCTGGGTCCGGGCGATGTCGCGCAGCGCCGTGAACCCGGCCCGCAGCACCAGCCGGGCCTCGGGCGGGGCGGACTTCGGGCAGACCGCGAGCTGTAGGGCGGCCGCGTCCATCACCGCGATCAGGCCGACCACCCAGCTGCGGTGCGGCTGCGGGGAGCGGAAGGAGAGCAGCACCGGGTAGTTGGAGTGGCCCTCGCCGATGTCGGCGGCCAGCCGCTCCCAGTCGCGGTAGAGCTGGGGCAGTGCGGTCTCGGTGTCCACCAGCGACTGGCGGGCCAGCAGTTCGGGGCCCCAGGCGGGCTCGCCGGCCCGGGACTGCAGCAGGGTGACCTCCACCTCCCGGCGGTTGTACGCCCCGTACAGGGTGGGCAGGTAGCCGATCAGCAGGGCGATCACCAGCGGCCCGGTGGCGGCGGCCAGGAAGTCCAGCGCGGACAGGTGCAGGCGCTCGCCGCTGGCGAAGCCGAGGGTGAACAGGCTGGATCCGGCCTCCCGGAACGAGACCGCCCAGCCGAGCTCGGAGAAGCCGTGCAGCAGCAGGGTGTAGGCGACCAGCATCCCGAACAGCCAGGTGGTCAGCATGCCGAGCAGGATCAGCGGCGCCAGCCAGGTCTGCACCCGGTCCTGGACCTGGTGGCCGCCGAACGGGGTGATCGCCCGGAGGGTGGCCCGCAGGCCCGACCAGAGCCGGTGGACGAGTGCGGAGTACAGACCGCGCGGCACCACCAGGGTGCGCAGGATGCTGGCGACGGTGAACAGCAGGACCAGCACCCCGGTGAAGGCGTAGATCATTCTCATGGCGCTCATTGTGGTGGCGCCGGGTGGACGCTCCGACACGCGGTGTGGCGGAGGTCGTCCGCTGGCTGAAACGTTATCGACGACTTCCCCGCTCTGAGCTGCGGTTATCGTCGTCCGGCCGGTGTCCGGGGCGGTGTGGGCGGTGGGTGGGCGAAGCTGGATCAGCTCTGCCCGATCGCAGGCTTTGGCTGCTGTTCGCCATGGATTCATCGTCAGGACACGGCTACGGCACAGGAATGTCCGGCAGTCGGGATCACTGTTCGTGACCGTCCCGGGTAGATACCCGCCGGTAGGCAACGAATTCCGAAGGTCGACGGCCGTTGACGGCACGCGGACGGCCCGCTTCCATGGCGACCGGGAGCGACCACACCGAACACCGGCATCAGCCCTCTGGAGGAGATACCGCTCCCGGTCACACCGCCCTACCGCGCGCCGTCGCGCCGAGCCGATCGGAACCCCCTTTCATGACCGACACGCTTGACTCCTCTCCCCCGGTGTCGGCGGTGGCGTCGCAGGCGCCCGCAGATGTGCCGAAGAAGCTCGCCCGCTCGCTCGGTGTGGTGGGCGGCACGCTGCTCACGCTGTCCTGCGTGACGCCCGCGTCCTCGCTGTTCGTGATCGTGCCGGAGCTGTTCCAGTCGCTGGGCACCTACACCGCGCTGGCGATCGGGATCGGTTCGCTGATCTGCATCGCGGTGGCGTTCTGTTACTCCGAGCTCGGCACCCTGATACCCAGCGCCGGTGGCGAGTACGCCATGGTCGGCACGCTGGCGGGCCGGTTCGCCGGCTGGCTGGTGTTCATCCAGTCCCTGATCGTCGTGATGATCGTGCCCTCGCTGATCGCGATCGGGACCTCCGCGTACCTGGCGCCGATCGTCGACGTCGACCCCAAGATCGCCGGCGCGGCCGTGATGATCGCGGCCACCGTGGCGGGCCTGCTGGACCTGCGCGCCAACGCCTGGCTGACCGGCATCTTCCTGGTCCTGGAGGTGATCGCCTGCGCGGTGGTCTCCTTCCTCGGCTTCTCGCACAGCGAGCGGGGCGTGGGCAGCCTGCTGCACGGCTCGGTGATCGGCGAAGGCGGCGGCACCAGCGCGGTCGGTATGGGGGCGATCCTGGCCGCGATGGGCACCGCGCTCTTCGTCACCCAGGGCTTCTCGACCGCGATCTACCTCTCCGAGGAGCTGGAGAACCCCCGGCGCAACGTGGCCCGCACCGTGCTGTGGACGCTCGGCCTGTCCGTGGTGATCATCCTGGTCCCGGTGATCGCGATCACCGTCGGCGCGCCCGACCTGGAGGCGCTCTCCGCCGGGGACATCTCGGCGCTGGTGGCCGGCTGGTCGGGCTCGGCGGTCGGCACCTTCGTCAGCCTCTGCATCGCGCTGGCGATCATCAACGCCGGCATCGTGATGGTGATCCAGAACTCCCGCGTGCTGTTCGCCTCCGGGCGCGACCGGGCCTGGCCGGAGCCGGCGAACAAGGCGTTCGGCACCCTGAACCGCTTCAGCGCCCCGTGGATCTCCACCCTCGCGGTCGGCATCCCCGGCGCGGTGCTCTGCTTCGTGCCGCAGGACCTGCTGACCAACATCACCGGTGTCGCGGTCGCGGCGCTCTACCTGCTGGTCGCGGTGGCCTCGCTGTTCTCCCGCCGCAAGCACCACAGGAACGCGCCGGCCTGGCGCCAGCCGCTCTGGCCGGTGCTGCCGGTCCTGCTGATCGCGGCGCTCGGCTACGTGCTGACCCAGCTCGACCACACCGCGCTGGCCTGGACCGCCGGGATCACCGTCGCGGCCAGCCTGTACTGGGTGTGCTACCTGCGGCCGCGGCAAGACAGCCGCTGGATCATCACGGTGCCGGAGGACGGGCAGAGCTGACGCCCGCTCCGTCCGCACCGTACGAGGCCCGGTCCCGGGAAAGGGGCCGGGCCTCGCGCCGTCAGCCGTGGACCTGGTCCGCCTGGTCGCCGGGGCGGAAGCGCACCAGGCAGTGGTGGCAGTACAGCACCTGCGCCAGCTCGCCGGTCCGGACGGCGTTGACCGCCCGGGCGGCCAACGCCCCGGACGCCAGCGCGCAGCCGAGCAGGGTCGCCGCGAGGACGGGGTTCCCGGCCGCCAACTGGGCCACGCCGTACGACCCGAGGGCGGCCGCGGCCAGCAGCGGGAGGGTGCCGGTCGAGCGCGGCACCGGTCGGCGCAGCTCCTCGAAGACCGACAGCCGGGTGGACTCCTCGCAGCGCGGGCAGACCGGTCCTGGGGCCGGCTCCGCCTCCGCGGCGAACGGGTCCGTGTTCGTCATCCATCGCTCCATGGTCGGCGGGCCGGGGTCGGTCCGGTCGGTCGTGCGCCCGGCAGGGGCGCATCGAACGGGATCGAACCTAGTCGGTCCGCGCCCACCGGTCGACGGTGCACACGCGGTCCGGCCTCAGCCGAGGTAGGCGGGGGAGACCGCGGCGCCGAGGTGTTGACGCGGTGCGCCGGTGCCGTCGGCGGGGGTGGACCAGAGGTCGGCGCCGAAGTCGCCGGGCATCGAGTACTCCAGGGTCCGGTCGTCGGCCCACAGCACCTGGTCGTCGATGTTGCGCTGTTCGGCGGTGCGGGTCTCGGTCATGGTGCGCAGGTCGAGCACGTAGAGCCGCCACGGGGCGTCGGCGGCGGCCTCCGGGGCGCGCTTCTTGTACGCGATCCGGGTGCCGTCGGGGGAGAGCGAGGGGCACTCGACGTTCTGGTGCAGGGTGGTCAACGTCCGTGCGGCGACGTCGCCCTGGACCAGGTAGGTCTGGCCGCCGGTGGCCAGCGTGGCGTAGAACCGGTTGTCGTCGGCGAAGGTGACGCCCCAGATGTTGGTGTCGTGCGCCTGGTACGGGTGGCCGTCCTTGACGATCGCGTAGGTCTCCAGGTTGTCGTCCAGCGCCCAGCTGCCGGTGTCCACGATCGCGGTCCGGGTGGAGAAGTCGGTGCCCGCGTACGAGTCGCCGCTGACGAAGACCGTCCAGGCGGCCAGCCGGCCGGAGGGCGAGACCCGCGCCCGGGTGGGGATGCCGGCGGCGGGGAAGACGTGCCGCTCGTGCAGGTCGGCGTCCAGCAGCACGGTGCGGTAGGTGTCGTCCAGTGCGCCGTGGACCGCCTGCAGGCAGATGCCGGTGCCCGCGGCGGCGTGGAAGCGCAGGCACTTGAGGCCGGAGACGGTCCGCTCGCCGTCCGGCCGGTCGGCCGGGACGGTGGCGATCTCGTCCCGGTGCGGGCCCCAGGCCAGGTTGCGGAAGACCAGCTGCCGGCCGGGGGCCCGGAGCGACACCGGGCCGGTGCGGACGGCCGGTCCGCCGGCCTGTTCGTGGTCGCGCCGGTCGGCCCGGTCGGCGGCGTACAGCACCGCGCCGGTGCCGATGCCGCCGAGCAGGACGACGGCCAGCAGCAGGACCAGCAGGCGGGTGGAGTTCTTCATCGGGTGACCTCGTCGGCGGGGCTGCGGAGCAGGAAGTAGGTGGCAACCGCGGTGCAGGCCAAGCCGGTTGCCGTGACGGCGAGTGCGGTGGGGCCGCCCCAGACGCTCCAGGCCGCGCCGAAGCCGAGCGAGCAGAGGAACCGGGCCAGGGCCTGTCCGGTGCCGACCAGCGCGAGGGCGGAGCCCTGCCGGTCCTCCGGCGCGGCGTTGGCGGCGGCCGCGGCGAGCACGCCGTCGGTGGCGGCGTAGAAGCCGCCGTGCAGCACCAGCACCAGCAGCACGGCCGAGCTGTGGCCGAGCACCAACGCGTAGGCGAGCAGCAGCAGGAGGTGCCCGGCCAGGAAGAGCCGGCGGCGGCCGACCCGGTCGGCCAGGGCGCCGAACGGTATCGCGAGCAGCAGGAAGGCGGCGGCGGTGCCGAGCGGCAGCAGCGGGAACAGGTGGGCGGCGAGGCCGAGTTGACGCTGCAGCAGCAGGTAGAGGAAGGAGTCGCTGACGGTGGTGAGGCCGAGCAGTGCGGCGCACACCCCGAGCCGGCGCAGGCCGGGCAGCCGGAGCAGGTCGAGCGAGTCGCGCAGCGAAGGCCTGGGCTTGGGATCAACCGGCTTGCCGCGGGCGGACGGTACGAAGAGCAGCAGGACCAGGACGCCGAGCGCGGCGACGCAGCCGCTGACCGCGAAGACCGCGTCGTACCCGTCCACGGTGGCCCGCAGCACGGCGAACGCGACCAGCGGTCCGAGCAGCGCGCCGGTGGTGTCCATCGCCCGGTGCACGCCGAACGCCCGCCCCCGGTGTTCGGGTGCGGTGGCCAGCGAGATCATCGCGTCCCGGGGCGCGGTGCGCAGGCCCTTGCCGGTGCGGTCCACCGCCAGCACCGCGCCGATCAGCGGGACGGTGTGCACCAGCAGGAGCAGCGGCTTGCAGAGCGCGGAGAGCCCGTACCCCACCGCCGCCACCGACTTGGGCCCGCGCCCGCCCCGGTCGGCCAGGTGGCCGCCGAGCAGCCGGACCAGCGCGCCGACGCCGTTGTTGATCCCGTCCAGCAACCCGAAGCCGAGCGGCGAGAGCCCGAGCCCGGCCACCACGTACAGCGGCAGTACGGCACTGACCATCTCCGAGGACACGTCGGTGACCAGGCTGACCGCGCCGAGCGCGATCACGGTGCCGGGCACGGCGGCCACCCGCCGTCCCGGACGCTGGTCCGGGACGGCGGGGGCCTTGGTGCTGCGGGAGTCCGCGAGGTACACGGGCGTCAGTTCCAGATGCCGGTGATGTCGGCGGCGGAGGCCGCGTTGCCCGCGTGGGTGGAGAGACCGGCCAGGTCCTCCAGGGTGCGGAGCACGTTGTAGTGGTTGTACGTGGTGGACGAGGTGCTGCCCGGCGTGACGTGCTCGCCGTAGAGCACGGTCGGGATCTTGTTGCCGGAGAGGCGGTTGTCCTCGTCGAAGGTGACGACCAGGATGCTGTTGTGGGTCTTGGCCCAGGTGGCGTACGCGCCCAGCTTGTTCTTGATCCAGGTGTCGCCGGTGCCGACCGAGCAGTCGTGCATGTCGTTGCACAGGTCGGGCACCACGAAGGAGACCTTCGGCAGGGTGGTGTAGTCGGTCGGGAACTGCGTCATGGTGTACGCGGTGTTGGTCGGCACGTTCTTGAAGCCGAACCAGGGGTTGTGCTTCTGGGCGTACTTGCCGCTGCTGCAGGTGGTCGAACCCTGGCTCGGCAGGCCCTCGTTGTAGCTGCCCCAGGTCTTGCCGGCCGCGATCAGCTCGGAGGCCAGGTTGGCGGCGGACAGCGAGCCGACGCCGACACAGCTGTCGTCGGTGCGGCCCTGGGTGGCACCCGAGAAGAGCATGTAGTAGTTGGGCTCGCTCGGGTGGGTGAGGCCGTAGGAGGCGGTGAGGCTGGCGCCGCCCGCCTTCAGGGTGTTGTTCAGGTACGGCGCGCTGGAGCTGCCGATCACCTGCGAGTAGGCGTGGTTCTCCATCACCACGACCACCACGTGGTCCGGGGAGGGCAGGCCGACCACGGCCTGCGCACTGCCGGTGGCGGCCCACAGGCCGAGCGAGCCGGCCGCCAGGGCGGTGGCGGCGGCGACGGCGGTGAGCCGGCGGCGGGAGCGGGGGGACGGTGCGGACTGAGTGGGCGTCATGGTGGATGTCCTCCGGGCGAGTCGGCGAGGGCAGAGGGGGTGTCCGAGCGCCGCAACCCTAGGAGTGCGGTGGTGGACATGGCCGCGCTTCTCAGGTGAAGAACAGGCGAACGGCGCCTGCCGATTTGTCAGTGTCCTGGCAAGGGGAGCCGGGTGTCCAGAGGCGTGCCGGAGGTCCCCGGGGCGGGTCAGGTCGGCCGGGAGGAGGAGAGGTACGGGGGGTCAGGCGTCGAGGTGCAGCCAGGACGAGTGCCAGAGCAGCGCGCACTGCCGGTCGCAGCCGGTCAGCGGCAGCGGCTCGCCGCCGCAGCGCAGGCTGTCCAGCACGTACCAGTCGCCGCCGACCGGCCGCTGCCAGCGGGCCAGCGAGCGGTGCCGGACCGGCGTCGCCCCGTGGCTGGTGCCCGCGAAGCGGGCCATGCCCGGCTGGAACGGCACGCCGTGCAGCCGGCCGTCGGCGTCCAGGGTGGCCCGGATCTCGTCCAGGCTGCGGACGGTGGCGTACCGGGTGGGTGTCAGCGGCTCGGCGGCCGCCTCGGTGGAGGGCTCCAGCCACTCGTCGCGGAACAGCAGGGCGCAGGCCATACCGCAGCCCTCGGAGCCGTCCGCCCCGCGGCAGGTGGCGCCGCGGAGGCTGGTGGTGGCGGCGAGCCGGCGCATCCGGTAGTGGTCGTCGACCATCCGCCGCACCACGTGTTCGACCTGGTAGGTGCGGCCGCAGTAGGACCACTGACTACCCGTGAACCACAGGCCGCGGTGCCGGTCCCGGTCGTCCAGCGTGGCGCGGACCGCGTCGGCGTTCTTGACCCGGACCCAGTCCCCGGCGGAGAAGGCGGACGGCCGGCCGGGTGCCGGGACCCCGTTGCGCCGCTCACGGGAATCCTCCAGCGCCAGGCGGGCCTGGCGCACCAGGCCCAACGGGGGCAGGTCCCGCAGCGGCAGGCTCTTGTACTGACATCGGGTGGCCGGTCCGGTGAATACGGGGCCGCCGGAAAGGGTCGGCCGGGAATCCTTGACGGTCACGCGTGAATCCCATCCTCGCTGATCGGACGCTGCTCGCCAGCAGGCTACCGCCGAGCGCGCCGACAGGGGCGATCGCCGGGCGCGCGGGGGCGGGCGATTGGTACAAGGGGGGTCAGGTGGTCGATATCTCCGGATTGATTCGAAGAGGAGTTCGCCCAATTATCGGGTGGGCCCGGCGTGTTGCTGCGGTGAATTGTGCCGGGTCCGGTTTAGGTTTCAGGTGAGCACAGTCGCCCGGTGGAGTGGCCGAGGGGCGAGGCAACGGCTTGCAAAGCCGTGTACATGGGTTCGATTCCTATCTCCACCTCCAGGTCGTCGACCACGGCGGCGCAGCTGTTCCGGATTCCGACTCCGGTGCGGCCGCGCCGCCGTTCGGCATTTCGCCGCGTCCCCGCCGGAGCCCGGGCCACCGACCCCGGCCGCGCCCGCTGCGCCGGGCGTGAGAACGTAGGCCCGCCCCTGCGACGTACAGCCCCCAGGGCGGGAGGAGAGCCGATGACGGCCGGACGGGTCCTGGTGGTGGACGACGACGCGGCGATCCGGCGCTCGCTGGAGCGCGGGCTGCGGCTGAGCGGCTTCACCGTGCGGACCGCCGAGAGCGGTGCGGACGCGCTGCGCCTGCTGGCCGAGGCGGCGCCGGACGTGCTGGTGCTGGACGTCTCGATGCCGGGCCTGTCCGGCACCGAGGTGTGCCGCGGCCTGCGGGCGGGCGGTGACGAGACACCGGTGCTGATGCTGTCCGCGCTGGACGAACTCGCGGACCGGGTGGGCGGGCTGCAGGCCGGGGCGGACGACTACCTGGTGAAGCCGTTCGCGCTGGAGGAGCTGGTGCTGCGACTGCGGGCGCTGCTCCGGCGACGGCCCGCGCCGCCGTCCACGGCGCTCCGGGCCGGGCCGCTGGTGATCACCCCGGAGACCCGGCAGGTGCACCAGGACGGTGTCGAGATCGCGCTCACCCGGCGGGAGTTCGAGCTGCTGGCGGAGCTGGTCAGGAACGCCGGGATCGTGCTGAGCCGGGACACCCTGCTGGACCGGGTCTGGGGGTACGACTTCGAGGTGCGCACCGACGCGGTGGACACCTTCGTCAGCTACCTGCGGCGCAAGCTGGAGGAGGGCGGGCGGCCGCGCCTGATCCACACCGTGCGCGGGGTCGGCTTCGTGCTGCGGCTCCCGGCGGGCGGGGCGGACGGGGCAGACCGGTGAAGCTCTCCAGCCGGATCGCGCTGTCGGTCACCGTGGTGGTGCCGCTGCTGGTGCTGGGCGCCGGTGCCCTGCTGCTGGGCCTGGTCAACCGGGACCTGCGCGGCCAGCAGGACGCCCGGCTGCACGACCGGGCCGCCGCCGTGCTGCCCGCCGCCCGTGCGCTGCTGACCGCCGACCGGGGCGGCCGGCCCAAGGTCGAGCAGAACCAGAGCCGGCGCATCCTCGGCGACGCGCTGGACTCCGGGGTCCGGGTGGTGGCCGCGGACGGCTCCGTGGTGCTGGCGGGCGGCCCGGCCCCGGTCGACCCGGCCCGGCTGCCGGACGTACCGGGCGGGCCGGTCACCGTCCGCGAACACGGGGACGTCTGGCGGGTGTTGACCGTCCGGGTGGACGGGCCGGCGGCGGGCACGCTGTGGCTGATCGCACCCGCGGCCGCCGACGGGCCGCAGCTCGCCGCCGTCCGCCGCCGGGTGCTGCTGGTCTCGCTGCTGGCCGCACCGGTCTCCGGGCTGGTCGCCCTCGGACTGGCCCGGCGGGCCACCCTCTCGATCCGGCGGCTCAGCCGCCGGGCGGCCGAACTGGACCCGGCGGCCGGAGTCGCCGCCTTCGCCCCGGGCCGGAGCAGGATCACGGAGGTGGACGAACTCGCCACTGCCATCCGGGTGTTGCTCACCCGCTACGACGAACAGGCGGCTCGGACCGCTCAGGCGCTGGACACCGCCAGGTCGTTCTCCTCGGCCGCCTCGCACGAGCTGCGCACCCCGCTGACCAGCATGCGCACCGACCTCGACGTGCTGGCGGCGCACCCCGACCTGCCCGCCGGGGAACGCGCCGAGGTGGTCCGGGACCTGCGCGCGGACCACGCCCGGCTGGAGGAACTCCTCACCGCGCTGCGGACCCTGGCCCAGGGCGACCTGGTGGAGGTCTCGGCGTTCGCCCCGATCGACCTGGCCGACCTGGTGGCGGACGCCGCCGCCGAGACCCGGCGGCGGTACCCCGAGGTCCGGCTGTCCGTGCAGGGCCCGGCCGAGGTCCGGGTGTTCGGCTGGGAGGGCGGCCTGCGGATCCTGCTCGCCAACCTGCTCGGCAACGCGGTGGTGCACGGCCACCCACCGGACCGGCCGGCCGTCGTCTCGGTGCGGTTGGGCACCGAGGGCGAGTCCGTGCTGCTGACCGTGGCGGACCAGGGGCCCGGCATCGAACCGTCGGCGCGGCAGGCGGTCTTCACCCGGTTCCACCGCCGCCCGGACAGTCCCGGCTCCGGCCTCGGGCTGACCCTGGTGGCCCAGCAGGCCGCGCTGCACCGGGGCACCGTCTCGGTCCGCGCCGGAGCGGGCGGGACGGGCAGCCGGTTCGAGGTGCGGCTGCCGCTGCTGCGGGCCGACGCGCCGACGGTGGAGCTGCCGGTGCAGCTCGCGCTGCGCCGGGACTGGCTGGCGGGGGACCGCAGCTGACGGTTGGTCCGACGGGCCCGGCGGGCTCACAAGGAATCCACAAGAAACGGCGCTAGCCTCCGCACCGGTCGGCCCGGTCCCGGGCCCGACTTCCTGGCGTCGAAGGAGATCCCGCCATGCTCAGCAACCGCAAGGCCGTCCTCACCGGAGCTCTCGCGCTGGCCGGCACGCTGCTGGTGGCCGTGCCCGCGCAGGCCGAGACCAAGCCCGCGACCGCGCCGAAGGGCGACGGGGCCAAGGCCGTCTGCAAGCGCCTGCCCAAGACCGAGCAGCGGGTCGACGCCTCGGTGACCCGGCTGAAGGGCGACGCCACCGTGACCGGTTCGGTGGCCCGGATGGAGCAGCGGGTGGCCAACGCGAAGGCGGCCGGCCACACCGAGATCCAGACCCTGCTCAACGGCCGGCTGACCTTCCGGAAGAACCTGCTGCCCACCCTGGAGGCCCGGCAGAACGACCTGAAGGCCGTCGCCACCTGGTGCCAGGCCCAGGGCCACACCCAGGCCCCCGCCAAGTGACCCGCCGTCACCTCCGCCCCGGGGCGGCCGTCGCCGCCGCCCTCGCCGTCCTGATGCTCGCCGGTTGCGGTCCGACCGGTGGTGGCCAGGCCGGGACGCCCGACCGGGCAGGGCAGTCGGCGAGCGCCGAGGACGCCCGGGTCCAGGACATGCAGCAGAAGGTCGACGCCGCCGAGCGTGCGGCGGCGCAGGCCGAGTCGGACAGCACCGACGACGGCTGATCCCCCGCTGCCGCCGCGGCTGGCCTTGACGTCAGGGTCAAGGTCTACCGTCGTCCCAGGCGGTGCGGAGCGGCACCCCGGAAGGAGCGGGCGATGCGGATCGGCGAGCTGGCCGAACGGGCGGGTACGACCACCCGGACGCTGCGGTACTACGAGCAACTGGGCCTGCTGCCCGCCCGGCGGTCCGGCAACGGCTACCGGGCCTACAGCCAGGAGGACCTGCGCCTGCTCCGGCAGATCCGCACCCTCCAGGACTTCGGCTTCGGCCTGGAGGAGACCCGGCCGTTCGTCGAGTGCCTCCAGGCGGGCCACCCGGAGGGCGACTCCTGCCCGGCCTCGCTGGAGGTCTACGAGCGCAAGCTTGCCGAGCTCGACGCCTGCATCGCCCGCCTCCACGAGGTCCGCGAGCAGGTCGGGGCCCAGCTGCTCCGGGCCCGCGAGTCGCGGGACGCGCTGGCCGCCGCCGATGACCGAGCACCGCGCTGCGAACTGGCGGCCGAGCCGCCGGCCGCCGACTGAAGGGGACGACCATGCAGATCACCGGAGTGGCCGAGGTCACCGACGAGACTTTCGCCGAGCAGGTGCTGGCGGCCGAGGGCCCGGTCCTGGTCGAGTTCACCGCCGACTGGTGCCCGCCCTGCCGGATGATGGCGCCCGTCCTGGCCGACATCGCCCGCGAGCAGGCCCACCGCCTGACGGTGGTGCAGCTCGACGTGGACCGCAACCCGCAGACCCAGGCCGCCTACGCCGTCCTCTCGATGCCCACCATGGTCGTCTTCCGCTACGGCCAACCGGTCAAGTCGGTGGTCGGCGCCCGCGCCAAGGCCCGCCTCCTGCGCGAGTTCGACGACGTGCTCTGACGGCTCGGCAGGTCAGGCCGTCCGCAGGTCAGGCCATCCAGAAGAAGACGGCCGTCATGCGCTTCTCCGCCAAGGTGTCGCCCCAGTAGGCGGTGGCGGTGTGGATCATGTTGGCGGTGTAGAGCAGGAGGCGGTTGTAGCGGTGCGGGACGGCGACGTCCTCGGTGAAGGAGTCGGCGGGGACGAAGCGGGTGCCGAGGGCGTCGACCAGGTTGTTGTGCGGGGCGGTGACCAGGTTTCCGCCGAGGCGGCCGCCGGGGAAGCTCTGGCGGTAGAAGCTGGTGCCGCACTGCTTGGGCACGTCGGGGTTGAGGTAGAGCACGGCGGCGTAGCGGCAGAGGGCGCGGGAGTCGGTGTGCGGGCGGGGTTCGCACTCGCCGGCCCCGACCACCTGGACGCAGTTGTGGTTGAAGCTGCCGCCCTCGACCTCGGTGCGGGCCCAGACCCGGGGCGCGCCGGTGGCCTTGCGGACCTGCGCCTCCAACCGGGTGAGTTCGGCGGGCAGCAGGGCCGGCATGGTGCGCAGGCCCGGCCAGGACTCGGGCTGGTGCGGGTAGCCCTCGTCCCAGTCCTCGACCGCCAGGCAGCGGGCGCGGATCTCGTCGATGTTCGGCAGTACGTCGTCGAGCACCCAGTAGTCGCGGCCCTTGGTGGGCTTGCGATAGGGCAGGACGGGGAGCACGGCGGCAGGCCGGCGGAGCTGTGGGGGCATGCGGCCGACGATAGGAGCGGGACACCCCACGACTCGCCCGCGAAACGGTCAACATTCGGTCTGGATGACGGAACGCGGCCAACCGTCGAGGTGGGGCGGGTGACGACCCGTGAGCCGGGAGTGCCGGCGGTGCCGGTCCTCCCGGTGGGTGCGCTCGATTCGTACGCCTGTTTCCCCGTCCCTATGCTGGTGCGCGATGACTCCTGACCGTCGCTCCGTTCTGCGCACCGCCGCCCGGCTCGCCGCCGTGACCGCCGTAGGTGCCGTTTCGGCCTGCGCGGCGGGCCCCACCCGGGTCGCGGGTGACCAGGGGCCGGTGGACCCGCCGGAAGGCCTGTCCGGGTACTCGCCGCAGCCGTCCGCCACCCCCTCCGGGCCGGCGGCCACGCCCACGCCCGCGCCCTCGCCGCCCGCCGCGCCGGTCCCGGCGGTGGTGCCGCTCGCGCCGGGGACGCCGGCGGAGGTGGTGAACGGACCGCGCGGTCGGCCGGAGGTCGCGCTGACCTTCCACGGGGAGGGCGACCCGGCCCAGGCGACGGCGCTGCTGGAGCGGGCCGAGCAGCACGGCGTGAAGCTGACGGTGCTGGCGGTGGGCCGCTGGCTGGACCAGCAGCCCCAGATGGCGGAACGCATCCTGCGCGGTGGCCACGAGCTCGGCAACCACACCCAGAACCACCGCGACATCAACGCCATGACCCCCGATCAGGCGCACGCGGAGATAGCCGAGTGCGCCGAGCGGCTGCGGCGGCTCACCGGTTCGATCGGGCGCTGGTTCCGGCCGTCGGCGACCCAGTACGCCAACGCGATGGTCCGCGAGCAGGCCCGGCTGGTGGGGTACGAGCACTGCCTGTCCTTCGACGTGGACCCGCGCGACTACAGCGACCCGGGGGCGGACCTGCTCCAGCGGCGCCTGCTCCGCTCGGTCCAGGGCGGCTCGGTGGTGGCGCTGCACATGGGCCACCAGGGCACCGTCGACGCGCTCCCGGCCGTGCTGGACGGGCTGCAGCGGCTCGGGCTGCGGCCCGTGACGGCCAGTCAGCTCTGCACCTGACCGCCCGGCTCCGTACCCGCGCGGGAGGTCGCCGCGGAGCGGAGTGATCCATTGACACAATGTCAGCGACGCGGTTCCTCTACTGTGGTGAGCATGACCAGTGGGGGGCCGGACAGTCTGTCACCACGTTCCGAGGCGCGCCCCGAGGCCGCCCGGGCGGTGGAGCTGCCCGCCGCCGATCCACCGACGGTGGGTGCGGCGAACCGGTACGAGGTGGTGCGGCTGCCGCCCGACGGCCAGGGCCGGGAGGGCTGGGCCGTGGTGGACTGGCTGACCGGCCGATGGGTCCAGGCGGGCGGTGAAGTCGACGTGTACGCCGCCGAGTTCGGTGCCCGGGCGTGCATCCGGCGGCTGCGCTACCTGGACGAGCTCGGTGCCCGGCACGACTGACGGGGGAGCGTGGGCGGGCCGCCCCGGCCGTCGTCTGTTCGAGTGACCGGCGGGTTGGGAGCCGTCCGTCGGTGGGAGGGGCTGGGTGTGACTTCTTCCTCCCCCGCGCGCAGGCGCCGCCATCCGTCCCGGGCCGCCGCGCCCACCACTCCGAGCAGCGGTCAGACCGGAGCCGGTCCGACCCCGGTTCGCCCGGCTGCCCGGCGCGAGAGCATCCCCGTCCGAGCCAAGTGCTGCCGGACCTGGAGCAGTGAACACCGGCTGCTCGGCGGCGCGGTGGTGCGGACCAGGTGGCACCAGCCGGTCTGCCCGCACTGGGCGGAGCACTGACGGTTGCGCTGACGGAGCGCGCACGGAGTGCCGGCCGGCCGGGCCGGTGGAGCCCGGGCCGCCGGCTCCCGGGGCAACGCGTGCGCGATGATCGGTGGGTGACCGACGATCCGCAGCACACCGGTGCCCCGGGGGCGGAGCCCGGCCCCGGGTACGTCCTCCGGGCCGGCGTGCACACCCTGCGGGTCGCGACCCGGGCGATCGCCGACGAGATCACGGCGCTGTGGAACGCGCAGGTCGCCGAGGACGCCCCCGAGCAGGACTACGCCCGCCTGGTCGGGCCGGAGGACGCGTGGACCGGCGCCGGCCCGGTCTGGGACCGGGTGCCGGACTGCCGGACCGTGCACCGCCTGCTGGCGACCGTCGGGCCGGACGGTTCGCTCGGCGGGGAGCGGGCGGGGGAGCGGCTGCGCTGGGAGTTCGAGTCCGGCTCCTACACGGCGCTGCCGTGCCGGACCAGGATCGAGCAGCGGCCGGGCGGCCGCCTGGAGGTCGAGGCCCAGGGCACCGACCCGGTGGAGGTGGCGGCCGGGTTCGCCACGGCGCTCGACCAGGCGCGCGAGCGGCTGGGCTGACCCGGCCGGCGGCGGATCAGCCGAAGTCGGGAATCGGGTGGTCCGGGGCGAGCGCGGCGGCGATCCGCTGGGTGAGCACCTGGGCGGTGTGACCGTCCGGGGTGTGGCGGCCCTTGGTGGTGGAGACCGCGATGGCCAGGTGCTCGCACGGGAGGTAGGCCTGGGCGGCGGTGTAGCCGAAGAACAGCGGGTGCTGGGAGATCCAGTCACCCAGCACCAGCAGGCCCATGCCGTAGTGGGTGGCCTCGGTGTTCGGGAGGCAGACCGTCTCCGGGCAGGTCTTGGTCGGGTGGCCGAGGCCGACCGTCCCCGGGTCGAGCAACTCCCGGTAGGAGGACGGCGAGAGCAGCTCGCCCGAGCCGATCGCGGTGGCCGACCGGGCCAGGTCGCAGATGTCGGTGGTCTGCACCGCGCCGGGGGCGGTGGTCCAGGACGGGTTCCAGAAGCTGGACTCCTCGTACGTCCCGCGCTCGGCGGTGAAGGCGTGCAGGACCGGCGTCGGGATGTCGGGGGTGAAGCTGTTGCGGGTCTCGGTCAGGCCGAGCGGACCCATGACCTGCTGCTGGAGCAGGGCGTCCAGCGGCTTCCCGGTGATCTTCTCCAGGGCGGCGCCGAGCAGGACGAAGTTGGCGTGCGAGTAGCTCCAGTTGGTGCCCGGCTCGTACCACTGGTCCTGGCCGGTCGAGACGGCCACCAGCTCCTCCGCCGTCCAGTGCCGGAACGGGTCGGCGGAGACGGTGTCGCCGAAGCCGGGCGTGGTGACGTAGTCCACCAGTCCGGTGGTGGAGTCGGCGAGCATCCGCAGCGTGATCCGGTCGCCGTGCCGGAGGTCGGGCAGCCACTGGGCGACCGGGTCGTCGAGGCGGACCACGCCTTCGTCGACCAGCCGGAGCAGGGCGGTGCCCAGGTAGCTGATCGCCACGTTCCCGTTCCGGAAGTGCATCGCGGGTTCGGCCGGGACCCCGGTCATCGACTCGCCGAGCGCGGCGGTGAGGACCTCGTGGCCGTCGGCGGTGACCCGCAGGATCACCGACTTGAGGTCCATCTCGGTCCTGGCCTGTTCGGCCAGCCGCAGGATGTCGAGGGCCGGACCGCCCCCGGGGCGCGGGGAGCTGACGCAGGGTGGGCGGAGGCCGCCGTCCCCCGCCGCACCGGCGGTGCCGGCCGGGCCGCCGAGCGTGCTGACGGCGAGGAGCGCGGTGACCGCGGCGAGGTACGGCAGGGCGGAACGGGGGGATTTCATGCCCGCAGTATCGGCAGCGGGGGCCCGGCGGCCGCCGACGTCGCCGGACGACCCGCGCGAACATCACCCATCGGGACGGCACGGACCGTCAGGCGGAGGGCGGCGGGTAGAGGCTCGGGAGGTTCACCACGATGGCCTCCTGGGTGCTGCGGGCGATCACCACGACGGCCTCCTCGGTCAGGTCCGGGTTCTCCTCGCGGTGCGGCACGAAGGGCGGCACGAAGATGTAGTCGCCGGGGGAGGTGCGGAGGCGGATCTCCTCGGGGGTGCCGGAGGAGTCGTCGACGAAGACGAACTCCGGGTGGCCGCTGACCACGTGGATCGCGGTCTCGGACTCGCCGTGGTGGTGGTCGGAGGAGGCGGTGGCGGGGGCGACGTGGGTCTGGCCCATCCAGAGCTTCTCCGAGCCGACGGTGCCGCCGCTGATCGCGGCGAACCTGCGCATGCCGCTGCTCTGCGCGGTGTCGCCGTCCAGTTCGCCGGCCCGGACGTGGTGCAGACGGGCCCGCAATGGGGCGCCGTCGGCGGCCGGCCGGCCGTGGTCGGGCAGGTGCGGGTGGAAGCCGGTGCCGGCCTCGGTGCAGGAGGCGCCGGGCTCGCCGTCGGCCGTCGGGGCGTGGCGGTGGGCGGTGGGCATGGTGGCTCCAGGAAGGTACGGGAGGTGGGCGGGCGGCAGCGGCCGGGCCCCGCCGGATGGTCAGGACGCTAGGGTGCGGCCGGAAAGGATGTCAAGAGGTGTCCTTTCCTCCGGGCCTGCCGGGGAACGCACTTGAAGTGCGCGGCGGGCCGGGGATACTCATGCTCATGCATATTTCCGCGAAGGCGGACTACGCCGCGCGCGCCCTGGTCGAACTGGCCGGGGACGTGGCCCGTCCGCTCACCTGCGAGGCCATCGCCTCCTCGCAGGGAGTCCCGTTCCGATTCCTGAAGTCCGTGGTCGGCGACCTGCGGCGGGCCGGTCTGGTGCGCAGTCAGCGCGGCTGCGAGGGCGGGTACTGGCTGGGCCGGCCCGCCGAGGAGATCACCCTGCTGGACGTGGTGCGGGCGGTGGACGGCGAGGTGATCACGCTGCGCGGCAAGCCGCTGGCGGACCTGGCCTACCCCGGCCCAGCCGAGGCGCTGCCGGCGGTCTGGCGAGCGGTGGAGGAGCGCGCGGTGCGGATCCTGGCCACCACCACGGTGGCCGGTCTGGTGCGGGAGTCGACGCGTCCGGCGGAGGTGGTCCCGGCGTGACGGCGGTCCGGCTGGAGGTGGTCGAGTACACCGACCCGGCCTGTCCGTGGGCCTGGGGCTCGGAGCCCAAAGTGCGGGCGCTGCTGCGGGCGTTGGCGGGTGCGGCGGACCATCGCCGGGTGTTCGGCATCCTGTTCGACGAGGACGACGACCCGGCGCCCGATCCGGCCGCCGAGACGGCCTGGTACGCCCGGTACGTCGAGGGGATCACCGCGCACACGGGGGCGCCGCGCGCCGCCGGGCTGCGCTGGGTGGCCGCCAGCAGCTGGCCCGCCTCGCTCGCGGCGGCGGCCGCCGAGGCCCAGGGCCCGCTGGTCGCCGAGTGGGTGCTGCGGCGGCTGCGGGAGACCGCCTTCGTGCTCGGCGAGCCGGCCGACACCCCGGCCCGGGTGCGGGCCGCGCTGCACGGGGTGCCGGGCCTCTACCTCGACCGGCTGGCGGCGGACGCCGGTTCGGCGGCGGTGCTCGAACGGGTGCGCGCGGACCGGGCGGAGACCCGGCGGCCGATCCCCGAGGTGGTCGGCCTGCGCGGTCCGGGGCCGCACCCCGGGGCCGCCAAGGAGACCGAGGACGGCCACCGGTACGCGCTGCCGACGCTGCTGTTCGTCGGCCCGGCCGGGCGGCGGGCGGTGCCGGGCTGGCGCCCGCTCGTGGAGTACCTGGCGGCGGCCCGCGCGGTCTGTCCGGGACTGGTGCCGCGCCAGGACGCGCCGACCGCCGCGATGTTGATGGAGCGTTACCGCAGTGTGTCGGCGTCCGAGCTGGACTCGGCCGAGGGTGCGGTGCCGGTCGGCGCGGTCCGGGTGGAGACCGCCGGCGAGGCGCTGTTCCTGCACCCGACCGAGCGTTCGGGCTCGTTGCTGCTTACCGGCCCCGACGCCCCTGAGCTGCAAGGATCGTGCGTGGTCGGTGAATTGGGGCGGGCCGCCAGGGAATGAGACACCTTTTGGTGTCCATTGACAGCGGGCCGTTCCAGTCGCCAGGATGTGCGCATGTTCTCCACGCACCCCAACGTGGTGTGCCGTTACGTGGACCTTCGGCGCACCAGCAGCGACCTCTGTCGCTGAGCGCGCTCTCCCGGCGGCAGACCTGCCCGCCGTACCGGCCGGGCCCTGCCCGCCCGCACTCCGGTCCGGCCCGCGGTCGCTGACCGCCCCGCCGACCGGCCCCGGTCACCCGACACCGCGGTGACCGCCCGCCCGCCGTCCCCGACGGCGCGCACCCCTCTCCTCGCTGCCCGGCCGCCGTGCGCCCCTCCCGGGGCCGGAGCCGTCCGCGCCGATCCACGCCGCCCAGAACCGTCGGTGCACGCCGACGCCATGCCCCGCGCGCCGCCCCCGCCTCACCGGTCCGGGGCGGGCCGGGCGTGCACCCGAAAGGTGACCCACACTCATGAACGCACTGCCCGAAGGCCGTTCGACGCTGGCCAGACGCTCCTTCCTCGGGCTCGGTCTCGGTACCGGGGCCGCGCTGCTGCTGGCCGCCTGCGGCGACACCGGCGACGCGGTGGGCGGCAGCGGCAGCTCGGGCACCGTGCGCTGGGGCTGGGCCCTGCCGACCTCCTGGGACCCGGTCTTCTCCTCGGCGGGCTGGGACGTGCACGCGCTCTCGCTGGTCTACGCCGGCCTCACCAAGCTCGACGAACAGGGCGCTGCCGTACCGGCGCTGGCCACCGGTTGGAGCTACGCCCCCGACGGCACCTCGATCACCTTCAAGCTCCGGCCCGGGCTGACCTTCGACGACGGCACCCCGCTGGACGCCGCCGCGGTCAAGAAGAGCCTCGACCGGGGCCGGACCGACCCGAAGTCGCTGGTCGCCCCGCAGCTGGTGCACCTCAAGGAGGTCAGCGCCCCCGATCCGGGCACCGTGGTGCTCCGACTCACCCAGCCCGACTACCAGTTCCCCAACCTGCTGGCGGGCAAGACCGGCCTGATCGTCAACCCGAAGGCGTTCGAGGCGGACGCCGCCGGGATCGCCACCAAGCCGGCCGGCGCCGGACCGTTCTCGCTGGTCTCGTACACCCAGAACAGCAAGGCGGTGCTGCGCCGGAACACGGGCTACTGGGACGCGGCCTCGATCAAGCTGGAGAACTTCGAGCTGCACCCGCTCCCGGACGCCGCCACGGTGGTGGCCGGCCTGCAGTCCGGCCAGTACGACGTGGCCCAGATCCCCGGCAGCCAGGTCGCCGCCGCGAAGGCGGCCGGCCTGGAGGTCCAGGTGATCCCCTCGCTGGTGGTGGCGGTGCTGGACGTCAACCTCACCAAGGCGCCGTTCGACCAGCCCGAGGTGGTCGAGGCGCTGAAGTACGCGATCGACCGCGACGCGCTGGTGAAGACCCAGCAGTTCGGCTTCGGCGAGGTCAACTACCAGCCCTTCCCCAAGGGGTACGTCGGCCACGACCCGGGTTCGGAGGACCTGTACCGCTACGACCCGGCGAAGGCCCGCGAGCTGCTGGCGAAGGCCGGCCACCCGAACGGCGTCGACCTGACCATCACCACCTCGGCCGCGCAGGGCCTGCCCGAGCAGTTGCAGGCCCAGCTCAAGGAGGTCGGGATCAGGACCACCATCGAGGTGGTGCCGGCCGCGCAGGCCACCCAGATCGTCTACATCCAGCACTCCAAGGCGCTGTTCACCGACCAGTTCGCCGGGCGGGACTCCGCTCCGCAGGCGTTCCAGGTGCTGTTCGGCGAGCAGGGCCTGATGAACCCGGGCCGGACCACCCCGCCCGAGCTCAAGGAGGCCGTCGAGAAGGTCTCCCGGACCCCGCTCGACTCGCCCGACTACCCCAAGGTGCTCCAGGCGGCCACCGCGCTGGCCGTGCGCACCATGCCGAACGTCTTCCTGTACAGCGTGCCCCGGCTGCTGGCCCGCCGCCGGTCGGTCTCGCAGATCCCCGCCTTCACCGTGGTCCAGCGCTTCGAGGGCGTGACCGCCTCGTGAGCGCCGTACTCGCGCCCGGCCGGCCCCTGACGGCGGGTCCGCTCGCCCGACGGGCCGCCCGGGCGCCCCGCTCGGTGGCCCGGGTGCTGGCCGGGACGGTCACCGTCTTCCTGCTGTCCTCGCTGCTCACCTTCGGCCTCGGCGCTCTCTCCGACGCCAACCCGGCGGCCGCCGTGCTCGGCGAGACCGCCACCCCCGCCGACATCGCCCGGCTCGACCACGAGTTCGGCCTGGACCGCTCGCTGCCGGTGCAGTACGGGAGTTGGCTCACCGACGCGCTCGGCGGCGACCTCGGCCGGTCCTGGTTCACCACCGTGCCGGTGGCCGACTCGATCGCCACCGCGCTGCCGGTCGACCTCTCGATCGCGGGCCTGGCCCTGCTGTTCGCGGTGCTGCTCGGCGGCGCGGCCGGGATCGCCGCCGCCCTCGGCAACGGCGGCCGCACCGACCGGGTCGTCACCGCCGTCTGCACCCTGCTCGGCACCCTGCCCGCCTTCGTGATCGCGATCGGCCTGATCACCCTGCTGGCCGTCCAGCTGCGCCTGCTGCCCTCCGGCGGGTACGTGCCGTTCGGCCGGGACCCGGGCCAGTGGCTGCGGTTCGCGGTGCTGCCCGCACTGGCGCTGAGCCTGGACGCGGCCGCCGCGATCGCCCGGCAGCTGCGCACCTCGCTGGTCGGCGAGCTGCGGGAGAACTACGCCACCGGCGCGGTGATGCGCGGCCTGTCCCGGCGGCGGGTGCTGCTCGGCCACGTGCTGCGCAACGCGGCCGGGCCGGCCGTCACGGTGCTCGGGATGAGCGTGCCGATGCTGATCGGCGGGGCGGTGGTGACCGAACGGATCTTCAACCTGCCGGGGATCGCCCAACTCTCGCTGCGGGCCGCCGAGCAGCACGACGTCCCGGTGATCCAGGGCACCCTGCTGGTCACCGTGGTGGTGGTGCTGATCGCCAACCTGGCCGTGGACGCCGGGCTGTTCGCGCTCAACCCGGCCGCCCGGAGGGCCCGTTCGGCCCAGGCCAAGGAGGCCCGATGAGTATCTTGCGCTCCACCGGCCGGGTGCCGGTGGCCCGGGCCGCCCTCGGGGTGCTCGCCGCGGTCGCCCTGCTGGCGCTGTTCGGCGACGCTCTCGCTCCGCTCGACCCGCTCGCCCAGGACACCGCCCGGACGCTCCAAGGCCCTAGCGGAGCCCATCTGTTGGGCACCGACTACCTGGGCCGGGACGTGCTGAGCCGGCTGCTGGCGGGCACCGGGAGCTCGGTGCTCAGCGCGGTCGAGGCGGTCGGCGCGGCGATGCTGCTCGGCGTGCTGCCCGGCCTGGCCTCGGTCCGCTTCGGCGCCGCCTTCACCTGGGTCTCGCTGCGCGCGGTGGCCGCCCTGATGACGCTGCCGTTCACGCTGTTCGCGATCGCCGCCGTCGGGGTGCTCGGCAACGGGCTGCACCAGGCGATGCTGGCCCTGGGCGTGCTGCTCGCCCCGCTGTTCTTCCGGGTCACCCGGGCCGCCGCGCTCGGCCTGGACCGGGCGCAGTACGTCGAGGCGGCCGAGCTGATGGGCGCCTCCCGGTGGTGGATCCTGCGCACCCACATCTGGCGCAAGGTGCTGCCGACCGTGGCGGTCACCACCGCGCACGCGCTGGCCACCAGCCTGCTGGCGGTCTCCTCGCTGACCTTCCTCGGCATCGGCGTCCAGCCGCCCGCGCCGACCTGGGGCGGCATGCTGGCCGGCGACCTGGGCTTCCTGGCCCAGCAGCCCTGGGCGCCCGCGCTGCCCGCCGCGCTGATCATGCTCACCGTCGGCGCGCTCAACCTGCTCGCGGACGCCGTCCGGGACGCGGAGCCGAGCGCGGCGGAGCCCGGCGCGGCCGGGAGGACCGAGAAGCCCGGGACGTCCGGGAAGACCACCGTTCGAGGGAAGGAGCGCCGCGATGACCTCGCCGCCGTCTGAACCGCCCGCCCTCACCGTCGAGGCCCTGCACCTCACCGTCGGCCACGGCCGCACCGAGGCCGTCCGGGACGTCTCGTTCACCGTCCGCCGGGGCGAGGCCCTGGGCCTGGTCGGCGAGTCCGGCAGCGGCAAGACGCTGACCTGCCGCTCGGTGCTCGGCCTGCTCGCCCCCGGCGTCGAGGTCGCGGAGGGCAGGATCGCCCTGGGCGACACCGAGCTCACCGGCCTGACCGGGCGTCAGTGGCAGCAGCTGCGCGGCACCCGGCTGGGCGCCGTCTTCCAGGACCCCAGCTCCTACCTCAACCCCGCGCTCACCGTGGGCCGCCAGCTCGCCGAACCGCTCCGGGTCCGGCACGGCCTGCCCCGGGCCGAGGCACGCGCCCGGGCGGCCGGACTGCTCGACTCGGTCGGCCTCGACTCCGGCCGGGTGTACGACAGTTACCCGCACGAGCTGTCCGGTGGCATGCTGCAGCGGGTGCTGATCGCGATCGCGGTCTGCGGCGACCCGGAGCTGCTGGTCGCCGACGAGGCCACCACCGCACTGGACACCGTGGTGCAGGCCGAGATCCTGGACCTGCTGGACCGGCTGCGGGCCGAACGCGGCCTGGCACTGCTGCTGGTCACCCACGACCTCGCCGTGGTCGCCGAGGTCTGCGACCGGATCCTGGTGTTCTACGCGGGCGAGATCGTCGAACAGGGCCCGACCGCCGAGGTGATCGCGGCCCCCGCGCACCCCTACACCGAGGCGCTGCTGCGGGTCGCCTCGATCGGCGACCGCACCCGCCGCGAGCTGGCCGTCATCCCCGGCCGTCCGCCGGAGCCCGGTACGGCAGGCCCCGGCTGCCGGTTCGCCGACCGCTGCGACTACGCGACCGACGCCTGCGCCGGCGACACCGTCCCGCTGACCGGCACCGCGCCCGGCCGCCAGGTGCGCTGCCTGCGGGTCGGCGAACTCGCCCTGGCAGGCACCGCCCACCGCACGGAGGTGTTCCGATGACCGTCACCACCGACCTGCCCGCCCGCACCGAGGCGCCGGCGACCGAGCCGCCGGGCGAGCCGCTGCTGCGGCTGCGCGGCCTGAGCGTCGCGTACGGCCCCGGACCCCGGGTGCTGGACGGCGTCGACCTGGACGCCCGGGCGGGTGAACTGCTCGGCGTGATCGGGGAGACCGGCTCCGGCAAGACCACGCTGGCCCGCGCCGTGGTCGGCCTGGCCCCCGTGGTCGCGGGCACCGTCACCGTCGACGGGCAGGACCGCACCGGTCTGCGTGGCCGGGCGCTGCGGGCGGTCCGCCGGGACGGCGCGGTCCAGTACATGTTCCAGGACCCGCTGCGCTCGCTCGACCCCGATCTGACGGTCCGCCGGCTGATCGGCGAGCCGCTCGTGGTGGCGGGCACCGAGCGGGACGAGCGCGAGGAGCGGGTGCTCACCGCGCTCGACCAGGTCGGTCTGGACCGGGCGCTGGCCGACCGCACCCCGGCCCGGCTCTCCGGCGGTCAGCGCCAACGCGTCGCGCTGGCCCGGGCTGTGGTCACCCGCCCCCGGCTGCTGCTGGCGGACGAGCCGGTCAGCGCGCTGGACGCGTCCAACCGCAACCACGTGCTGCGGCTGCTCGACGAGCTGCGCCGGGAGCTCGGCCTGGCCGTGGTGGTGATCTCGCACGACCTCGACTCGCTGGCCGGGGTGGCCGACCGGATCGCCGTGCTCTACCGGGGCCGGCTGGTCGAACAGGGCCCGGCCGAAGCCGTGCTGGAGCAGCCGCTGCACCCGTACAGCGCCCTGCTGGCCGCCTCGGCGCCCAGCCTGCTGCGCGCTCACCGGACCGACCTGGCCCTGCTGCGGACCCCCGCGCAGGCCGCCCCGGCCGACGCGGCCTGCGTCTTCGCGCACCGCTGCCCGTTCGCCGACGCGGCCTGCCGCGAGCTGCCCGAACCGCGGCCGCACGGCCCCGAGCGGGCCGCCGCCTGCCACCACGCGCCCGACTGGCGCGCCCACCTCACCCGCTGACCCCTCGTCAGGAGCACTGCCATGTCGGCCATCCAGCTCATCGGCACCGTCGCCACCCGGCCCGGCTGCCGCACGGAGTCGGCCACCCGCAGGTACGCCGTCGTCGCACGGTCGGCGGGTCGGCCGTGACGGGTTCGCCCAGCACCTCGCACTGGGGCGCGTTCCGGGTCCGGCCGGTGGCGGGCGGTGGCGTGGAGGTGCTGCCGCACCCGGGCGACCCGTCACCGTCGCCGCTGCTCGGCGGGGTGGCCGGTTCGCTCCGGCACCCCACCCGGGTGGCGCGGCCGGCCGTCCGGGCCGGCTGGCTGGAGCACGGGCCCGGCCCGTCCACGCGGCGCGGCGCGGAGCCGTTCGTCGAGGTGGCGTGGGACGTGGCGCTCGACCTGGTGGCGGCCGAGCTGGCCCGGGTGCGCGGTGAGCACGGCAATCAGGCGGTGTTCGGCGGCTCGTACGGCTGGGCCAGCGCGGGCCGGTTCCACCACGCGCAGAGCCAACTGCACCGGTTCCTCAACCAGTTCGGCGGCTACACCGGCTCGCGGAACTCCTACAGCCTGGGCACCTCGCTGGTGCTGCTGCCGCACCTGGTCGGCGACGCGGACACGGTGCTGCGGGCCGGATCCTCCTGGCCCACCATCACCGGCAACACCCGGCTGATCGTCGCCTTCGGCGGCATCCCGGCCAAGAACGTGCACGTCATCCCCGGCGGGGTGACCCGGCACAGCACCCCCGGCCACCTGGACCGACTCGCGGCCGCCGGGGTCCAGGTGGCGCTGGTCAGCCCGCTGCGGGACGACCTGCCGACGGGGCCCGCGACCGACTGGTACCCGGTGGCACCGGGTACCGACACCGCGCTGATGCTGGCGCTCACCCGCACCCTGGTCGAGGAGGGTCTGCACGACCGGGACTTCCTGACCCGGCACTGCACCGGGTGGCCGCAGCTGGCCGACTACCTGTCAGGGGCCGCCGACGGCACGGTGAAGGACGCCGACTGGGCGGCGCCGATCTGCGGCATCGCCGCCGGGCGGATCAGGGAGCTGGCCCGGCGGATGGCCGCCACCCGGACCCTGGTCACCGTCACCTGGTCGCTCCAGCGCGCCCGGTTCGGCGAGCAGCCGGTCTGGGCCGGGCTGGCGCTGGCCGCCGCGCTGGGCCAGATCGGCCTGCCCGGCGGCGGCTTCGGCCACGGGTACGGCTCGATGGGCGACGTCGGCGACACCGGGCCGACCCTGCGCCTGCCCTTCCTGCCCCAAGGGAGCAACCCCGTCAGGGACTTCATCCCCTGCGCCCGGATCGCCGACCTGCTGCTGCACCCGGGCGAGGAGTTCGACTACGACGGGGCCCGGTACACCTACCCCGACATCCGGCTGGTGCACTGGGCCGGGGGCAACCCGTTCCACCACCACCAGGACCTCGGCCGGCTGCGCCGGGCGTTCGCCCGCCCCGACACGGTGATCGTGCACGAGCCGCACTGGACCGCCACCGCCCGGCACGCCGACATCGTGCTGCCGGTCACCACCACCCTGGAGCGCGAGGACTTCGGCGGCGGCCGCCGCGACACCCACCTGATCGCCATGCACCGGGCGGTGGCCCCGCACGGCGAGGCGCGCGACGACCACGCGGTGCTCGCCGCGCTGGCCGAACGGCTGGGCTTCGGCCGGGAGTTCACCGAGGGGCGGACGCCCCGGCAGTGGCTGGTGCACCTCTACGAGGAGTGGGCCGCGCAGAGCGCGGCCGCCCCGCCGCCGTTCGAGGAGTTCTGGGCAGCGGGGGAGTGGGAGCTGCCCGCCGAGCCGGCCGAACGCACCCTGTTCGAGGAGTTCCGGGCCGATCCGGCCGGCCACCCGCTGGCCACCCCGAGCGGCCGGATCGAGCTGTACTCCGCCACCGTCGCCGCCCTGGGCCTGCCCGACTGCCCCGGCCACCCGACCTGGCTGGAGCCGCCCGAGCGGCTCGGCACCCCAGCGGCGGAGCGGCACCCGCTGCTGCTGGTCGCCAACCAGCCGAGCACCCGGCTGCACAGTCAACTCGACGTCGGCGCACCGAGCCTGGCCGACAAGGTGGCCGGCCGGGAGGCGGTGGAGGTCCACCCGGCGGACGCCGCGGCCCGCTCGATCGCCGACGGCGACCTGGTGCGGCTGTTCAACGACCGGGGCGCCTGCCTGGCCGGGGCCCGGCTCAGCGACCGGCTGCGCCCGGGCGTGGTCCGGCTGCCCACCGGCGCCTGGTACGACCCGGTGCCGGGCACCGAACCGCCGCTGTGCGCGCACGGCAACCCCAACGCGCTCACCGGCGACCTGCCCAGCTCACGGCTCTCCCAGGGCTGCACCGGACAGCACGCGCTGGTCCAGCTGGAGCGCTGGATCGGCGGCGAGCCGCCCCCGGTCACCGTCCGCGCCGCCCCCACCCTGCTCACCCCTTCGCCTGCACCGGAGTACGCCGGATGACCCTGACCCTGCCCGTCCTCGCTCCGCCCGACCTCACCGCGCTGCCCGGGCTCACCGCCGCGCTGGCCGCCCGGGCCGCCGAACACGACCACGCCGCGAGCTTCCCGCACGAGGGCGTCGAGCTGGTGCACCGGGCCGGGCTGCTGACCGCCACCGTGCACCCCCGGCACGGCGGCTCCGGGGCCCAACTGGCTGACACCGTGCGGATCCTGCGGGCGCTGGGGGAGGGGGACCCGGCGGTCGCCCTGGTCACCGCGATGACGCTGTTCACCCATGCCGCCCAGGCCCGGGCACCGCACTGGCCCGAGCAGCCGCTGGCCGAGCTGCTGGCCGAGTCGGCGGAGCGTCCGGTGCTGCTGAACGCGCTCCGGGTGGAGCCGGAGCTGGGCAGCCCCGTGCGCGGCGGACTGCCCGCAACGACCGCCCAACTCCGCAATGGACAGTGGGAGTTGACCGGACGTAAGATCTTCTCCACCGGCGCGGTCGCGCTGCGCTGGATGCTGGTCTGGGCCCGCACCGACGAGCCCGAGCCCCGGGTGGGCTTCTTCCTGGTCCGCGCCGACCGGCCCGGCCTCACGATCGAACCGACCTGGGACCACCTGGGCCTGCGGGCCAGCCGCAGCGACGACGTGCTGCTGGACGCCGTCCGGGTCCCGTACGAGCACACCGCGCTGCTCGCCGCACCCGGCGCCGACGGCGGCCGGGACGCGACGGCCGGTGCCTGGAACTCGCTCGGCCTGACCGCCCTCTACCTGGGCGTGGCCCGGGCCGCCCAGCACTGGCTGACCGGCTTCCTGCACGAGCGGGTGCCGACCGCGCTCGGCGTACCGCTGGCCGGCCTGCCCCGGTTCCAGAGCGCCGTGGGCGAGATCGACATCGCGCTGAGCGGTGCCGAACGCCTGGTCGGCGCGCTGGCCGCCGCCGTGGACGCCGGGGAACCCGGCGCCGCCGAGGAGTCGGCCGGCGCCAAGCTGCTCGGCACCCGGGCCGCCATCGACGCCGTCCAGCAGGCCGTCGCCCTGGTCGGCAACCACGGTCTGACCCGCCGTCACCCGCTCCAACGCCACCTCAGGGACGTGCTCTGCAGCCGGGTGCACACCCCGCAGGACGACACCCTGCTGCTCGCCCACGGACGCGCCGCACTGCACCGCACCACGACCAACGCCCTTGCCCCGAAAGGAATCTGACCCATGCCCGTCGAATTCATCGGAATGATCTCCACCCAGGACGTCTCGGAGACCCGCCCCGCCGCCGGCCCGGTCGTCGACCGCGACTACACCCGCCGCTTCGCCCAGGCCCACGAGGAGGCCGGCTTCGACCGGATCCTGGTCGCGCACTCCTCCGCCAGCCCCGACCCGCTCCAGGTCGCCGCGTTCGCCGCCGCGCACACCGAGCGGCTCGGCCTGTTGATCGCGCACCGCCCCGGCTTCATCGCGCCGACCCTGGCCGCCCGCACCCTGGCCACCCTGGACCAGCTCTCCGAGGGCCGGGTCGCCGTGCACATCATCACCGGCGGCCACGACGCCGAGCAGCGCCGGGACGGCGACTACCTGGCCAAGGACGAGCGCTACGCCCGCTCGGACGACTACCTCACCGTGGTCCGCCGGGCCTGGACCGCCGAGGCGCCGTTCTCGCACGAGGGTCCGTACTACACGTTCGCCGACTTCCAGTCCGAGGTCCGTCCCGTCGACCGGATCCCGGTCTTCTTCGGCGGTTCCTCGGAGGCAGCCTACCGGGTCGGCGGCAAGCACGCCGACACCTTCGCGCTGTGGGGCGAACCGCTGGCCGAGACCGCCCAGCAGATCGCCTCCGTCCGGGCCGCCGCCGAGGCCGCGGGCCGGACCGAGGTGCCCGGCATCAGCGTCTCGTTCCGCCCGATCCTGGGCCGCACCGAGGCCGAGGCGTGGGAGCGGGCGCACCGCGTCCTGGAGACCATCAAGAGCCGGGGCGACGCGTTCGGCGGCCGCCGTCAGATCCTCCCGGTCGGCGCCGGTGCCACCCCGCAGAACGTCGGCTCCCAGCGCCTGCTGGCCGCCGCCGCCAAGAGCGACCGGCACGACCGCGCGCTGTGGACCGCCCCCGCCGCCGCCACCGGCGCGGCCGGCAACTCCACCGCGCTGGTCGGTACCCCGGAGACCGTCGCCCAGGCCCTGCTGGACTACGTCGACCTCGGGGTCACCACCCTGCTGATCCGCGGCTACGACCCGCTGGACGACGCGGTCGACTACGGCCGCGAGCTGCTCCCGCTGGTCCGCCAGGAGGTCGCCCGCCGCGACGCCGCCGCTGCCGCCCGTACCGCCGAGACCGTGGGAGCCGGCCGATGACCACCACCGTGCCCGACACCGCTCTCGTGTGGAAGCCGGTTCCGGAGATCACCCCGCGCGGCACCGTGCTGCTCCTGCCCGGCCGGGGCGAACACCCCGGCGTCTACGCCAGGTTCGGCCGCCGGCTGGCCTTCGACGGGTACGTGGTCCGGGCGCCGGCCGGTCCCGAGGGACTGGCCGCGTTGGTGGCCGAGGCCAGGGAGCTGAACGCCCCCGTGGTGCTGGCGGGCTCCGACACCGGGGCGCTGGCCGCCCTGGCGGAGGCCGAACTCGCTGGTCCCGACGCCCTGTTGCTGGTCGGCATCCCGGGCGAGGCGGGCGACTGGACCGACGAGCTGGCGGTCCGTACAGCCTGCCCGACGCACCGGGGGCAGCTCGCCGAGGACCCGGCCTTCCGGGCCGGCGACCTGGCCCGGGCCGTCCCCGCCGACCTGGCGGCCGCAGCGGCGGCGGCCACCCCGACCGTGCCGGTGCTGCTGCTGCACGGCGCCGCCGACCCGGTCGCCCCGGCCGACGGCGCCCGCGCGCTGGCCGCCCGGCTGCCCGGTGCCGAACTGGTGCTGGTCACCGACGGGTTGCACGACGTGCTGAACGACGCCCCGCACCGCACCGTGGCCGCGCGGATCGTCCAGTGGCTGGAGCGGCTGCGGCTCGGCGCCGACCTGCCGCCACTGCTCACCGAGGTGCCCGCCGCCCAGGAAGGAACCCGACCGTGACCGCCGTCGACGACCGCCCCACCACCGCGCCGCCCGCCGAGCTGCTGCGCCGCACCCTGCGCCGGCACGCCGGCGGCGTCGCCGTGATCACCGTCCCGGGCCCGGTCGGCTTCACCGCGACCTCGTTCACCTCGGTCAGCCTGGAGCCCGCGCTGGTCTCCTTCTACGTCTCCGCCACCGCCTCCTCGGCCCCGGCGGTACGGACCGCCGAGGCGTTCACCGTGCACCTGCTGGCCCGTGACCAGGAGGAGCTGGCGAGCCGGTTCGCCCGCAGCGGGGTGGACCGGTTCGCCGGGACGGACTGGCGGCCGGGGGAGCTCGGCGTCCCGTTGCTGGCGGGCGTGGCCGGGTGGCTGACGGCCCGTCCGGTGCTGGTGCAGCCGGTCGGTGACCACCTGCTGGTGGTCGGCGAGGTGGTCGGGGCGGAGGCCGGGGAGGGCGATCCGCTGGTGTACCACGACGGCGGCTTCGGCGGCTTCCTGGCGGCCGGGGCGGGCCTGGGATGACGCTCACCGCGCACTGGTTCCTGCCCACCACCGGCGACAGCCGGCAGATCGTCGGCGGCGGGCACGGTTCGACCCCGGGCTCGGCGGGCGGCGACCGGCCGCCGACGGTCGGGTACCTCGGTCAGATCGCCCGCACTGCCGAGCAGTTGGGCTTCGCCGGGGCGCTCACCCCGACCGGTGCGTGGTGCGAGGACGCCTGGCTCACCACCGCGATGCTGACCCAGGTCACCGAGCGGCTGAAGTTCCTGGTGGCCTTCCGGCCCGGCCTGCTCAGCCCGACGCTGGCCGCCCAGATGGCCGCCTCCTACCAGAACCAGTCGCAGGGACGGCTGCTGCTGAACGTGGTCACCGGAGGGGAGTCCACGGAACAGCGCGCCTTCGGCGACTTCCTCGACAAGGAGGGCCGGTACGCCAGGACGGACGAGTTCCTGGAGATCACCGGCCGGCTCTGGCGGGGCGAGCGGGTCGACCACGAGGGCGCCCATCTGCGGGTCGAGGGAGCAGAGTTGACCCGGTTGCCGGAGCCGGTGCCGGAGGTGTACTTCGGCGGCTCCTCACCTGCCGCCGAACGCGTCGCGGCCCGGCACGCGGACGTCTACCTGACCTGGGGCGAGCCGCCGCCGCAGGTCGCCGAGAAGATCGCCGGGATCCAGGCGGCGGCCGCCGCGTACGGGCGCAGCCCCCGGTTCGGCATCCGGCTGCACACCATCAGCCGGGACACCTCCGGGCAGGCCTGGGCCGAGGCCGACCGGTTGCTGGCGGGGATGGACCCGGAGCGGATCCGCCGGACCCAGGAGGCGCTGGCCCGCAGCGAGTCCGACGGCCAGCGGCGGATGCGCGAACTGCACGGCGGCGAGACCGGCCGCCTGGAGGTCTACCCCAACCTGTGGGCGGGCGTGGGCCTGGTCCGGGGCGGCGCGGGGACCGCGCTGGTGGGCAGTCACCGGGAGGTGGCCGACCGGATCGCCGAGTACCACGAGCTCGGCATCGACGAGTTCGTCCTCTCCGGCGCCCCGCACCTTGAGGAGGCGTACGCCGTCGGCGAGGGCGTGCTGCCGCTGCTGGCGGCCCGGGGGCTCTGGCGGCCGCCGGAGGCCGCCTGACGGCCGGTCAGTGCCCGGCTGCTCGGTGCTCCCAGCTCCGTAGGGGACATGAGTCGGACGGCTGCGGGTAGGCGCGCCCCATGCCGGCCCGCGCCAACGGAGGAGTCCGCTCATGCAAGAGGTCATCACCCACGGTCTCCCGGCCGCTCTGGTCGCCCCCGAGCCGCCCGAGGTCGAAGCCTGCCTGGAGTACCGGGCCGACGACCCCTACGCGGTGAGCATGGTCTTCGGGGCGGAGTGCGCCCTCGGGAGCAGCGCCGTGGCCTGGGTCTTCGCCCGGCAGCTGCTGACCGACGGGATCGCGGCCTCGGCGGGGCTGGGGGATGTCCGGGTCCGCCCGTACGACCCGGAGCAGACGGTGATCGAGCTCCGGGTGGACGGCGGCTGCGCCGTGCTCCTGGTCCGGACCGAGGACATCCGCTCGTTCCTGACCGCGACGTACCGGGCGGTTCCGCCGGGATCGGAGTGGCGGCGGATCGCGTGGGACGAGGTGCTGGCCCGGCTGACCGGGGGTCAGTTCTGACGTCGTAGACGTCGTGTACGACCCGGTGGCCCCGCCCGACTCTGCGGCCGACCAGGACAGTCAGTAATAAAAGGGGCATACAAGGACATAGGGTACCACTTTTGAGAGATTCCGCATGGCGGCCACGAAGCGGGGTAGGCGGCCGAGAACAAGGTGTCCGGACGACGGAAGGTGTGTCATGGCAGTGTCCAGTGAGGTTTCGCTGACCCCCATGTGTACGACGGTGACCAGCACGGCCCGGTTGCCCGAGCTCGCCGGTCTTCCGGTGATCGAGGACCCGTCGGCCGTCGCGCCCCGCGACGCCAAGGAACTGGCGCGGACGCTGCTGGTCCGGCTGGCGGACCTGGAGGAGGGTACGGCGGCGTACTCGTACGTGCGCGGGACGCTGGTCGAGCTGAACCTGTCGCTGGTGCGGTACGCGGCGGGGCGGTTCCGCAGTGGGTCCGAGCCGATGGACGACATCATGCAGGTCGGGACGGTGGGCCTGATCAAGGCCATCGACCGGTTCGACCCGGAGCGCGGCCTGGAGTTCTCGACCTTCGCGCTGCCGACGATCATCGGGGAGATCAAGCGGCACTTCCGGGACACCACCTGGGCGGTGCACGTGCCCCGGCGGATGCAGGAGCTCCGGCTGTCGCTGGTGAAGGCCCAGGAGGAGCTGGAACAGCGGCTGGACCGCGCGGCGACGGTGGCCGAGCTGGCCGAGCGGATGGAGGTGAGCCCGGAGGACGTGGTGGAGAGCATGACCGCCACCAACGCCCACACCGCCGGCTCGCTGGAGATGCGCCTGGCGGACAACTCGCCGGACAGCACGCTCGCCGCGCGGCTGGGCTACGAGGACACCCGGATCAGCCGGGTCGACGACCTCGAGTCGCTCAAGCCGCTGATCGCCGCCCTGCCGGAGCGCGACCGGCTGGTGCTCTCGCTGCGTTTCGTGGGCGAGCTGACGCAGTCCGAGATCGGTGAGCGCCTCGGTGTCTCGCAGATGCACGTCTCCCGCCTGCTGAGCCGCACCCTGGCCAAGCTGCGGGCGGAGCTCACCCACGAGGACTGACACCGCCCGGCACCTGCGGACCGCGTCTCCCCGGTCGACCCGACCGGGGAGACGCGGCGTTCCGGGCGCCGGCCGCCCGGGTCGGTCAGGTCGACCGCTGACCCGAGGTCAGCTGCTCGGCCCGGACCTCGAGCCAGACCGCCTTCCCGTCCGCCAGCAGGTCCACGCCCCAACGGTCCGCGAGCCGACCGACGATGTGCAGCCCGTGCCCACCCGGGGTGCCCGGCTGGTACGCCCGGGGGCGGGGCATGGCCGGGTCGCCGTCGGCCACCTCCACCCGCAGGGTCTCGGCCGTGCCGTGCAGCAGGATGTGGTGCGCGCCGCCCGCGTGCATCACCGCGTTCGCCAGCAGCTCGCTGATCAGCAGCAGCACGTCGTCCGCCGGAGTGTCCTCCTGGCCGTCGCCGCCGGTGACGGCGTACCAGTCGAGGAGTGCCTGCCGCCCGAAGTCGCGCCCGGCCGCCACCTGTCGGCGCATGCCCTTGAGCACCAGGCGCCTGCGCTGGCCCGCGGCCGGCAGCTGCGGCCGGATAGGTGTGCTGATGGGCGGCGGTGCCCCGTCAGTGGTCATCGGGTCAGTCCAAGGTCTCATCGAGGGTGGTGGGCGAGGCCTCGGCGCCGGCGGGGAGGACGGTGAAGACCTCGCCCGCTCCGGTGATCGCCAACAGCCGTTCGACCTGGGCGGAGAGCGTTCCGAGCTGCAGGGCGACGCCCGCCTCCTGGGCCGCCTGCCGGGTCTTGATCAGCAGGTTCAGTCCGGAGGAGTCACAGAAGGTCAGTTCCTCCAGGTCCACCAGGAGCCGAGCGGGCCGGGCTTCGAGGTGCTGTGCGAAGACCACCTTGGCGGCGGACAGCGAATCGAGGTCCAGCTCGCCGCTCAGCCGGCAGACGATCGACCCGTCCGGTTCGGTCCGGGACGTCACGGTGAGGGCACCGGCCTGCGGGCCGGTTCTGTCGGTACTCAATGCGGTCAAGCCTTCCGGGTCCGTGCGGTGCACAACAGCTGTGGGGGAGCAGTGCTTCCCGACACGACCTTAGGCTGGCGGGCCGCCGGGTGGTAGCCCGCGGTCGCGGCACCCACCCGGCGCACCGGCCGCACCAGCCCCCGAGCTCCGGGACCCGACGTCCGGGACCTGACCTCCGGTCAGGCGAACGGGCCCTGGTAGAACGGGCCGTAGTAGGCGCCGTAGGTCTCCCGGTAGCCCAGGTCGGCCTCGTGCTGGTGCGGGTCGAACGCGGGGCCGTTCTTGATCTCGTCCTTGCTGCGGTCGACGTGGACCACCTGTTCGGCCTCGTCGACGCGGAGGACCGTGCCGGCCGGGAGCAGGACGTGCTTGCCGAAGATCCAGGGGCCGGTGTCGACCACGAGGTAGGCGGAGTCGGTCTCGTCCGAGTGCTTGTCGACCTTGCCGATCCGGCCGTCGGTGGCCTCGACGTGGTAGCCGATCAGGTCATGACCGGAGACGTGGCCTGAGGTGGAGCGGAACTTCCAGATCTCGACGCCGCTCATGCGGGCTTCCTCTCCTCGTGCGCCGTTGCGGGCTTTCCCGCCGGGCGCGTCCTGCACCTTCGGCTGCCCCCGTCCCAGGACTTCATGCCACCCGCCCTGGTGGTGGTTGCGGAGCGCGGAGGAACCCGGGGGTTTGGCCGGACGGGACAGGGTGAGACGGAAGACCGGAACGCGCGTGCGGCGCCCGGCCGCGCCGCCGACCCGGTGGGGCCGGTGGACGGCCGGGCTCCACCGGACTCCACCCGGAGGAGGGAACCGATGACCGACATCTCGCGCCTGCCCGGCGCCCTCGACCAGCACTGGGACTGGCAGCAGCGGGCCGCCTGCCGCCGCCAGGACGCCGCCCTGTTCTTCCACCCGGCGGGAGAGCGCGGCCAGGCCCACGACGACCGGGACGAAGCGGCGAAACGGGTCTGCGTCCGCTGCCCGGTCCGTTCCGCGTGCCTCGCCCACGCGCTCCAGGTGCGCGAGCCGTACGGCGTGTGGGGCGGGCTCACCGAGGACGAACGTGCGGCGCTCCTGCGTCGGAACCGGCGCAGCGGTCGGGTTGCCTGACCTGCCGCCGCTTTCGCTTTTCGCCCAGGGCCTGTCGTCGAGCTCCCGTCGTTGCCCGGAGGGCGCCCCTGTGGCGTCTGGTGCGTGCTCTCGGCGTGCCGGGCGGGAGCACGCGTACTGGGTCGTACCCGTCCGGTGCGGCGAGAGTGCGTGTGAGGCGTCGTGGGGCAGGCGGGAAGTTGACGACAGGTCCTAGCGGTCACCGCCGCCCGAGTTGACGGTGGAGGCGTTCCGCACCACGGCGGCGATGCCCTGGCGGACCCCGGTCAGCTCCGCGAGGTTGCCGGCGATCGCCTCGGCCTCGTACGCGGACTCGACGGCGAACCAGGTGCCGATGACGTTGGTCCGCTGGCGGCAGCGCGCGTCGGCGGTCGCGACCGCGACCTCCTCGGGTGAGGCCGGGCCGGTGCCGGTCTTCCACCGCGGGTCCTTCATCGCGTCGTCGGGCGTCGGGTAGCCGTGGCCCTCGGCCCGCATGCAGTCCGACCAGGCCCGGAAGACGGCGGTGAGCCGGTCGTCCGTCATGGACCGCCGGTAGTTGTCGAAGTTGATGCCGACGGCCAGCTGGGAGTCCAGCATGCTGCCGCCCTGGGCGGTCAGCCGCGCGTCGGCCTCGCCGAGGCAGCCGCCCGGGGGGATCGGTGTTCCGTGGTAGCTCGTGCTCGGCTCGGCGCCGCCCGGGAGGCGGCCCGCCAGCACGCCGACCACCTCGGGGGAGAGCTGCGGCGGTGCGGGCCGTGGCGTCGGCGGCTCGGCCGGGCGGTAGCCGTTCGCGGGCGCGACCACGTCGTACCGGTGGGTGGCCTGACCGCGCGCGGAGGCCGGGGGCGGTGCCTCGGGGGTGTAGGCCAGACCGAACCGCCGCATGCACTGCGCGGTCAACGTGCCTCTGGCGGTGTCCACCTGGTGCCGCTGCTCCGAGCTGAACAGGTACGCCTCGACGGGCATGGACTTGTCGGCCGTGCTGTCGGCCACCGGGATCTCGTGGATCGCGGGACGGGGCAGTGGGGGCAGCGTGGCGGACGGGGCGGCCCCGGGTGCGGTGGCGGTCCCGGGCGTGGGTGGGTGCGCCGCGCAGCCGGCCGTGAACAGGCCCGCCGCCGCGAGCAGCGCCGCGGCCAACAGGCGTGAGGTGGAGCGAAGGTGAGTCATGCCCAGGACATCCTCGGGTGATCGGGACAGGACGTGGAGTCGGGACGTGCGCGTGGCCGGCCACGCGAATTCTCGTGGCCGGCCACCGGATTCGGCAGTCCGGGACGGGGCGATTCCCGGCTGGTATGTTCCTTACAGGAAACGCTGCGAGGCGTTGTTGTTGTAGAGCGTCCCGTTCAGGTTGGTCGCGGTGTAACCCGGGATGTCCTGGTAGGGGCCCTGCTGGTAGGAGTTGACGTAGATCCGGACGGTGCGCGGGTTCATGTTGTAGACGCTGGCGGTGTTGTTCTTCACCAGCTGGCCGGAGCCGTCGCAGTTGCCGTTGGCGCAGCCGGAGAAGTACCAGGCGGAGAGGTAGGTGTCGTTGCCGCCGTCGCCGTTGAAGGCGCCGCTGAAATTGGAGTGGTAGTACAGGCAGGCATCCACGCCCCAGACGCAGCCACCGGGGCTCGCCGAGGCCGGGGTGACGCCTGCGGCGATCACGCCGAGGGCGGCGACGGACACTGCGGCGGCGGCGATCTTCGTACGGATACTCACAGGATTTCCCTCTCGTCGTCGGCGAGTTTCTCGCCTTCGGGTCCACTGGGTGACGAGTCGTCACCGAATATCTCGTGGGGTCGCATCCGGGATTGCAGTGGAGAATGCGGCTCCGCGAGCCGGTATTTCCGGCCGGCCGTGCTTGCCGGTCACAAGAGGAATTCTGTGTCAGTGCTGGAGGATGGGCAATGCTGTTTGGTTAAGGCGCGACCGGCCCTGTTGCTCCGGAAACGTCCGGGGGAAATGGGCCGCTCCGGTCCGGTCCGAGCTGCGGATCGCGTAGTGCACGAGCAGCCGTCCGCAGACCTCCTGCTGGATCCCGTCGGAGGTACGACTGGTCAGCGGGCCCTTCTCCCGTCCCGCGCCCAGCAGCGCCTCGAGCAGTGCGCCGCCGCCCGCCTCGGTACGCGCGAGGACGCCGAGCAGCTCGGTGGTCGGTGCCCGCTGTGCGTCCAGCAGGTTGGTGAACACCCCGGGGGCGAGCACCCGGGCCCGCCGTCCGCCCAGTCTGGTGAGGAACGAGCCGTCGGGGCAGAGGTGTTCGGGTGTCGGGCGCGGCCGCTGTCCGAGCGGCAGCTGCCAGAGCAGCCCGGCCCCGGCGCCGGTGATCGCGTCCCAGCGGTCGAGGTCGAACGGCCGCCCGGGGACGGTCAGCAGGGTGCCCGGGCCGAGTGAACGGAGCAGGGCGGCGTCCGTCCGGCGCTCGCCGACGGTCGCGTCGATGACCGTCCGGGTGCTGCTCTCGACCACCGCGAGGGCGTGCAACCGGGGGGCCGGTGAGGCTCGTTCGGGCAGGTCGACGGTGTGCTGTTCGAGGTGCATCAGCCGTAGGCCACGCCAGTGCGCGCCCGGGGTGCCGAGCGGTGCGATCGGCCGGGAGACCGACCGCTGCAGGGTGAACAGCGGTTCCGGGCCGAGGCGTTCACGGGCCTGGAAGATGCCCGCCCGGCTCGGCAGCGTCTCCTCGGCCCACAGCTCGGCCGCCCGCAGGTCGGTGGTCAGCCGGTCCATGACCTCCTGGTACGGCGCCGGTGAGAAGAGGTCCATGGCGAGCACGAAGTAGACCATGGTCCGGGCCGAGAGCAGCCGACGGCGCTTCTCGGTACGGCCGCAGGCGGCCACCGCGCTGTCCACGAGGGCGGGCGGATAGACGCGCAGCAGCAGTGGGAACCCGGCTTTGGCGGCAGACTCTGACAAATCAACTCCTCGGGGGGACAAGAGTGCTCACGGGCGGATGGCGGCGGGTACGGGCTGATCAGCCGGCCTGGAGGCGCCAGCCGGAGAGCCAGTGGGTGCGCCGGAGCGCCCGGTGGCACACCACATGGGCCGCCCGGTCGGCCGCGAGCCGGTCCTCGGCCAGCAGGAAGAACGCGAGGTCGATCCGGCCGGGTGAGCAGCGGGCGCGGAGGTGCTCGACCCGGTCGGCCGCCTCACTGTGGGAGTCGATCAGCTCGGCGAGCAGGTCCGAGTCCAGCAACGCGCCGGTGGGGCCGGTCAGATGAAGGGTGATCAGATGCATGGCGCTCTCGGTAGGGAGGGCTCGGCGGCCATGGGTGGTGCCCCGGTGCGGCGATGCGGCGGGCGGGTCAGGGGGTCGGCGTCACGATGCCGCCCCAGCCGTAGCCGTCCGCGAGTGAGACGGCGGTGTCAGCGGTGGGCCGGGCCGCAACGGCGTGCGCGGCGCCGAGGCCGAGCAGGACCAGGACGGTGAGGACGACAGCGGCGATCTTCTTCATGGCAGGCTCCGGCAGCAGGGATGGACGTGGGCTGGAAGCGGGCGCTCCCTCGGGGGGACTTGGTGCTCCCCGGGTGCTCCCTCGCTGGTGCCAACCCTGGCCGACCGGGCCGCTGCTGTCATCGGCCGCACTGCGGCACGAACATGACTGGCATCTTCGCGTCAGCCCCGTCACCGCCGAAGAGCAGACGGTGCTCAACGCTCCACGACCACCGCAGGAGGACGGCTGCCCAGCCGACCCGCAACCCCGGGCCGACGACGTGCAGGCCGACCTGTGCGGCGATCCGGTCGGCACGGTCGGTTTCGTGCGGTCCGACGTGGACGTGGAAGGTGTGGGCGTCGGCCGGGACCTCCCGGAACAGGTCGGCACTGTGGACGGCGATCTGCACCTCGGCGTGCTTCGCCCCCGGCGGCAGGTCGAGGTCCGGACCGGCGGGCCACCGTGTCCACCACCACTCCAGGGAGGCGGGCCCAGCTCCCACGGCGGACAGGAACGCCTCCTCGGAGGCGTCGGGAAGGGCGCCGAGCGGCTGCTCCTCCGGCGAGAACTCCAGCGGCCGGGTGGGCGAGGCCGGAGTCGAACCGGCACAGCCGAAGCGGGGGTGTTACAGACCCTTGGGCTCTCCGGTGCCCAGCTCGCCCTTGTGCGTTGTCCTGCGTTGTCCTGTGCTGTGCTGCGCGGAGAGTGCGCGGATCGAACGCGCGCGGGCTTCCGCCCGACTACGGCTTAGCAAGCCGCTGCCTTACCACTCGGCCAACTCTCCAGAGCTGCCGGACGAGGATTCGAACCCCGAGTCTCCTGATCCAGAATCAGGCGTGCTGCCAGTTGCACCATCCGGCACTGCGGGGCGGCACGAGAAAGGCCGCCCGTACGGGAAGTCCCGTGGGCGGCCCGGCGTCAACGCCGTTCTACCGTCCGGTGGGCCGTCCCTGGCTCTGCTGGGAGCTCGAGGAACGCTGATACGACCGGATGCTGCTCACGACTGCGTTCCTCTCCTCGGGCGGTGCGGGCTGATGCGCCAACTCTGCGGCACGGCGGTACGGGTGGGCAACCGATTAATCAGCAGGGTGCCGTCAGGCCGGGTGGATGAGGCGGCTCTCGTAGGCGAAGATCACGGCCTGCACCCGGTCGCGGAGTTCGAGCTTGTGCAGGATGCGGCCCAGGTGGGACTTCACGGTCGCCTCCGCGAGGTACAGGGTGGCCGCGATCTCGGCGTTGGACAGGCCGCAGCCCACCTGGACGAGCACTTCGCGCTCACGGACGCTGAGCCGGTTCAACCGCTCGTCGCGGTCGCGGGCGACGCTGCTGCCGTCGGGGAGGTGCGGGCGGAAGGACTCCAGCAGGCGGCGGGTGATCCGGGGGGAGACCACCGCATCCCCGGCGGCCACGTTGCGGATCGCGGTGAGCAGTTCCTCGGGCCTGGTGTTCTTGAGGAGGAAGCCCGACGCTCCGGCGCTGAGGCCGGCGAAGGCGTACTCGTCCAGGTCGAAGGTGGTGAGGATCAGCACTCGGCTCTGCGGGGAGACCCGGACGACCTGCCGGGTCGCCTCGATCCCGTCGGTCCCGGGCATCCGGACGTCCATCAGGACCACGTCGGGGCGCAACTCCCGGGCGAGCTCGACGGCTTGGGCGCCGTCCTCGGCCTCGCCGACCGGTGCCAGGTCGGGCTGGGCCTCCAGGACCATGCCGAAGGCCATCCGGAGCAGCGCCTCGTCGTCGGCGATCAGGACGCGGATCGTCATACGGACGCCGTGCCGCTGCTGCCGAGGACGAGCCGGGTGCGGACCCGCCAGCCGCCACCCGGCAGCGGCCCGGCCTGCAACGTCCCCCCGTAGGCGGCCGAGCGCTCGCGCATCCCGGGGATGCCGTGGCCGGAAGGTGCGGAGCCGGGACGCGGCGGGCGGGGACCGGTGTCGGTGACGTCCACGGTGACCGCCTCGGTCGAGCACCGGACCCGCACCGTCGCCTCGGTGCCGGCGGGTGTGTGCTTCAGGGCGTTGGTCAGGGCCTCCTGGACCAGGCGGTAGACGGTGAGTTGTGCGGTGGCGGGGAGGTGGGTGTGGCCGCCCTCGACCTCGACGCGGGTCGGCAGCCCGGCGGCGCGCATCTGACGTGCCAGGGTCTCCAGTTGGGCGATGCCGGGCAACGGGTGGCGCTCCCCGTCCGGTTCGTCGGTCCGCAGGATGCCCAGGGAGCGCCGCATGTCGGTCAGGGCCTGACGGCCCGTCTCGGAGATCCGGAGCATCGCGGTGGTGGCCTTGTCGGGCGACCGGTGCTGCGCGTAGACGGCGGCGTCGGTGAGCGCGACCATGACGGACAGGTTGTGGGTGACGATGTCGTGCATCTCCCGGGTAATCCGCGTCCTCTCCTCGGCGACGGCCAACCGCGCCTGCTGGTCGTGCTGTTGCTCCAGGCGGGTGGCCCGTTCCTCCAGGGCCGCGAGGTAGGCGCGGGTGGTCCGCACGTTCACACCCAGCACGGCGGCGGCGACGACCAGCGCGGTCACCGCGACGAAGGGGGTCAGGAAGGCGCCCTCCGTCGTCCAGCGCAGACAGGCCAGCAACGCACCGATCTCCACGACGGCACCGGCGACCAGCGTGCCGCGCCGGTCCGAGGTCGCGGCCACCGTGTAGAGGGCCATCAACAAGGCGACGTCCGCCGGTAGTTGGACATCCATCAGCCACTGGGCGGCGGACGCGGCCGCCACGGCGCCGAACACCGCGCGCGGGGCGCGGCGCCGCCACAGCAGCGGCAGCGCGAGGGCGGCGGTGAGGGCCACGGCCGCCGGACGATCCTGCGGTGCGCCGGTGGTCAGGATGTTGACCAGGAGCAGCGCCGGCACCAGCGCGTCCCGCACCACGGGCGGCAGCCGGAGGGCCCGACGCCGAGCCGCTGTCGCCGCTCGTACGGGTGCCGGCCGCACCCGGTCCCGGTGGGCAGTCCCGGGGTCTGCGGTCATCACACGTCCCTGTCGACTCGGCACCATGGTGCGCCCGGCACGTGCCGCGGCCCTGCCACGGTAGGCGGTCGGCACGTGGAGCACATGAGCCCACCGGCGGACCGCACCGCACCGGGGTACGACCGGAGGAGGAGACTCCGTACCTACCGTGGTCGCAAGGCGGTCGCCGATCCGGCGTGCTCGCCTGCCACTCCGGTCGCACCGGTGCCCGCCTCGGACTGCGACCCGGGAGCGATGCGGCAGCGGCGGCCCGGCGCCGACGATGGCCGGGTGACCGAGATCATCACGGGGCTGTACATGTCCCCCCTGGAAATCCTTGCCCTGCTGGGTGCCGTCGCGCTGGTGGCGGCCCGCTGGCTTCCCTCCGTCCTCCGACCCCGCGTCACGATCGCGGCGGCGGCGATTCTCGCGCCCTCCGCGATCGTGCTGAGCGTGGCGGGGATCCGCTGGCAGCTGCTGCCGGTCCTGGCCGGCGCTGCCCTGGCGTTGCCGTTCGCCCTCTCACCCCTGCTGCGCCGCCGTACCGGCCGGACGGCGTGGCGGGCCCGCTGGTGGCTGGCCCTGCCGGGATCGCTGGCCTGCGTCGGCCTGATCGCCACCGGCCCGGTGGCCGCCTGGGCCTTTCCGGTGCCCGAATTCCCCGAACCGTCCGGCGAGTTCGCGGTCGGCACCCGGGTGGTGCAGTGGACCGACCCGCTCCGTCCGGAGAGCTTCACCGCCGATCCGGACGACCGGCGCACGGTCGTGGTCCAGCTCTGGTACCCCGCGCAGAAGAGCCCCGCAGGCACGCAGCGGGCGCAGTACCTCGGGCGCACGGAGCAGGAGGCGCAGACCGTCTCCGCGGCCCTCGCCGACGCGGTGGGCCTGCCGGGCTTCCTGGTCGACGGTGTTCCCCGGGCCCGCAGCCGGTCGGTCTTCGACGCCCCGGTGGCCGGTGGGGGCGAGAGGTTCCCGATCGTGCTGTTCTCGCCCGGGTCGGGCGGCGTGCGGACCCAGAACACCGCCTGGGCGGAGGAGTTGGCCGCCCACGGCTATCTGGTCGCCGCCCTCGACCACCCGTACGACTCCGCGGCCGTCGTCCTCGACGACGGCCGGACGGTCAGGGGCGAGACCTCCTCCAGTGGGGACCGGGACACGGACGAGGAGCTGGCGGCCGGCTGGACGGCTGTCCGGGCCGCCGACCTCGGCTTCGTCCTCACGCAGTTGGACCGGCTGGACCGGGGTGAGACCGCGGACCCGTTGACCGGACGCCTGGACACCAGCCGGGTCGCGGCCACCGGGCACTCGACAGGCGGCGCCGCCGCCCTCCAGGCCGCCCGGCAGGACGGCCGGTTCGGCGCCGTCATCGATCTGGACGGCTACCCCCACGGCCCGACCTCCCCCGCCCTCGGCCGGCCGGCACTCGCGCTGACCCAGGCCGTCACCCCCGACACCGACCCGCGCTACCTGCCCCGGCTCACCGAGGCCCTGGAGCTGAGCACCGCGACGAGTTACCGGCTCACCATCCCCGGCGCCGCACACCTCACCTTCATGGACGGACCCCTCTACCTGCCGCCCGTGCCCTCGATCGTCGGCTCCCTGGGCCGGACCGAGAGCCTGCACGTCGTCGCCGCCACCACGCTGGCCTTCCTGGACGCCACCCTGCGGGACCGGCCCGGTGACCTGGCCGGCGTTCTGTCGGCCTACGGTGAGCTCAGCGTGCACCACCCGGGCGGCGGTCGCTGATCCGGCGCGCCTCAGCAGCTGACGGAACGACAAGTTCGGCTGGCCCGCGCGAAGTTCGCGATGCCGTCCCCGCTCCGGTGTGGCTATTGATCCGGGTGACGGGATCGCTGACACTGTGTGCCAGGTAACAATCGCGGGGGGCGATCGTGCTCGAAACATTGGGCTTGAACAGTCAGGCTGAGGCGGTTTACCGCGCCATGCTGGCGTGTCCCGACCACGGGGTGGCCGACCTGGTCGAGGGGACGGGTCTGCCGATCGTGGCGGTACGGGCGGCACTGAACGAGTTGGCCGACCTGGCTCTGCTGAAGCCTTCGGCCGACTCCGACGGTCGGCTGCGGCCGGTCAGCCCGGATGTGGGGCTTGCCACCCTGCTCGCTGCGGCCGAGGCCGACGCGGCGGCCAAGCAGGCCCAGTTGGTGGCCACCCGGGCGGCCATCGCGATGATCGCGGCCGAGCACGACCGCCGTTGGGACGGTGACGGGGACGCCACCCGCCGGCTGATCGGGCTGGACGCGGTCCGGGGCAGACTGGAGGAGCTCCAGCACCGCACCGAGTCGGAGTGCCTCTCGCTGAACCCCGGCGGCGCCCACCGGCCCGACGCACGGGCGGCCGCCGGACCGCTCAACCAGCAGGCGCTGGAGCGCGGGGTGGCGATCCGGGCGATCTGCCGGGACAGCGTCCGCAACGACGCCGACGCGTACAGCTACGCCCGCTGGCTGACCGGGCTGGGCGGCCAGATGCGGACCGTACCCACCGTGCCGATGCCGCTGGTCATCATCGACCGCAGGCTCGCCATCCTGCCGCTCGACCCGAGCGACCCGCGCGAGGGCGCGTTGGAGGTGGACAGCCCCGGGATGATCACCGCAGTCTGCGCGCTATTCGACCAACTCTGGTCCGTGGCCTCCTCGTTCGGCGAGGTGGCCCCGACCGACCGGAACGGCTGCACCCCGCTGGAACAGGCTCTGCTGGAGATCATCAGCGCCGGCCACACCGACGACGTCGCGGCCCGGAAGCTCGGACTCTCGCTCCGCACCGTCCGCCGGATGATGGCCAGCCTGATGGTCAGTCTGAACGCCTCCAGCCGCTTCCAGGCCGGGCTGAACGCCTCGAAGCTCGGGTGGATCTGACCCCCGGGGAGCTGCGGTGGAGCGGCCGGTCCGCTCCACCGCTGACCCCTCGTCAGTTCAGGGCCACCGCCGGGACGGGATTGCTGCCGCTCCAGGTGCCGTTGAAGCCGAAGGCGACCGAACCGCCGGCGGTGACGCCGCCGTTCCAGGCCGCGTTGGCGCAGGTGACCCGGGTGCCGGTCTGGGTACAGGTGGCGTTCCAGCTCTGGGTGAGCTGCTGGCCGGCGGTGAAGTCCCAGCTCACGCGCCAACCGCTGAGCGAGGAGCCGGGCGGGCAGCTCACCGTGACGCCGCCCGTGAAGCCGGTGTTCCACTGGTTGGGCACCGTGTAGGCGGCCGTACAGCCCGGTGCCGGTGAGCTGCTTGCCGACGGCGAGGGAGTCGAGGCGGGAGTGCCGGCGCCGAGGGCGACCGCGACCGCGTGGTGGGCGGGCTTGGGCTGGTAGCCGGCGTCGTACAGGGTGGCCGCGCCGTAGCCGGGGAAGACGCTCGGCACCCAGGAGTCGGCGTCGGAGATGTCCCAGGCGGTGACGCCCCGGCAGCGGCCGACCGCGAGGCAGGACTTCACCACCGTGCCGTAGTCGGCGGCCTGTTGGGACAGCTTGGCCTCGGTGGCCGGGGTCTGCATCCGGACGTCGAGCTCGGTGACGGCGACGTCGACGCCCAGATCGGCGAACCGTTGGAGGTTGGCCTGGAGCGTGGCCGGGACCTGACCGAGGACGAAGTGCGCCTGGAAGCCCACCCCGTGGATCGGCACCCCCTGTGCCTTGAGCGAGCGCACCAGCGCGTACAGCGCGTCGCTCTTCGCGCCGAGCCCCTCCACGTTGTAGTCGTTGAGGTACAACTCGGCCGCCGGGTCGGCCTGGTGGGCCCAGGTCAGGGCGTCGGCCACGAAACCGGTGCCGAGGGCGTCGGTCCACAGCGAGGAGCGGTAGCTGCCGTCCTCGTTGAAGAGCTCGTTGAGCACGTCCCAGGCGCGGACCCGCCCCTGGTAGCGGCCGACCTCGGTGGTGATGTGCTGCTGCAGGAGGCCGCGGAGCTCGGCTGCGCCGAAGCCGCCGTTGGCCAGCCAGCCCGGGTTCTGGCTGTGCCAGACCAGGGTGTGCCCGCGCACCTGCTGGCCGTGGGCCTGGGCGAAGGCGACGATCTGGTCGGCCTCGGCCCAGTTGTAGCTGCCCCTGGTGGGCTCCACCGAGCCCCACTTCATGGCGTTCTCGGGGGTGAGCGAGCCGAACTGCGTACCGGCCAGGGCGGCGTACGCGGCGTTGCCGCCGAGTGCGCCGCCGGCCACCGCGTTGCCGAGGTAGACGCCCTTGGCGGCGGCGAGTTCGCGCAGCGGTGGGTCGGCGGCCCGGGCGGTGGAGGGCAGCAGCGCGGCGCCGAGCAGGGCCGCGGCGCAGACGGTGACGGCCAGCACGGTCCGGCGGAACCGGGTGGGCCGGTGGGCGGACGGTCCGAGCGGGGGGGGCATGGCTTCGTCCTTTCCTCAGGGGGACGGGCGCGGGCTCAGGCGCAGACCGACCCGTTCACGGTGAACCGGGCGGGGGCCGGGTTGCTGCCGGAGAAGGTGGCCTGGAAGCCGAACTGGGCGGTGGCGCCCGGTGCGACGGAGCCGTTCCAGCCGACGTCCTTGGCGGTGACCGCCGCTCCGCTCTGCACGACGGTGGCGTTCCAGGCGTTGCCGATCCGCTGGTCGCCGGGGAAGGACCAGGCCAGCGACCAGCCCTGGAGGGGGGTGGTGCCGGTGTTCTTCAGGGTCACCGTGGCGGTGAAGCCGCCCGACCAGGCACTGTCGACCCGGTAGCCGACCGAGCAGGCCGCCGAGGCGGGGGCGTCGTCGTCGGCCTCGGTCGCGGTGAGGGTGGCGCCGGTGACGCCGGGGCCGGTGAGGGCGAAGGCCGCGGTGCCGTTGCTGCTGTCGGTGTCCTGGGCGGCGGTGAGCGTCACGGCCTGCTCGGTGGACCAGTTGGCGGGGGTGAACACCAGCGTGCTCCCGCTGCCCGCCGCGAGGTCCTGGTCACCGGAGCTGCGGGACACCGTGACGGTGACGTTCTGGGCCGGGGCCGCCGAGAGCCTGACCCGGGCGAGCGCGCTGCCGCCCTCCGGTACGGCAACCGCCGTGGGAGCCACCAGGATCTGCGGGGTGGCCGGAGGGTTCGTCCGGTCGGCGGCGAAGGCCGCGAGCCAGGCCAGCGGGGCGTTCCAGTTGATCGCCACCTCGTTGGTGGAGTACGAGCCGATGTCGTCGACGTAGCACTTGGCGGGCTTGCAGCCGGTCAGCCGCTCGACCGCCACCGGGTCCTGGAGGCCGGCGTTGGGGCCACCGGCGAAGGAGCCGGCCGGCGGGTGCGGCAGCGAGGGGTCGCTCTGGTGCGCCCAGAACCGGTGGTGCTGGTTCTCCGAGGCCAGCTCGCCGTAGCCGGTGACGTACGACCGGTTCAGCGCGTTGCGGCCGAGCAGGTAGTCCAGCGACTCCAACGCACCTGCCCGGTAACGCTGTTGACGGGTCAGCTCGTAGGCGACGCCGAGCACCATCGCGTCGTTGGCGACCGCGCTGTTCGAGCCCCAGTTGTAGCCGTCGGCGGCCAGCGGCACGCCGTAGCCCTGACCGGCGATGGTGGCGAGGTGGCCGTCGGCGGCCGTGACGAGCGAGGCGCGGAGCCGGGCCAGGTCGTCGGCGGGCAGCCCGACCCCGGGCACGGTGGCGAGCGTGATCCGGCCCAGGGTCGCGGTGCCGCCCCACCAGGGGGTGTCGGCGGGGGCGTTGTGGAAGGAGGAGCCGGTGACGGCGTCGCGGTACTGGCTCTCACCGGTGGTCGCGAACAGCTCGGCGGCCGCCCAGTAGAACTCGTCGCCCACCTCGGCGTCGTCGTACCCGCCGCCACCGGTGGTGTCGGTGGCGGAAGCGAGCAGGGCCGGGTTCGCCCTGGCCGCCGTCCAGGCCCGCCGGGCGGCGTCCAGGCACCGGGCGGCGAAGGCCGCGTCGTACGGGGCGTAGACCCGGGCGCACTGTGCGGCGGAGGCCGCCAGGTTGAGGGTCGCGGCGGTGGACGGGCGGTGCAGTTCACGCTGCTGGGCGTCCTGGTCGGGGCGGGTCGGCAGCGCGGTCCAGGCGGAGTCGTGCACCTTGTGGAAGGCCATGCCCGCCAGCGGCTTGTCGGCCGGGACCTGCATCCGCAGCAGGAAGTCCAGCTCCCAGCGCGCCTCGTCGAGCACGTCGGGCACGGCGTTGCCGCGCTCGGGCACCCGCAGGGTCGAGTCGCCGAGGGCCGCCTCGGTGCCGGCCCGCTTGGCCCGCTCGAAGGAGTTGACCAGCTGCCAGGCCGCGATGCCGCCGTTCACCACGTACTTGCCTTGGTCGCCCGCGTCGTACCAGCCGCCGCGGACGTCCCTGGTGTAGTCGCAGACCCCGGCCTGGCAGGGCACGTTGACGTCGCCCAGGTTGGGGGCGACTCCCAGGTGTCCGGCCGGTCGGCCGTAGCCGGACCCGGCCAGTGCGGCGTCGATGGCGATCCCGCTGCGCTGCTGGTAGAAGAACGACAGGCTGTCCGAGCGGAGGCCGTCGTAGAGCGACGCGGAGATGTCGAAGGGGTAGCTGCTCTGCCCGTCCACGACGAGGGTGAGGCCCGTTCCCGTGCCGCCGTAGGCGGAGAAGTCCACCAGGTGGGTGGCGTCACCGGACGCGGCGTCGGCTCCCCGGACGACGGTGCTGCCGGAGGCCAGCACGGCCCCGGCCGCACTGCGCAGCTGCCAGCCGAGCGGGGCCGTGGCGGAGCTGACCACGGTGGCGCGCTTGGGGCCGTCCGGAAGGTAGCCCACCTGGTTGACCCGGACGGTCGAGCTGGCGGCGGCCGCCGCCGGGGTGGCGGTGCCGGGGGAGCCGACGAACGCCCCGGTCAGCAGGGCGGCGGCGAGCAGCACGGCAGCCGATCGGCGTCGTGGGGAGGTGGGTGCGGGGGTGAGGACGGAAGGCACGGGTGGGGCCTTTCGGCTGGGCGCGCGGGGGGCGCGCGGCGGCAGGAGGCGGTGGTGGGGCGGGAGTTGCCCCACCACCGGGGGTTGCGGAGGGTCAGGCGGCCGTGCAGGTGAGCGTCGGGGCCGCGTTGCCGCCCGTCCAGGTCCCCTGCAGCCCGAAGGTGGTCGAACCACCGGGCGCCAGTGTGCCGTTGTACGCCAGGCTGGTCGCGGTGACCGCGCCCGCCGTCTGCTGGGCGGTGGCGTTCCAGGCGCTGGTGAGCTGCTGGCCGTTCGGCCAGGTCCACTGCACCGACCAGGACTTGGTGGCTGCGGTGGCGGTCACCGTGACGGTGGCGGTGAAGCCCGGGCTCCACTGGTTGTCCAGGTGCCACCCCGCCGTGCAGCCCGTGCCGGCGCCGGCGCCCGAGGTGGTGGCGGTCACGGCGGCGGAGGCCGCCGAGACGTTGCCGGCCGCGTCCCTGGCCCGCACCGTGTAGGCGTAGCCGGTGGCGGCGGTCAGCCCGGTGTCGGTGTAGGAGGTGCCGGTGGCGGTGCCGGCCAGGGTGGCGCCCCGGTAGACGTCGTACCCGCTGACGCCGACGTTGTCGGTGGCGGCGGTCCAGGACAGCGAGACGCTGCTCGCGGTGCGGCCGGTGGCGGTGAGCCCGGTGGGCGTGGAGGGCGCCTGTACGTCGCCGCCGGGTGTACCGGGTGCGCCGAAGCCGGGTGCCTTGACGTCCGCCAGGTAGGCGTCCTTGGTGGTGTTGACGGTGGTCCAGTCGTCGTTGAGGATCCCGCCGGTGTCACCGGAGTTGGGGTTCCAGGACCAGAACGTCCAGCCGATGCTGTCGGCCCCGTAGCGGGCTGTCGGCCGCAGGTACTGCACCAGTGCCTTGAGCCACTGCTGGTCGACGGTGGACTGGAGCGTGGTGCCGAACTCGCCGACCCAGACCGGTGCGATGTTCTGCTGGAACAGGTAACCCCAGTTGCGGTCCCAGACGCCGGGCAGGTTGGCCGGGTAGGAGGGGTCGGTGAACCAGCTCTGCTGCGCCACGCTGGTCGCGTAGTCGTGCACGGAGTAGACGAGCCGGTCGGCCACGTTCAGCCGGACGGGGTACTGGGCGGCGCCCTGGAGGTTGCCGCCCCACCAGTACGAACTGCCGTTGAAGGTCTGGTTGCCCTCGACGAAGACCAGCAGCCGGGGGTTGGCGGCGAGCACCGCGTTGCCGGCCCGCTCGGCGGCCAGCCGCCAGTCGAGGGCGGGGTCGCCGCAGCCCCAACAGGCCGGGTCGTGCGGCTCGTTGTGCAGGTCGATGCCGATCACGGCGGGCTTGCCGGCGTACCGGGCGGCGAGGCTGCCGAGGTGGCTGATCCAGCTGGACTCGGGCACGGCGGCGGTGTACCAGAGCGCCGACTGCCCGGTGGAGTCCGGACGGTGACGGTCCAGGATCACCTTGAGGCCGACCGTACCGGCCTGGTCGACGATCTTGTCCATCACCTGGAGTGAGTTCAGGCCTTGAAGATCCGCGTTCATCCCGCCCGAGGTGTTCAGGCTGACCGGGGAGGTGCCCTTGAAGAGGTCGTCGCTGTAGGGCAGCCGGATGGTGTTGTAGCCGAGCGACTTGATCTGGTCGATCATGCTCTTGTAGTCCCGGGACCAGAGCCCGTGCGGGACGTAGTTGGCGGTTTCGAAGCCGAACCAGTTGAGGCCGGCGATCCGGACCGGGCGGTTGGCCTCGTCCAGCAGCTGGCGGCCGCTGGTGTGCCAGTAGCCGGAGCCCGGTTCGGTGGCCGCGACGCTGGTGGCGGGCCGGGTGGCCTGGGTCGCCTGGGCTGCGTGGGTGGTGGTGGCGGGGGCGATGAGTGCGGTCGACGCGAGGGCGATGGTCAGCAGCGCATCGCGCAGGCGGCGTACGGGGTGGAGCACGTCGCTGGTCCTCTCTGGTCGGTCCGGCGGGATCGGCCGTCCGATGGGAGCGCTCCCACTTGACCGGGGAGCTGGACGCCGTGCGGTTCTGCCGGGGTGGGGGACGGGGCCCGTAGGGTGGGGGCGGGCGTGCCGAGTGCGGCGGGTCCAGTGAATCCATGGAGTGTCAGGGCGTCAAGGGGCCGTTCAGTATTCGGCAGTTGAACGCGGAACGGTACCGGCGGACGGGAGTGCAGGGTGGACGGGCAGCAGGACGGCGCGGGCTGGGTGGTGCGTACCGGTGAACGTCCCGGCACCGCAGGGCGGTTGACCGAGGATCACATCGTGGTGCTGCCTGACGCGGTGGTTGTCCTGGACGGCGTCTCCACGGTGACCGGGGACGAACCGCTGGGTGGCTGGTACGCCCGTACGCTCGGCGAGCGGCTCGCCGACGGGCTCGGGGGCGGCGCGGCGGCCGACCTGCGGGTGGTGCTGTCGGGAGCGATCCGGGCGGTGGCCGCCGAGCACCGGCTGCTGCCGGGCCGGAGCCCGGCCGCGACCGTGGCGGTGCTGCGCCGCAGCGGCGACCGGCTGGACGCGCTGGTGCTCGGCGACAGTCCCGTGGTGGCGTTCGGCCGGGACGGCACTGTGCACGAGCTGCGGGACGACCGGCTGGCCGACCTGGTCGCGCCCCGGCCACAGCTCGCCGAGTACCGGGACCGCCTGGCCGCCGGGTCCGGGTACGACCAGCGGCATCGTGAACTGATGCGGGAGCTAAGGGAGTTCCAGTACACCGTGATCAACCGCGAGGGCGGCTACTGGATCGCCGAAGCCGAACCGGAGGCCGGTCTGCGGGCCCGGACCGCGTCCTGGCCGCTCGCCGAGCTCACCGACGTGGTGCTGGCCACCGACGGGGTCAGCTCCCTGGTGGACGACTACCGGCTCGCCGACTGGCGCACCCTGGTGGAGGACTGCCGCCGGTCGGGCCCGCAGTGGCTGGTGGACGCGGTCCACGAGGCGGAGGCGGGAGACCAGGGCGCGGTGAAGTGGCCGCGCGGCAAGGTCCACGACGACAAGGCGCTGGCCCACGTCACCCTCGACGCACCGTCCGGGCAGCCAGCCTGAACGGCTACGGCGGCCGGCGTCCTTGACGAGTGGCTGTGACGTGCCCCCGCCGGATGGACGATCGAGCAGGTGCGCGCTCTCCGGCGACCCGACCGCTGCCCCGCTCACCCTTGATCGGCTGGTGGTCGTCGAGTACGCCGGGCGGGGTGACTACGACCTGCTCCGGCCCGAGGTCATTCTTTCGTTCCACGGGTTGTGCCTGGTCAAGGACGACGGCGAGTTGGACGGTGACGGCTCGGTGGTCTGCTGGGCCTGCTACGGCCCCGACCTGGCCGAGGCGATCCGCAGTCTCTGAAATGCTCGACGAGGACGACCGGGTGAGGCGGACGACGCGTGGACCGCCCCCGTTGTCCGGGGCGGCCCACGGTGCGGCGGGGCTACGCTGCCCGGTCGGTCACTTCTCGGCCGGGAGCTGGTAGACGTTGTCCGGGGTGACGATCTTGGTGATCGCGTTGGCGACGAGGGTGCTCGGCTCGGAACCGTCGTGGGCGACGTCGGTGTTCAGCAGGATCACCATGGTGGCGTCCTGCTCGGGCAGGTACATCGTCACGCTCTGGTAGCCGGGGAGCGAACCGTTGTGGCCGACCCAGCCGTGGGTGCGGAACAGGCCGAGGCCGTACCCGGCGCCGTCGAAGTTCGGGACCGGGACGAACTTCTCCCGCTGCGCCTGGGTGGCGGGGGAGAGCAGGGTGCCGGTGGCGACCACCTTGGCCCAGCGGTGCAGGTCGTGCAGGTCGGAGATCATCGCGCCGGCGGCCCAACCCCAGCTCGGGTTCCAGTCGGTGGCGTCGGTGAGCTCGCCGGACAGCGTCTGCCGGGTGTACCCGTGCGGGTGCGGCTCGGGGAACTCGGCGCCCTCCGGCAGGAAGGTGTGGTCCAGGCCGGCCGGGCCGGTCACCCGCTCCCGGATGACGTCGGCGAGCGGCATCCCGGTCAGCTTCTCCACCACCAGGCCGAGCAGCACGGTGTTGGTGTTGGAGTACTGGAAGGCCGAGCCCGGCGCGAAGACGTTGTCGTGGCGGAAGGCGTAGGCCAGCAGCTCCGGCGGGGTGAACGGGCGGGTGGGGTCGCTGAGCAGGTCGTGGACGAAGTCCTCGTCGGCGGTGTACGAGAACAGGCCGCTGCGCATCTCGGCCATCTGACGGATCGTGATGTGGTCGCCGTCGGGGACGCCGTCCAGGTACCGGGAGATCGGGTCGTCCAGCCCGATCAGACAGTCGTCGACCAGCTCCAGCAGGGCGGAGATGGTGAAGGTCTTGGTCTCGCTGCCGATCCGCGAGTTGAGGTCGGGCGTCATCGGCCGGCCGGTCGCGGTGTCGGCGACCCCGGTCGACCGTACGTAGCTGCCCCGGCCGGGGAACCACAGGCCGACGGTCACCCCGGGGACGTCGGCCTCCTGGCGGACCCTAGCGATCGCCTCGTCGAGCTGGGCCACCAGGGCGGGGTCGAGCTCCTGGTGCGGAGCCCCGGCCGGGTGGGCGGCCCGGCCGTCGGCGGCCGTCGGCGGGAGGGCCTGGGCGGCCGGTGAGGTCAGGGCGAGCGGGGTCAGGGTGGCCAGGGCGAGCAGGGCGGTGGTGAGCCGACGGGGGGAAACACGGCGCATGGGCGGGGCCTCTTCCGGTGGGGGACCTTGCCAGGCAACGTCACCACCTGCGCCCGGCGCCGGGCCGGGAGCGCTCGTCGACCGCCCGGCGAGTCCACCCGTACGGTCCCCGACCGCCTGCGCCCGTCGCACCGAGCGGCCCGGCCCCGCCCGGAGCACCCTGGAAGGAGGCAAGGCCCGGCCGAGGCCGGGCACGGCACACGGACGCGGGAGGTGTTCGGCCATGGCGAGGTTCATGGATGTGCACCGGAACATGACGGGCATCACGGCGGAGGAGCTCCGGGCGGCCCACCTGGCCGACCTGGCCATCGAGGCCGACGAGGGGGTGCACTTCGAGCAGGCCTGGGCGGATCCGGAGGCGGGCGTCGTGTACTGCCTGTCCGAGGCACCGTCCAAGGAAGCGGTCCAGCGGATCCACGAGCGGGCCGGCCACCAGGCGGACGAGATCCACCCGGTGCCGCTGATGGTCTGAGGTGGTCAGGCCACCGGCTCGGGGCTGATCAGGACGACCTCGGCCGGGCCGGCGCGGAACGCCTGGTTGGCGGCGTCGGCCGCGACCATGTGGGCCGACTCGTCGTGCAGCCGGAGCGCCTCCGCCGACGCCCACTCCTCGATCAGGACGAAGCGGTCGGGGTCGTCGGCGACGGTGTGCAGGTCGTACCGCAGGCAGCCGGGCTCGGCGCGGACCGTGGGGGCCAGCGCGGTGAAGGCGGCGATCTGCTCGGCCCCGAGGCCGGGCCGGGTGGCGAGGTGGACGAGGACCTTCAGCGGGGTGGCGTTCGACATCCGGCGAACCTAGCGGTCGGCCGGTGACGCGGGGCGGACCCGACCGGATGGTGGAACGCGAACGGCGCGGAGCCCGGGCCGACCGGCCCGGGCTCCGACGGTGGGTCGGTCCTAACTGGGGGACTCGGCGCCCCGGCGGGCGTAGTACCACCAGGTGACCACGATGCAGCTGAGGTAGAAGGCGACGAAGCCCCACATCGCGCTGGTGACCGCGAAGTTGGCGAACATGGCCGGGATGAAGAAGAACCCGTAGGCGGCGATCGCGGCGGTGAAGCCGGTGACCGCGCCGGACTCCATCTCGGCCTGCTTGAGCGCCTGGTCGTGGGCGGGCGTCCCCTCGGTGAGGCCCTTCAGGGCCTTGGCCCGGAAGATCACCGGGATCTGCCGGAAGGTCGAGCCGTTGCCGATGCCGGAGAAGAAGAACGCGGCCAGGAAGCAGACGAAGAAGCCGTAGAAGGAGCCCTCGTTGCCGCCGGTGGGCAGGAAGGTGATGACTCCGACGATCGACCCGGCCATGCCCACGAAGGAGAGCACGGTGACCCTGGCCCCGCCGAACCGGTCGGCGACCCAGCCGCCGGCCCAGCGGGCGAGCGCGCCGAGCGCGGGGCCCATCCAGGCGTAGGTGGCGACGGAGTAGGCGGGGAAGGTGGTCTTGATCAGCAGCGGCAGGGCGGCGGCGAAGCCGATGAAGGAGCCGAAGGTCCCGACGTAGAGCCAGGTCATCAGCCAGGTGTGCTTGCGCCGGAAGATGACCCGCTGCCGGCTGAAGGGGGTGGAGGCGACCTTGAGGTCGTTCTGGCCGAACCAGCTGACCAGCGCCAGGACGATCAGCACCGGGATCCAGACGAACGCGGCGTTCTGCAGGTAGACCGGGGTGCCGTCGGCCTTGTGCTGGGCCGAGCCGATGGCGAGCATCGAGGAGGTGATCAGCACCGGGGTGAGCAGCTGGACCACCGAGACGCCGAGGTTGCCGAGACCGCCGTTGATGCCGGTCGCGTTGCCCTTCTTCTCCTTCGGGAAGAAGAAGCCGATGTTGGCCAGCGAGGAGGAGAAGTTGGCCCCGCCGAAGCCGCAGAGCGCGGCGATCAGGGCCAGCACGCCGAACGGGGTCGAGGTGTCCTGGATGGCGATGCCGAGCCAGAGCAGCGGGGCGATCAGCACCACGGTGGAGAGCGCGGTGAAGCGGCGCTGGCCGATCCGGGGGCCGAGGAAGGTGTAGAAGATCCGGGCCGTGCCGCCGGTCAGCCCCGGGATGGCGGTCAGCCAGAACAGCTGGGAGGTGGAGATGTCGAAGCCGACGTCCTTGAGGTTGGTCGCGGTGACCGACCAGACCTGCCAGACCACGAAGGCGACCAGCAGCGCGGGGACCGCGATCCACAGGTTCCGGGTGGCGACGCGCTTGCCGACGGACTTCCAGAAGACCTCGTCCTCCGGCTCCCACACGGTGACCGTGCGGCCCGGCCGGTAGTCCGCAGGGTCGGGGCCGGAGCGGCCGGCCGGTGGCTGCGAGGCGCGTTGGAGCGTGGAACTCATGCTGCTTCCCCTGCTGTTGAGACGATGCAGGTCCTACCGGGCGGAGGCCGCCGGGCAGGTCCGGATGCTTCCACAGTGCTCCTTTATCCAGGCCCTACCGAGAGTCCAACGCCACCTTCCGGCCGGTCCAAGGTCCCGCCCGCGGACCGCCAGGGCTCAGCCGGAGTGCGCGTGGGACTGCTCCTGCCGAGGTGCCCAGAGGGGGGTGCGGAGCTGGGTCTCCATCTCGTCCAGTGCCTGCCGGACGGCGGTGATGCGCAGCCGCAGCTCGTCGGCCGGATCGGGCACCTCCAGCACCGGACGGGCGGCGGCGGCCTCGATCTCGCGGGCCTCGTCGAGGGCGTTCAGCACCACCCCGATCAGCACGTTCACCAGGACGAAGGAGCCGAACAGCACGTAGGAGGCGTAGAACACGATGCTGAACGGCGAGATCTCCAGCCCGGCCCGGACGGACTCGCCCAGTCCGTCCAGCGTCATCAGCAGAAAGAGCGTCAGCGCGGCGCGCCCCAGCGAGCCGTAGTGCTCCGGGTCGTAGGGGGCGAAGCAGATCCAGCCGACCATCGAGTACACGTAGAGCACCAGCGCGCCGACCACCAGGAAGCTCGCCGTCCCCGGCAGGCTGCGGCCGACCGCGATCAGCAGCACCCGCAGCTGCGGCATGAAGCGCGCGGTGCGCAGCACCCGGGCCAGCCGGAGCAGCCGGAGCAGGGTGGTGTTCTCGCGCAGGAACGGGATGAACGCGGAGGAGACCACCAGCAGGTCGAAGACGTTCCACGGGTCCCGGAAGAAGGCGGCGGGCCGGTCCAGATGCGCGCCGAGGCGGACCAGCATCTCCAGGGTGAAGACCACCAGACAGCCGAACTCGGCCCGGTCGAGGGCCTGGCTGTACGCGGTGGTGAGCCCCGGGTAGGTCTCCACGCCGAGCAGCAGGGCGTTCAGCAGGATCACCGCGAGCGCGGTGAACGCGAACGCGGGCGCCTCGTTCACCGTACGGCAGCGGGCGGCCAGCCGGCCGAGGCCGGCCTGTACCGCGGTCAGCTCTGTCATCGGTCTCTCCCCTTGTACCGACCGCCGGGCGGGACGGTGATCGTCATTCCGCTCGCCCAACGCCTGACGGTCCGTCAGGGCACGCCGGCGTCCCGAAGCTCACCCGAACGGGGCGGCCGACCGGCGGCGCTGTGACGGGCCTGTGACCGGAGGTGTGGCGTACGTCATTGCCGGGGTGGGCACCCCCTGATCGACTCGGTGGATGCCCAGCTCCCGCACCGCCTTCCCCGCCGTCCTGGCCGGCGCCCTGCTGCTCACCGGATGCGGTTCGCGGGCCGCCGACCTCGGGAGCGGCGCCGTGCCACCGTCGGAACGGCCACCGGGTGCGCCCTCCTGCGGGCCGAAAACCGGCGGTGCGCCGAAGCAGTCGGGGCAGCCCGCCCTGGCGGCCGAGGACGGTGTCAGGATCACGGCCGTGCGCGGTGGTTGCGCCGAGTTCGAGGTGACCAACCACGAGGCCGAGCCGCTCTCCTACCTGATCTCCTTCAGTTTCCTGTCGGCCTCCGGGCAGGCGGTGGCGAGCGCGCAGCAGGCCGTCGGGTCGGTCGGTCCCGGCCGGACCGTGCCGGGCAAGGTGGAGACGACGGCCGGCCGGCCGTCGGACGGCGCCGGGCGGGTGAAGATCACCAAGGTGCGGAGCGTGCCGAGCGCCGAGGCGTCGGTCGCGGGCGAGCCCTGCCCGCCGTCCGGGACGCGGATCTCCGTCGACGAGGGCGACGCCGCGATGGGGCTGCGGGTGGTGGGCCTGCACCTGGAGAACTGCGGCACCGGGACGCTCCGGCTCAACGGCTACCCGGAGCTCCAGGTCCTGGACGAGGACCACAGGGCGGTGGCCGCCGTGCAGGTGCTGCACGGCGGCAGCGCCATCGCGAGCGGCACCGGGGCCGACGGCGAACCCGAGCCGCTGGCCCTGCAGCCCGGGCAGCGGGCCCGGGCCGAGGTGGTGTGGCGCAACACCGTCGAGGCCGGGGTGGGCGACCCGGTCAACGCGCCGTACCTGCGGGTGCGGGCGGCGCCGGGCTCGGCCCCCATGACGGTGATCCCGGAACTCGACCTGGGCACCACCGGCCGACTGGGCGTCAGTGCCTGGCAGCCGGACGGGGTCGGCTGACGGGCTACTTGACCTTGGTGCAGCCGGTTTCGCTCGCCTGGTGGACCGTGACGTCGCTGGGCAGGGCGGTGGGCACCGGTGCGGGTGCGGTGGCGACCCGGTAGTCGGTCCCGAGGGTGACCACCACGGCGCTGCCGGTGCCGCCTGCCGCGACCGCGGTCTCCGGCAGGCCGAGGGCCTGGGCGATCGCGCGGGCGGCGTCCTTCTGGTCGGCCCGGGGGTAGCGGACGGTGCTGGTGACCACGTTCTTCGGTGCGCCCGTCCCGGCCTCGGCCCGGTACCCGACCTTGGCCAGGGTCTCGGCGGTGCTGGTGGCCAGGCCCTTCTGGGCGGTGCTGTTGAGGACGGTGACGCCGACCGTGGCCGGGTCCACCACCGGCGGTGGCGGCGGGGTGGCGGTCGGGGTGGCCGGCTGGGTGCCGCCGCTGTGGTCCTCGCCGCCGGTCAGCGGCTTGTCCGAGCGGATCAGGGCGAACAGCTCGCCGCTCCCGGGCGAGACCAGCTTGTTCTTCTCCTGCAGTTCCGGGTTCGGGTCGTCGTGGGTGAACGCGGTGGGCGGTTGGACGAACTGGACCTCGGAGGGCTTGATGTCCTTCAGGTCGGTGGCCAGCGAGACCAGCTTGGTGGTGCCGGCGATGTTCTCCGAGACGGTGAGCGACCTGGTGGCGGCCTCGATCACCGGGAAGGCCTTGGTCGGGTCGAGCAGGGTGCCCTTGGCGGTGAGCTTGCGCAGCAGCGAGGAGAGGTAGGCGCGCTGCATCGAGAACCGCCCGATCGCGGTGCCGTCCTGGACCTCGTGCCGGGTGCGGACGAACTGGAGGCCCTGTTCCCCGGTCAGCGTGACCGGGCCCGCCGGGATGTCGAGGTGCGAGCCGGAGTCGTTGACCGGGGTGCACAGGTTGACGTCGACACCGTCGACGGCGTCGGTGAGGTCCTTGACGCCCTGGAAGTTGACCACCATCCAGGAGTCGATCTTCAAGCCGGTGAGTGCCTGGACGGTGTCCTGCACACAGCCGGGGCCGCCCCGGCCCATCGCCTCGTTCAGCGGCCGGTGCTTGATCGCCTGGGAGATCTTGCCGTCCTTGGTGGTGCACTTCGGGATGTCGATCAGCGAGTCCCTGGGAAGGTCGAGGGCGACCGCCGCGCGTTTGTCGGGGTAGACGTGCAGCACGATGTTGACGTCGTTGTTGCCGAGGCCTACGTTCTGCCGGTCGCCGTAGCCGCCGCCCAGGCCCTTCCGGCTGTCGGTGCCGATCACCAGGATGTTCATCGCGACCCGGCCCTTGCCGTCGGCCTGGCCGGGCGGCGGCGGCGCGTTGCCCGCGCCGAGCCGGTCGGACTGGATGTTGGAGTCCAGATGCCGCAGGTAGAGGAAGGCGCCGCCGCAGCTCGCCAGCACCAGACCGCCGGTGGTGAACAGGACCGGTACGACCCAGCGCGGGCGGGACTTCGGCGACCGGCGGCCGTCCGGCCGGGCCGCCTGCCGGGTGGCCGCCCGTCCGGCAGGGTTCGGCTGGTGGTCGGGCATGGCGCGTCCCCCGCTTCTCGTGGTCGGGCGCCCGTCGGGCACCTGTACGAAGCTAGCGGAGATCGTGGGCCGGTCTGTGATCTGTTACAGAATCAGAACGCTTGAGTGCACAGGGGTTTGACGAACGAACTGGATGTCAGGCGGTCCCCGGAGCGGTCGGGCCGAGGTCGCCGGCCGGGGAAGGGGCCCTGGTGCCGAGGCAGAGGACGAAGGTGCTGCTCCGCCGCTGCTCGGTGTAGGTGGCGATCACCCCCGGCTCGGTGTCGCACTGCGTCTCGTCGACGCCGTGGACCACCTTGAGGACCTTCAGGTCGTCGGGGCCGGCCGCCGGGCAGTCGACGATCGTCACGTCCGGGGCGTCCTCGGTACCGGAGTTGTGGACGCAGTCGCCGGCCTGCGCGGACCGCGGGTCGTCCCGGTAGAGGTACGCGGCGGCGGCCAGGGCGAGCACCACTCCCAGTACGACGACCAGCCCGGCCAGGAGGCCCGAGCCGAACCGCCTGCTGCGAGGTGCCGTGGTCGCGGTGCCCTCCTCGGGAGACGGCGGGGCGTCGGTGGTGTCAGGGAGCTCGGCGGCGGGGCTGGTCACGGTCGTCCTCGGGTCGGTTCCGGCGGTGTGCGGCCAGACACTAGGGCATCCGAGGCCCGTGGATCGAATGGACATACGACCGCCCTCCGAGCGCATCGCACATGGATCTACCAGAACGAACATCCTTGTGTTAGAAATACGGCATGGCTACCGCGAACCGTCTCGACGTCACCTTGCGCCTGGTCCAGGGCGCCGAGCAGATGGGCGTCGGTGAGCTGGCCCGGCGGCTCGGCGTGTCCGAGATGACCGTCCGCCGGGATCTGGACGAGCTGGAGCGCCGGGGGATGGTCGAGCGGGTGCACGGCGGCGCCCGGGCCACCCGGACGCGGGAGCGGCGGACCGGGTTCGCCGCCCGCGAGCCGTGGCAGGCGGCCACCAAGAGCCGACTGGGCGCCGCGGTGGCCGAGTTGGTGGAGCCGGGTCAGACGGTGCTGCTGGACGCCGGCACCACCACCGTGCAGGTCGCGGCGCAGCTGGTGGCCCGGGCCCCGCTGACCGTGGCGGTGCTCAGCCTGCAGGCGGCCGTCCGGCTGGCCGACCAGCCGGGCATCCGACTGCTGGTGCTGGGCGGCGAGGCCCGGCCCGACGAGCAGTCGCTGGTCGGCCCGCTCGCCCTGCGGGCGGTGGACGCGCTGGCCTTCGACTGCTTCGTGATGTCGATCGGCGGCGTGCACGCCGAGCACGGCTGGTCGGAGTTCTCGCTGGACGACGGTGCCGTCAAGCAGACCGCGCTGGCCCGGGCCGCCCGGACGGTCGCGGTGGCGGACGCCACCAAGCTCGGGGTGCAGGCGTTCAGCCGGGTCGCCCCGCTGTCCGCCGTGGACGTCTTCGTCACCGACGCCACCGGCGCCGACCCCGCCACCCACCCCAGCGGTCCGCAGACCCTGGCCGCCCTGCGCGAGGCCGGGGTCGACACCCGGTTGGTCTGAGCTGCCCGAAGCCACCCCGCGCCGCCGTGGCCATCCCACGCGGCCCGAAGCCACCCCGACGAAAGGTCCCCGATGACCGAGACCCCCCGCCCGCTGATGATCCTGGTCGCCGGTCCCTACCGGTCGGGCACCGGAGACGACCCGGCCCGGCTGGCCGCGAACGTCGAGGCGATGAACCGGGCCGCCCTCACCCTGTTCCGGGCCGGTCACCTGCCGGTCACCGGCGAGGCGCTGGCCCTGCCGCTGATCGGCGCGGCCGGCTCCGCGCAGGTCGGCGACCCGGCCTTCGACGAGATCTTCCACCCGGTGGCCGAGCGCCTGCTGACCCGCTGCGACGCGGTCTGGCGGATCGGCGGCCCGTCCCAGGGCGCCGATCTGATGACCGCGCAGGCCACGGACCAGGGCAAGCCGGTCTTCCACCGGCTCGACGAGATCCCGGCCGCCCGGTGACGGCCGGCCTGGACACCCCCGACCGGCGCGGCCGCACCGGCCTCGACCGGGCCGGCCGCGACCTCACCGGCAACCCCGGGGTCGCGGTCCGCGACGTCACCCTGCTCTCCTGCCAGTGGTACGTGCTGCGCACCACCACCTTCGACTACCGGCACCGGGACGGGCACTGGAGCACCGAGCAGCGCGAGACGTACGACCGGGGCAACGGCGCCACCGTGCTGCTGTACGACACCGAGCGCGGCACGGTGCTGCTGACCCGTCAGTTCCGCTACCCGGCCTACGTCAACGGGCACCCGGACGGGATGCTGCTGGAGACGGCCGCCGGGCTGCTGGACCAGGACGACCCGGAGACCGCGATCCGCCGGGAGGCCGCCGAGGAGACCGGGCACACCATCGGCGCGGTGCAACACGTCTTCGACGTCTACATGAGCCCCGGATCGGTGACCGAGCGCCTGCACTTCTACGCGGCGCCGTACGGCCCCGGCACCCGCACGGGTGCCGGTGGCGGGGTGGCGGCGGAGGGGGAGGACATCGAGGTGCTCGAACTGCCCTTCGCCGAGGCCCTCGCCCTGGTCCGCTCCGGGGTGATCGCCGACGCCAAGACGATCATGCTCTTGCAGTGGGCGGCGCTGGACGGCCCGTTCGGCCCCGGCGGGGCCGGGTAGCAGGTGCGAGCGGGGAAACATCAGCGGATGTTCCGATGAAGTACGACTGTGTCGGCCGACACGTCGGACGATCCGTAGGGGGAGATTCCGCCGGGGTCGGCGCGAGTCTGCTACGGTTACACCAGTTGCAGTTTTGGTTCCCATGACTTTCGTGTGCGCCTGCTGGTTTGAACGCAGGCGCATTTTTGTTTCCCGGCTCGCACCGGATGGGTAATCCTCGCGGCGACTCGGCCTCCGCACAGGGCGGGAGCTGGTCAGCCCCTTGAAGGAGAATTTTTATGGCTAATGGCACTGTGAAGTGGTTCAACGCGGAAAAGGGCTTCGGCTTCATTGAGCAGGAGGGTGGCGGCCCGGACGTCTTCGCCCACTACTCGAACATCAACGCCAACGGCTTCCGCGAGCTGCTCGAGGGCCAGAAGGTCGAGTTCGACGTCACGCAGGGTCAGAAGGGCCCGCAGGCCGAGAACATTCGTCCGCTGTAGTTTTTACTGCGCAGGCACCTGCCACGCAGGAGGGGCCCGCACCGCGCGTCATGCACGGTGCGGGTCTCTCGGCATTTCTGCCGGAATCGGATGTTCACGGTTCGAGGTTTCGGCCGGGGGGCTCGTCGAAGCCCCTCGCAGGTGACGTGCAGCACGGTTTTCTCCGTCCACGCCCCGCGTTCTTCACCGCCGTGTCCGGCCCGTTCGTGCGCTCTCCGTGCTGCCCAGTGCCGCGGAGGCAGCCTCGCGACGCGCCGCGCCGAGGAAGGTTTTCCCCATGAACACCAACCGTTCCAGCCGTTCGTCGTACCAGAACTCCACCTCCCGCTCCGCCCAGGGCTCCCGCTCCGGCGGTGCGAGCCGGGGCAGCAGCTTCGGTGGTTCCGGCGGCGGCTTCCGCTCCGAGGGCCGGCCGCGTTCCTCCGGGCCGTCGAGCCGTCAGCGCTCCGCCCCACAGGGCGAGTTCGCGCTGCCCGTCACCGTCACCCCGCCGCTTCCGGCGGTCGAGGCCTTCGCCGAGCTGGACATGCCGCAGGCGCTGCTGGCCACGCTGACCCGGCAGGGCGTCACCGCCCCGTTCCCGATCCAGGCGGCCACCCTGCCGAACACCCTGGCCGGCCGCGACGTGCTCGGCCGGGGCCGGACCGGTTCGGGCAAGACCCTCGCCTTCGGCCTCGCGGTGCTGGCCCGGACGGCCGGCCGTCGGGCCGAGCCGCGCCACCCGCTGGCCCTGGTGCTGGTGCCGACCCGCGAGCTCGCGCAGCAGGTCACCGAGGCGCTCACGCCGTACGCCCAGGCCCTGCGCCTGCGGATGGTGACGGTGGTCGGCGGTATGTCGATCGGTCGTCAGGCGATGGCCGTGCACCGTGGGGCGGAGGTCGTAGTCGCCACCCCCGGCCGGCTCAAGGACCTGATCCAGCGCGGTGACTGCGTGCTCGACCAGGTCGGGGTGACGGTCCTGGACGAGGCCGACCAGATGGCCGACATGGGCTTCATGCCGCAGGTCACCGAGCTGCTGACGCAGGTCGCCGAGGGCGGCCAGACCATGCTGTTCTCCGCCACGCTGGACCGCAACGTCGACAAGCTGGTCCGCCGCTTCCTCAGCGACCCGGTGGTCCACTCGGTCGACCCGACGGCCGCCACGGTCAGCACGATGGAGCACCACCTGCTGCACGTGCAGGGCCACGACAAGAACGCGGTGGTCGCCCGGATCGCCTCCCGTGACGGCGGGGTCATCATGTTCACCGACACCAAGCACGGTGCGGACCGGCTGGTGCTCGACCTGCTCTCGGTCGGCGTCAAGGCGGCCGCCCTGCACGGCGGCAAGTCCCAGCCGCAGCGCACCCGCACCCTGGAGCAGTTCCGCAACGGCCAGGTGACCGCGCTGATCGCCACCAACGTGGCGGCCCGCGGCATCCACGTGGACGGTCTCGACCTGGTGGTCAACATCGACCCGCCGAGCGACCACAAGGACTACCTGCACCGTGGCGGCCGCACCGCCCGGGCCGGCGAGTCGGGCACCGTGGTCACCCTGGTGCTGCCCAACCAGCGCCGGGAGATGACCCGGATGATGACCGCCGCCGCGCTGGTGCCCGGCTCGGTCAAGGTGCACTCCACCGACGAGGAGCTGGCCCGGATCACCGGCGCCCGGGTCCCCACCGGCGTGCCCGTCGTGGTGGCCGACCCGGTCCGCGAGCGGCCGCGCCGCAGCCCCTCCTCCTCGTCCGCGGGCGGCCGGGGCCGGGCCCGCGACCGCCGTGGCGGCGGCGCCTCCTCGGGCAGCCGCAGCGGTTCCGCCGCGCGTTCGCCGCGCTCCGGCCCCCGGGTCGGTCTCGCCGCGTAGTACCCGGTCCGCCACCGGACGAGCACCACGCCCTCTCCAGAGTCGTCACGACCTCCCCGCCGCATCGGGCGGGGAGGTCGTGCCGTCCCCAGCAGCGACGAGCTGCCGGATGATCACCACCAGAGGGAACCGAATGAAGCAGCTCAGCCTCGGCGTACTGGCGCAGTCCCGCAAGGAGAACGAGTTCCGGCGGCCCATCCACCCCGCGCACTTCGAGCGGATCGACCCGGAGCTGCGCGGCGGCATCTTCCTCGAACACGGCTACGGCGAGCGCTTCGGCGTCACCGACGAGTCGTTGAAGGCCCTGGTCGGCGGCTTCCGTACCCGGGCGGAGCTGATCGCCGAGTGCGACGTCATGCTGCTCGCCAAACCGCTGGCCGCCGACCTCGCCGAGCTGCGCGAGGGCCAGGTGCTCTGGGCTGGCCGCACTGCGTGCAGGACCGTGAGCTCACCCAGCTGGCGATCGACCGGAAGCTGACGGTGATCGCCTTCGAGGCGATGAACCACTGGACCAACGACGGCTCGTTCAACCTGCACGTGTTCCACAAGAACAACGAACTGGCCGGCTACTCCTCGGTCCTGCACGCGATGCAGATCCACGGCTCGACCGGTGACTACGGCCGCCGGCTGCGCGCGGCCGTGATCGGCTTCGGCGCGACGGCGCGGGGCGCGGTCACCGCGCTGGCCGCCCTCGGCGTGCACGACGTGGACGTGCTGACCCAGCGCGGGGTCACCGCCGTCAGCTCACCGATCCACTCGGCCCGGATCGTCCAGTTCGACCGGGACGAGGCCGCGCCGCGTCCGATCCACGCCATGACCGACGACGGCCGGGTCCCGTTCGCGGGCTTCCTGGCCGAGCACGACATCATCGTCAACTGCGTGCTGCAGGACACCGCGGCGCCGCTGGTCTTACTCGCCGACGAGGACCTCGCCCTGCTCGCCCCGGGCACCCTGGTCGTCGACGTCTCCTGCGACGAGGGCATGGGCTTCAGCTGGGCCCGCCCCACCACCTTCACCGACCCGACCTTCGTGGTCGGCGACAACGTCCGCTACTACGGTGTCGACCACAGCCCGTCCTACCTGTGGAACTCGGCCACCTGGGAGAACAGCGAGGCACTGCTGCCGTTCCTGGGCGCCGTGCTCACCGGTGCCACCGCCTGGGACTCCAACGAGACCATCCGCCGGGCCACCGAGATCCGCGACGGCGTGATCCAGAACCCGGCGATCCTCGCCTTCCAGGACCGCGCCGCGGAGTACCCGCACCGCTGAGCGGATCAGGGGCGGGGCCGGTCGGTCCGGTAGCCGAGCGCGGCCGCGGCGGTGGCGGCGAGCACCAGGACCGCGACCACCCGGAGCCCGAGCGCCATCGCCGGGACGAACCCGGCGGCCCGGGCGGCCGGTCCGCCGGCGTGGGCGGCCAGCACCGTGCCGACCACCGCGACACCGAGGGCGGCCCCCACCTCGCGGGCGGCGGTGTTCAGCCCGGCGCCCAACCCGGCCTGGCCGGGCGGGAGTTCGGAGACCACCCCGAAGGCCAGGGCGGGTGCCGAGAGCCCCATGCCGCAGGACAGCACCAGCAGGTACCCGGCGTACAGCGGGTAGGGCGTGCCCGCGTCGGCGGTCGAGACGCAGAGCAGGCCGAGCCCGATCAGCAGCAGGCCGCCGCCGATCAGCGGACGCGGACCGTACCGGGCCTGGAGCCGGACGGCGACCCTGGGGGCCAGCGCCATGCCGACCGTGAGCGGGACGATGGCCAGGCCGGTGAGCGCGGCCGAGTACCCCTTGACGTACTGCAGGTACTGGGAGTTGACGTAGAACAGGGCGAACAGGCCGAAGAAGCTCGCGGCCGAGCCCAGCGCCGCCGCGCGCAGCCGTCGGTTGCGGAACAGCCGGGGGTCGACCAGCGGGTGGGCGGCCCGCAGGCCGTGCCAGCTGAAGAGCGCGAGCAGCAGGACTCCGGCGGCGAAGCCGGTCAGCACCCGGGCGGAGGTCCAGCCCTGCTCGGGGCCCTCGACAATGCCGTGCAGCACGGCGGCCAGTCCGCCGATCAGCAGCAGTGAGCCGAGCCCGTCGGTGGCGGCGGGGTGCCGGGGCGAGTCGGGGACGGTGCGGGCGACGGCGGCCGCCAGGACGGCGGCCAGCGGGAGCATCGCCCAGAACAGCGCCTGCCAGGGCAGGAACTGGGCGATCAGTCCGCCGACCACGTTGCCGGCCAGGCCGCCGAGGCCGAGCGCGAGGGTCCAGGTGGCCAGGGCCCCGGCCCGACCCGTGGGGCCGGCCAGTTGGATCATGATCGACATGGTGGCGGGCATGATCAGCGCCGCCCCGGCGCCGGAGACGGCCCGTCCGGCGATCAGCAGGGCCGGACCGCCGGCCAGCGCGCTGACCGCCGCGCCGAGCGCGAACAGCCCGAGCCCGGCCAGCAGTACCTGCCGTCGGCCGTACCGGTCGCCGAGCACGCCGGCGGGGATCAGCAGGCCGGCGAAGACCAGGACGTAGGCGTCGACCGCCCAGACCAGCTGACCGCTGCTCAGGCCCAGCTCGGAGGAGGCGAGTTGCGGGATCATCAGGTTGATCGCGGCGACCATGCTCTGGGCGACCATGGCGCAGGCGCAGACGGCGAGCACCACCAGCCGCCCTGGTCGGGCGGTGCTGGACGCCGGGGCGGGTGTGCGGGCAGACGTGGACAAGGCTCCCCCTGGAGCTGGCGTGGGCGGTGGGATGTCTGCCACCGTAGGGGGCCCTGCTCCTATCTTCCAGTGCAAGTTTCGCAAGGAATGAATGCGTGTGACGCAATCTGGTCTGGACCTCAACCTGCTGATCGCCCTCGACCTGCTGCTGGAGGAGGGCAGCGTCTCCGGCGCGGCCCGGCGGATGCACCTCTCGGAGCCCGCGATGAGCCGCACCCTGGGCCGGATCCGCAAGGCGCTCGGCGACCCGGTGCTGGTCCGGGCCGGGCGCGTGATGGTGCCGACCCCGCACGCGCTGACGCTGCGCGCGGAGGTCCGGGCGGTGGTGGAGCGGGCCCAGGCGCTGTTCACCCCGACCGGGCAGCTGGACCTGAGCACGCTGTCGCGCACCTTCACCGTGCTGGCCCACGACGCGTTCGGCGCCCTGTACGGCTCCGCGCTGCTGGCCCGGGCCGCCGCCGAGGCGCCGGGGGTCCGGCTGCGGATCCTGGCCGACAGTCACCTGGACGCGCCGACGCTGCGCGAGGGCGGCGCCGACCTGGAGGTCGGGGTGATCGACAGCACCGCACCCGAGGTACGGGTCGAGCAGCTCTTCGAGGACCGGATGCTCGGCGTGGCGCGCCCCGGGCACCCGCTGCTGACCGAAGGGCCCGTCACCCCCGAACGGTTCGCCGCCGCACCGCAGCTGAGCGTCTCCCGGCGGGGCCGGATGCACGGTCCGATCGACACCGCGCTGGCCCGGCTCGGGCTGACCCGAACGGTGTCGGCCAGTACGCCGACCTTCCTCGCCGCGCTGTTCATGTCGCTGGACAGCGACCTGGTCGGCCTGGCCAACCTCCGGGCCCGGCCGTTGACCGACGCGCTGGGCCTGGCCCTGTTCGAGATCCCGCTGGAGCTGCCGCCGCTGCCGTTCGGCCTGGCCTGGCACCCCCGGCACGACGCCGACCCGGCCCACGCCTGGCTGCGGGAGCGGGTCCGGGAGCTGATGACCGCACCGACCGGGTGACCGGGCGTCAGGTGGCCGGCCGGCCGAGCCGGGCCGCCCGGACGGTCAGGTGGTGCCGCTCCGGCAGGCTGGCGGTCAGGCGGGCGGCGGCCCGGAACTGCTCGGCCGCGCCGGCCGCGTCCCCGGCGAGCTCCAGCAGGTGGCCGCGCACCACGGCGGGCCGGTGCCGGCCGGTCAGCTGCCCGGCGGACTCCAGCGCGTCCAGCTCGGTGAGACCGACGGCCGGGCCGTGCACCATCGCGGTGGCGACCACCCGGTTGAGGGCGACCACCGGGCTGGGTGCGAGCCGCTCCAACACCCCGTACAGCGCCAGGATCTGCGGCCAGTCGGTCGCCTCGGCCGTCTCGGCCTCGTCGTGCACGGCGGCGATCGCCGCCTGCACCTGGTACGGCCCGACCGGGCCGCGCGGGAGGGCCGCGGTGATCAGCGCGACGCCCTCGGCGATCGCCCCGGCGTCCCACCGGCCGCGGTCCTGCTCGGCGAGCGGGACCAGCTCGCCCGCCGGGCTGGTCCGGGCCCGGCTGCGGGCGTGGTTGAGCAGCATCAGCGCGAGCAGACCGGTGACCTCGCCGTGCTCGGGCAGCGCGGCGTGCAGGGCACGGGTCAACCGGATCGCCTCCCGGGAGAGCTCGACCCGCTGGAGCTCGGGCCCGGCGCTGCCGACGTAGCCCTCGTTGAAGATCAGGTAGAGCACGTGCAGCACCGAGCCGAGCCGGGCGGGCCGGTCCTCGGGCGCCGGCATCCGGAACGGTACCGCCGAGCTCCTGATCCGCTGCTTGGCCCGGCTGATCCGCTGGCCCATGGTCGCCTCCGGCACCAGGAAGGCGTCGGCGATCTGACCGGTGGTCAGGCCGCCGACCGACCGCAGGGTGAGGGCGATCGCGGAGGCCGGGGACAGCGCGGGGTGGCAGCACAGGAACAGCAGCAGCAGGGCGTCGTCCCGCCCGCCGAGGTCCTCGGCGTCGGCGGGCGGCGCCGACCACCGGTCGGCGGGCTGCTGCCCGGCGACCCGGTCCTCCCGGCGGCGCCGGGCCTGCTCGCTGCGCACCTCCTCGGTCATCCGCCGCTGGGCGACCTGGATCAGCCAGCCCCGGGGGTTGCCGGGCAGACCCTCGGCCGGCCACTGGAGGGCGGCGGCGAGCAGCGCCTCCTGGACGGCGTCCTCGGCCGCGGTGAAGTCACCGAACCGGCGGGTGAGCACGCCGAGGACCTGCGGCGCCAGCTCGCGCAGCAGGTCCTCGGCGACGGGGTCGAGCGTGCTCAGCGGGTCACATCTCCTCGGTCGGCGCCGACATCACTTGGCGCACCTCGATCGGCATGTTCAGCGGCCGCCCGCCGGGGCCGGGCGCGGTCGAGACGTGCGCGGCGATCTCGACCGCCCGCTCGGGGCCCTCGCAGTCGACGATCCACCAGCCGGCCACCCACTCCTTGGTCTCCGCGAACGGACCCTCGGTGACCACCGGGACGCCGTTCGCCCCGGCGCGGACGATCTTCGCCGTGTCCGGCATCGCCAACCCCTGGCCGTCGACGAACTCGCCGTCGGCGATCAGCTTCCGGTTGGTGTCGCCCATGAAGCCGATGTGGGCCCGCAGCTCCTCCGGCGTCCAGGTGTCGACCGACGGGAAGTCGCTGGCGGCCGCGCTGAACTGCATCAACAGCATGTACTTCATGATCTGCTCCTCGGTCTCCGCGGCGCCCTCGTCCGGGTGCCTGCACGGACAGGTAGAGGCACGCGCCACGATTTCGACATCGCCCACGATGATTTCGCAGAAAACTTTTCCCCGGGCCGACGACACGACCCCGGTGGTGGTCAGAGCGGCAGCACCGGCCGGGTGGAGAGGGTCTCGTAGGCGTCGTCGCCGTCCGGCCCGTAGACGAACTCGGCCGTGAACGGGTTCCGGCCGGCGGTGGCCAGCGGCAACCAGCCGAGCAGGGCGCCGTAGCCGCCGCAGGCCGACTCGCCGCCGTCGCCGCCGTGCACGGCCGTGCGGTCGTCGGTCAGCTCGGTGCGGTAGGTGTCGTAGGCGATCCGCAGGCCGAAGGCGTTCGGCCGGTGCTGCGGCCCGTCGGGGGAGTCGTAGGGGATGCGGTCGAGCGGGCAGTCGTCGCCCCAGCGGAACAGGGTGCCGGCCCCGGCGCCGCAGGCGTGCTCCCACTCGTCGGCGGTCGGCAGCCGCAGGCCACGGGCCGCCAGCACGGCGGGCAGCTCGTCGGGCGGGCAGGTCAGGTCCTCGTCCTGAACGGCCATCAGCACGGTGGCCAGGGTGACGCTCCGGCGCGGGCTGAGCAGTTCGGCCAGGTGCGCCCGCAGGTCGTCACCGTAGCCGAAGCCCTCCGCCATGCTCTCGGTGAAGTCGGCCGCCTGCTCCGGGGACGGCTGCCAGGCGTCGAGGTCGAAGCCGAGGGTCAGCGTGCCGCCGGGTATCAGGGCGAACTCCTGACCGTCCCGCTCGATCCCGACCCGGTGCAGCGGGGCGCCGAGGTGCTCGACGGTCTCGACGGCGGTGAGCCGGCCGCCCACCTGCTCGGCGGCTCTGGCGGCGAGTGCACGGGCGGCCGGCAGGTCGAGGGACCGCCACCGGGCAAGACTGAGATCGGCGAGAGACATGGCCCGCAGTGTGCCACCCGGGCCGGACATCGCCCGGGTCAGGGGCGGGCGGCGGCGAGCAGGGCCTCGGCGACCGAGGTCCGGGCGTAGAGCACCCTGCAGGACCACCACGACGTGGCCTCCCAGGTGGACGACGCGCTGGTCGACCGGTGCGCCGAACAGGGCATCGCCTGCGTGCCGTTCTGTCCGCTGGGCGGCTGCGCCCGCTCCAGGCCGAGGCGTTGGACGCGGTCGCCCGCGAACTGGGCGGCACGGCCTGCCAGGTGGCGCCGGCCTGGCTGCCGCACCGCTCACCGGGCGTCCTGCTGATCCCCGGCCCCTCCTCGGTCGCCCACCTGCACGGGAACATCGCGGCCGCCGCCGTCGCCCTGTCGGAATCGGCCCTGTGCATGCTCGACGCGATCGGCGGCGGGTGACCGACGACCGGTCAGCGTTCGGCGAGCTCGGACGGGGCCTCCTGGACCACCCAGCCGTTGCCGTCCGGGTCCTCGAAGGTCATGAAGGAGTTCCAGGTCTCGCCCTTGCCGTCCGCCCAGCCGGTGGCGCCGATGTGGCGGATCGGGGAGACGTCCACGCCCCGGTCCACCAGGGCCGCGCGGGCGGCCTCGATGTCGGTGACGCAGAGCTGGAGGCCCTGGAGGGTGCCGGGGGCCATGGCCTTCGCACCCGGGGCGGCGGGCATCCCCTGGAGCATCGCGATCGAACAGCGGGAGCCGGGCGGGGTCAGCTGGATGATGCGCACGCCCGGTGCGACCTCGTCGTCCAGGTCGACCTTGAAGCCGGCCCGGTCGGCGTAGAACCCCTTCGCCCGGTCCAGGTCGGTGACCGGGACCGGGATGACCTCGAGTGTCCAGTTCACGGAAATTTCTCCTCGGAGCGCGCGCGGATCGGATCGGGTCCACGGTCGCTCAGCTTGAGGGGCCGTGCACGGCGAAACGCCGGGCGGGGCCGGGGCGATCGCGTCAGGTCCCGGTCGGCTCCGGCGGGTCGGCCCGGTCCCGGCGCCGGACGGCGATCAGGACCGCGCCGACCGCTGCCAGCACGGCGGTGGCGACGGCGGGCAGCCACGGCAGCGACGGAGGCGAGTCGGCGGCGGCGAGGGCGCGCTCGCCGGCGGGCAGCAGGTCGAGGTCGTCGGCGCAGACCAGTGGTGCGGCGTCGTCGCCCCGGTAGGCGCAGACGACGCTGGAGGAGTGCAGCGCGGTGTCCCCGGTGGCGCCGAGGTCCGCCGCGACCTGCAGCGACCTGGCGGTGCGGGGTCCGAGGGTGACGTCCCGCCAGATCGCCGCGCCGGTCGGGGTGACGGTATCGGAGGAGCCCCCGGCCGGGCGGGCCCCGGCGGGCAGCACCTGTTCGATCCGGAGGCCGGTGACCGGCCGGTCGCCGTGGTTGTGCAGGGTGACGGTCCAGGTGATCCGCTCGCCGGCCTGGGCCCGGTCCTGGCCGTCGTCGAGCGAGATCGACAGCTCGGGCCGGGCGGTCGGGCCGTCCTCGGCCCGCACCGGTGCGGCGGCGGTGGCCAGGGCCACGGCCAGCGCGGCAGCTGGGAACAGGAGTACGGAGGGTCGGACCATGCGGGCGGCTCCACGGGTCGGGCTGGCAAGGTGGCGACCATCGGATCACCCGGCGGGCCGCAGCGGGCCGGAGCGGTGCGGCCCGGCGGGCGGAGTCCACCCGCACAGCGCAGCAGACCCGACCGGACCCACGGTCCGGCGGTCTCGACCCGCACCGGCAGGTACTGACGGATCGTCACCGCTGCTCCGGGGCGGCGGACGGCACTGGTCTGTTCGTGTGATCAGCGTTCGAGGGTCACGGTGCGCCCCGCCGGTGCGGCCGCGCCGCGCCGTTAGCGTCGGCCTGCCCGTGGCGCGGAGGAGCGCCGTCGGCGCAGCGCCTCACCAGGTCCGCGCAGGTCAGCACCCGAAAGGCAGTCCATGCAGATCAGACGGGCGTCGGCCGTCGCCGGTTCGCTGCTGACGGTGGCCGCACTGCTGGCCGCCGCCCCCGCTCCTGCGGCCGAGCGGGTGCCGTCGGTCCGGGGAACGGGCACCCAGCGGCCGATCGGTCCGGATCCGGCCTTCACGGTGCTGACCCACGGCAACCTCACCATGGCGTCCAACTCGGTGCTGGCCTGCGACGACAGCCAGGGTGACGTCTGCAACGACAACAGCTACAACAACGGCCGCACCAAGTGGGTGAAGAGCGACCCGGCCGCGCCCGGCAACACCGCGTCCGCCGCCACCCTCACCCTCCCGGCCGGCTCCACCGTCCGGTCCGCCCGGCTGTACTGGCAGCTCAACCCGGACGGCACCAGTGTCACCTCCACCTCGGGCGACGCGGGCAAGGCCGACCAGGTCGAGCTGAAGGTGCCCGGTGCGAGCGGCTACCAGCGGCTCACCGCCGACACCTACGACTGGTTCGACCAGCAGACCGGCGGCACCCCGCCCAAGCCGATCACGGCCCACGCCGGGGTGAAGGACGTCACCGCGCTGGTGCAGGCGGCCGGCAGCGGCTCGTACACGGTCGCCGACCTCCAGGCCTGCCAGGGGCGTTCCTCCACCGCCGACTTCGGCGGTCAGAACGTCGGCTGCTGGGGCGGCTGGTCGCTGGTGGTCGCGTACGAGAACCCGGCCGAGCCGCTGCGCTACCTCCAGGTCTGGGACGGCTACCAGCTGGTGCGCCCGCCCAACTCGACCACCACGCTCACCCTGACCGGCATCCGTACCCCCGCCGGGCGGGCCCCTGCCGCCACCCTGGGCGTCGGCGTCGGTGACGGCGACACCCCGATCGCGGGCGACTCGCTGGACGTCGGTGCGGACGTCGGCTCGCTGCAGAAGCTGCCGATGCCGACCCCGGGCGGCACGGTGGTCGGCGACAACGCGTTCACCGGCCGGATCGACCGGGTCGCCGCCGACGGCACCGGTACGAACCTGACGGACCGTGACCCCAGCCCGGTGAACAACCTCGGCTACGACGCCCGCATGATCGACGTCACCGGCAAGATCCCGGCGGGCAGCAGCCGGGCGGTGCTGCGGATCACCGGCGAGGGCGACGCCCTGCACCCGCAGTTCGTCTGGCTGGCGCTGGAGGCGGTCGAGCCCGACCTGCAGATCGTCAAGGCCAACACCCCGCCGGGCCGGACGGACGACAACCCGCCCGGCAACGTCGAGGCGGGCGGCGAGATCACCTACACCTTCACCCTCACCAACGCCCGCAAGGACGGCACCAGCAACGACCTGGACACCGCGACCGCCGTCACCCTGACCGACACCCTGCCGACCGGCACCGCCTTCGTGGCCGGCTCCGGCCCGGCCTGCTCGGCGGCCGGTCAGCTGGTCACCTGCACGGCCGCCGACCTCGCCGCCGGGGCCTCGGCCACCCTCGCCTTCCGGGCGGTGGTGGACCCCTCGACCGCCGTCGGGACCAAGCTGGACGACACCGCCCGGCTGTCCTTCGCGGGGCAGCAGACCGGCCGGACCCAGCAGCGCACCAGCAACACCGTGCGCAACACGGTGCTCGCCGCCCCGGCCTACCGGATCGTCAAGACCGCCGACCGGACCGAGGCCGGGCCCGGCGACCGGGTCGGCTACCGGCTGGAGATCACCAACACCGGTACGGTGCCGATCGGTTCACTGGAGGTCAGGGACGACCTGGTCGGGCTGCTGGACGACGCCTCGTTCAACAGCGACGAGACCGCCGGTACCGGCCACGCCGGCTACCGCCCCACCGTCCTCAGCTGGACCGGGGACCTGGCTCCCGGGCAGCAGGCGGTGGTGACCTACAGCGTCACCGTGTCCACCGGCGGCACCGGGAACCACAACCTGCGCAACACCGTCACGGCGGACCGGACCGGCGGCAACTGCCTTCCGGGCAGCACCGATCCGGCCTGCGTGGTGGTGGTCCCGGTGATCGAGCCCAGCCCGACGCCGAGCCCGACGCCCAGCCCCGACCCGAGCCCGACCACCGACCCGGCGGCTTCGCCCAGCGCCACCGTCAGGCCCGACGGCGGCCGGGACGGGCACCTGCCCGACACCGGTGCGACCACCCTGCTCGGCGCCCTGTTCGCGGTGGCCGGTCTCGGGCTCGGCGTCCTGTCCGTGGTCGCCTCGCGCCGTCGGCGGCACTGAGGCCGTCACCCGATGCGCTGGTGCAGCAGGTGGTACAGGGCGTCGGCCAGATCGGCGTAGTGGTCGGCGTCCTGGGCCGCGAAGTGCAGGTCGACCAGCGGTTCCGCGCCGGTGGTCACGATCGCCACGGTGAGGTGGTCGACCAGCTGGTCCAGGGTGCCGCGCCGGGGCACCTGGTCGTCCGGCACGGGTTCTGCGGTGATCTCGGGGTTCACCCGCAGGACCAGGCGCAGGGCGTCCGGGTCACGCCCGGCCTCCTCGGCGTGCTGCCTGACGGTGCGCCACATCCGCGCCACCGGCGGGACCGGCAGCGGGCCGGCCAGCCAGCCGTCGGCGCGCCGTCCGACCCGGGCCAGGGCGGCGTCGCCGAAGCCGCCCAGCAGCAGCGGCGGCCGGGGACGCTGGGCCGGCTTGGGCAGCATCACGGACTCCGGCACGGTCCACAGCGGTCCGCTGTGGCGGACGGTGCCGGTGCCGGCCCAGACCCGTTCCAGGATGTCCAGGGTCTCCTCCAGCCGGGCACCCCGCCCCTGCCAGGGCACCCCGGCGGCCAGGTACTCGTCGGCGGACCAGCCCAGGCCGAGCCCGACGTCCAGCCGGCCCGCGCTGACCAGGTCGATCGCGGTCAGCGCGCGGGCCAGCACCACCGGCGGCTGCCAGAAGGCGTTCAGCGTGCTGCTGCCCAGCCGGACCCGCTCGGTCGCGCCGGCGGCCACGGTCAGCGTGGTCAGCGGGTCCAGGAAGACCTGGTGCTCGGCCGGGAACGTCCCGTCACCACCCGGGTAGGGGGTGATCGGTGCGACCGGGGTGAGCAGCCGGTCGCCGACCCAGAGGCTGTGGTAGCCGATCTCCTCGGCCACGGCGGAGACCTGCGCGGAGAGCCTCGGGTCGGCGAAACGGCCGTACTGCGGAACGGCGAGTCCCAGGTGCATCGTGGTACCGGTCTTCTCTCGGTGCGGGTACGTCCGGTCCACCGTCCCAGCGGTCGATCGTCGTTCGATGAACAACCGCTCAACACGGAGGACGCGGCCGCCGGTCACCGGCCGGGTCAGGGCGCCGGGGGGCCGTCGAAGCTGGCGAAGTACGCGGCGGCCATGTCCTCCTCGCCGTGGCCCTGGGCGGCGGCGCGGCCGAACCGGTCGGCGCCGGCGGCGGCCAGGTCGAGCCGGACGCCGTGCTGCCGCCCGGCCTCGACGATCAGGCGGGCGTCCTTGGCCGCGGTGGTGACCGTGAAGGAGGCGGGGGAGAGCCGGTCCTCCAGGACCAGGGCGGCCTTGGCCCGCAGGTAGCCCAGGTCGAGCGGGCCGCCCGCGACCAGGTCGAAGAAGTCCTGCGGGTCCACGCCGAGGCCCTTGGCGAGCGCCAGTACCTCACCGGTCGCCAGGGTGGCCGCGAGCACCCAGCTGTTGGCGACCAGCTTGAGGCGGGTGGCGCTGCCGTCCGAACCGTCCTCGCCGGTCCACAGGGTGCGGGCGCCGACCGCGTCGAGCACCGGCGCGACGGCCGCCCGGGCCTCGGGCGGTCCGGCGGCGAGGACGGTCAACTGCCCGGCCTCGGCCGGTTCGCGGGTGCCGAGCACGGGTGCGTCGAAGAAGCGCAGCCGGTGCTGCCGGGCGAGGTCGGCCAGTTCACCGACGTCCGTGATCCCGACGGTCGTCGACTGCACCCAGGCGGTCCCGGGGCGCAGCCCGGGTGCCGCGGCCCGGAGGGCATCGAGCACGGCGGGGCCGTCGAGCAGCATGGTGAGCACGACGTCCGCGTCCCGGACGGCGTCGGCGGGGGTGTCGGCGATCAGGGCGCCGTCGGCGGCCAGCGGTTCGGCCCTGGCCCGGGTGCGGTTCCAGGCGCGCACGGTGTGTCCGGACCGGAGCAGGTTGCGGGCCATCGCGGCCCCCATGATCCCGGTGCCGAGGACACCGACGGTGAGGCTGTCTTTCATGATCGGCTCCTGCCCGCTGCCGACCCGTCCATGCCTGCGGGTGTCGGTCGTCACACGGAAGGGTTTCGAACGCGCGGACGGGCTCCGACCTGCGCCGCAGGTGGCGGGGGCGGGTCGGCGCGGGGACCGAGGAGTGATCAGGCAGACTCGGGGGAAGCAGATCACCACCGAGAGGATCACGCATGATCACTTTGAAGAAGGAAGACGGCCCGGCGGACCTCGACGGGGTGACCCACCTGTCCATCGGCGTCTCCTGGGACCCGACCGTCGGCAGCAGCGGCGGCCTGATCGGCAAGCTCCGGCAGAAGGCCGGCACCGACCTCGACCTGATCGCCATCGCGATGCAGGGCGCGGAGCCGGTCCGGCTGGCCGGGCTGGACTCCCTGGACCCGCTGGGCAACGGTGGGTTGATACACAGTGGGGACAACCAGACCGGTCACGGTGACGGCGACGACGAGACGGTCACCGTCGACTTCTCCCGGGTCCCGGAGAACATCACCTCCATCGTGTTCATCGCCGCCGCGTACAAGAAGCGCAGCGCGTTCCAGAACGCCCGCAACATCAGCTTCAAGGTGTACGACGCGACCGGCGGCAGCAGCCAGCAGGTCGCCGACATCTGGCCCAGCATGCTCACCAACGACAACGGCTGCGCCGTGGCCAAGGCGATGCGGGTCGGCGGGAGTTGGAAGCTGCAGGTGATCAACGAGACCGGCAAGATCAAGCAGGGGGACGAGAAGGACCTGATGCGGTTCGCGGTGAGCAAGTAGCCCGGACGGCCGACCGGTCGGACCCGGCGGGGTGCTGCCCACCCCGCCGGGCGGGGCCTATCGCCCCGACACCGCAGGGGACTTGCCCGCCGCGCCGGGGCGGGCGACGCCGTCCACCGACGTGCAGATGCCGAAGACCCGGTCGTGACCGGTCCAACCGTTCACCCGGCCGCGGTTGTTGCTGATCTGCACCCGCCGCCTGGCCGGGTCCAGGGCGGACACCAGGTGCAGGCACACCGTCCCGGCGACCCGGGCGAGGACGATGTCGCCGGTCTCCAGCTCCGACGGGTCGACCGGCGCGACGACCACCCGCTGCCGACTGCGGATCAGCGGGACCATCGAGGATCCGGTCGGCCGGAACTCCACGGTCGCCCCGCCCGCCACCCTGCCTGCCACCCCGTCCAGCATGCCCATCCGCCGATCGTGGCAGACCCGGCCGGCCCGCCGCCCGGATTATCGGGGCAGGGCCGCCGACGTGGCGTCAGCCCGCCGGGCGCGGCTGCGCCGTACCCGGCTGAGCTGGTAATTCGTTGCCCGGGTGCGGTGGCGCCTGCCAGACTCCGGGCCATGTCAGTTCGATACCCGCGCCCCCTGCGCCCCCGTGACCGTGTCGGCATCACCTCTCCGTCCAGCGGAGTGGCGAAGGAGCTGCGCGGGCGGCTGGACGTGGCGGTTCGCGAGGTGGAGGCGCGCGGGTACGAGGTGGTGGTCGGCCGCTGCATGGACGGGACCGGTCACGTGAGCGCGCCCGCGGCCGACCGGGCGCACGAGCTGACGGCGATGCTGACCGATCCCGGTATCGCGGCCGTGGTGCCGCCGTGGGGCGGGGAGACGGCGATCGACCTGCTGCCGCTGCTGGACTGGGACCGCCTGCGGGACGCGGAACCGACCTGGCTGGTGGGCTACTCCGACCTGTCGACCGTCATGACGCCGCTGACCCTCCTCACCGGCATCGCGACCGTGCACGGCGTCAACCTGATGGACACGCCCTACCGGGTACCCGAAGGGCTCGCCTCCTGGCTGGACATCACCGCGGCGCCGACCGGGCACCGGTTCACCCAGACCCCGCCGGAACGCCACCGCAGCTCGGGCTGGGACGACTTCGCGGCCGACCCGGAGGTGCGCGAGTTCGCGCTCGACGCCGCCGGCCGGTGGACCAGGCTGGACGGCGACGGCGACCTGGAGGTCGAGGGCCGCCTGATCGGGGGCTGCATCGAGACGCTGTGCAACCTGGCCGGGACGCCCTACGGCGACACCACGGCGTTCGCCCGCGAGCACGCGCCGGAAGGTCTGCTGGTCTACGTCGAGGCCGCGGGGGACGACGCCTTCACAATCTGCCGGAACCTGCACGGCATGAGGCTGGCGGGCTTCTTCGACCGGGCGAACGCGATCCTGGTCGGCCGGACCTCCGCTCCCGACAGCCGGTCGCTGACGCAGCACCAGGCCGTGCTGGACGCGCTCGGCGTGCTGGGTGTCCCGATCATCGCCGACGTCGAGTGCGGGCACGTCCCGCCGTTCCTGCCGATCGTCAACGGAGCGCGCGGTCGGGTGGTGCACACCGCGACCCGCAGCGAGCTCACCCAGACGCTGGACTGAGCGGGTCGGCCCGCCCCTGAGCGGGGCGGGCCGACGGGCGGACGGTGGGTCAGACCCCGGGCCGGGCCGGCCCGTTGTCCAGGCGCCGGACCAGCTCGCGCAGCGCCCGGAGCTCGCGTTCCAGGGCCCGGCCGCCCTCGGGGGTGAGGCTCACCCAGGTGCGGGGGCGGCGACCGGCGTAGCCCTTCTCGACGCTGACCAGACCGGAGTCCTCCAGGACCTTCACGTGCCGCGACAGGTTGCCGTCGGTGACCGCGAGCTGGGTCTTGAGGAAGCCGAAGTCGACCCGGTCGGCCTCGCGGGCGATCGTCAGGATCCCGAGCCGCACCCGCTGGTGGACGGTGTCGTCGAGGGTGTTGGTCGGATGCGGCTCGTCCTCGTGCCGCGGGTCGGCGTCCCCGGTGGTCATGGGCCGACCGTACTCGATGCGGCCGGCCCGGCGGCACGTCGGTCGGTCGCCCACCGCGCGAACGCGGCCGCCAGCAGCACGACGGCGAGCAGCAGGGCCTTGGCCTGCGGACCGTCGACCCAGCCGGACTGCGGCCCGGGCCCCCAGGGCAGCAGTCCACCGGCCGGGCTCGCCCCGAGGTACGCGGCGAGCAGCAGCCCGTGCGCGAGCCCGGCGGCGGCGGTGATCCAGCTGCGTTCGGCCAGCCCCAGGGCCAGCAGCCCGATCCCGACCAGGTACCAGGGCGAGGCGTAGCCCTTGTCCAGCAGGTGCAGGACCCCGTTGTAGGAGCGGAGCAGGAGCAGAACGCCGAGGACGACGACCGAGGCCACCGTCACGACGGTGGTGCCGCCGACGGCGAGCAGCCAGGTGGCGCGGCGCGGCACGATCCCACGGGACTCCCCGCGCAGCCGGTACCAGCGGGCCGTGGCGGCCCAGGCCAGTGGGAGGACGGCGAACCAGATCCCCCAGCACGCGAACGCGAACACCGAGCCGTCGAACTCCTGTGAGCTGCACGGCTCCCCCCACTGGTGGGTGACGCACAGTCCGGTCAGCTCCGCGTAGGCGAAGAGCGGGTAGACCGAGACGGAGTGCCCGTGGGCGGCGAAGGTGAACGCATAGCGGGCGATGGGCACCGCCGCGAGCGCCAGCAGCCCGAACCCGAGCAGGACGGCCCAGCCGCCGCCGGTCCGGGCGCGGGCCCGGGTGCGGAGTTCGGCCGCATCGGTCAGTAGTCGTTCGGCCGCCGCCCGGTCCTGGTCGGTCACTTCCGATACCCCCCATGGTGTGCCCCTCCGATGTGCCGCGTTCTTTCCGATGCCATGTACTTTGCATCGCAAAGTGAGTGGGCGTCAAGACCTTCCTGACGGATCGTCGGGTGATGCCGGGGGCCCCGTGGCCTGGCCGCAATGCCGGGCTCTGTCCCGGATCCGGTGGTAGCGAAGGGTGATGGTTGTCGTCCGCATGGCGTGCGGGCGATGTCAACGAGCTTGCGGGCGTGGTGTTTTCGGGACTGTCTGCCTTGGTCATCGCCGGCGTGACCGATGAGGGCGAGTTCATCCGGGTGTCGGCGCGGACCCGGGACGGTCCGGCGCCGTGCCCGATGTGCGGGCAGCTGAACTCGCCCGCCTCAGCCGCGAGTTCGCACCGCTATTGACCCCGATCGAGAGCAACGACGCCAAGCTCACCGACTGGATCACTACGGTCCGCGCAGCCGACCTACCCCACCTGCACTCCTTCGCCAACGGCCGCCAACTCGACCGCGCCGCCGTCGACGCCGGACTCACCCTCCCCTGGCACAACGGCCGCACCGAAGGCGTCAACACCCGAACCAAGCGGATCAGGCGCCAGATGCGCGGTCGAGCCGGGTTCCCCCTGCTCCGCCACCGCATCCTCCTCCAGTGATCACCACACGCGCTAACCACCGCTTACGGGCCAGCGCCAACTTTCGTACAGTCCCCGGTGGGCCCGGAGTTCGAGCAGGGCTGGGGCTGGATGTTCGACGAAGCCCGGAACGGTTCACCTCACCCTTTGAACCCGGCCGTGTGGTCCCGGCAGAGCGCTGGGGGCCAAGGTAGAGGGAGCATTGACAGCCCTGCGGAGACCTGGCTTCGAGGACCTGTCTCGGGCCCTTGGTGCTTGCGAACACATGAGGGCCGGGGTGTTGTCCAGTTCGGGATGGGTCGAAGGAACCGGCGTAGCTTCAGGGCGCCAGGTCGGTGGTGGAGCTGCGGTTGAGGTGCAGGCAGCCGCAGGTGCGGGGTGGCGAAGAGCAGGGGTGATCGACGGGGGAGGTGGCGTCGTTGAGATGGCGCGCCTGGACACTCGGTGGGAGCTGCCGTTCGTCCAGGGACGGAGACCATCAACTGGCATGAGTCGTGGTCGGACTGGCGCGGGGTGTCGGATCGGGCGGGCCACGGGCCAGGCCGAGCCAGGCGATGACCGAGGCGCTTCAGTGGCCCGGTGGAGTGGGAGCTGGTCCGCCTCATATGATCAGCGCCTCGTCGGGCCGTGAGGGAGTGGGTATGTTAGGGGTACTGCGAAACAGGGGGAAGAAGCGGGCCCATGACGTCTCCCAGCGGCTCTACGACGAGGGCCACCAGTTCGCGGAGCAGGAGCGCTGGGCCGAGGCGGAGCGCTGCTTCCGGGAGGCCGTCCAGGTGGCCGACCGCGGGTTGGGCGCGGAATCCGGTTCGGCACTCATCTGCCGCACTGCCTGGGCCTCGGCGTTGCGAAGGCTGGGCCGTGTCGACGAGGCCTTGTCCGAGCTGCGGGAGCTGACCGTCCAGTGTCCGGCTGTGCTGGGCGAGACTCATGAGAACACGGCCGAGGCCCGGATCCAGCTCGCCAACATGCTGATCGGCAGGGGCAGGCCCGCGGAGGCCGACGCGCTCTTGGCGCTGGTGCTGCGCCACCGCCCCGCGCCGGACGAGTACGGGCTGGAGGCCTGGGAGGCCAGGTTGAGGGCGCTCGCCATCCTGGGCCGGCACCGCGAGGCCGTCGACGGCTCGTGGGCGCTGCAGGAGCAGACTGCCAGGATCTACGGTGCAACGGCCCTCGGTACTCTCAAAGTTGTCTCCGAGCGTGTCCAGAACCTCATCTGCATCGGTGAGTACGAGCAGGCCGAATGCGAGTGCCGGGCCCTGCTGGAGGTGCACGACACCCCCAGCCTGCTCTGGCTGTCGGTCATGAACGCCCTTGTCCTCGCGCTCACCCACCTCGGACGCCACGACGAGGCCGAGGCTGCCGCCCGCCGCGCACTGCTGCGTGAGCAGGACGTCGCCCAGCCGAGCAATGACCTGCGCATCGCCCTGACCCTCGGGCTCTCCCGCGCCCTCAGCGGCGCCGGCCGCCACGAGGAGGGCCTGCAAGCCGCCGCCCGGGCCGAGGAGGACCACCGGAACGACCCCACCCCTCGCCTCACCCTGGCCGCACCGGTCGCCACCGTCACGGCGCAGGCCCTGCTCGGCCTGGGACGCAACGACGAGGCCGAAACCCGCAGCCGCAAGGCCATCGATCTCGCTCAGCCGCTCGGCCCCACCCACCACAGCACCCTGGAAGCCGCCACCACCCTCGGCCGCGTGCTCGCCGCCCAGCACCGCCACACCGAAGCCCGCGATCACCTCACCCGCTGCACCGCCGCCTGGCGCGAGCACTTCGGTCCCGACCACCCCCGCACCCGTGCCGCCGAAACCGTCCTGGCCGCACTCCCGCCCGCTTGAGAGAGGCGTATGTCCAACAGCGTGGTGCTCCGCACTATCCGGGCCGCGCCGGGAGGTACGGACATCACACCGTCCAGGGCGACCCTTCGGCCGTCCAGCAGCCCGGCCGCCAACGGTAGATAGGGACATGGCGGTACCGGACTATCAAGGGCCCAGTCGTCCCGGCGCCACAACCGACCGCTGGCCTACGGCGAACACGGCCCGGGCGTCCGCGAACCGTTCCGGTTTTGGTGGAGATCTACCGAGGTTGGACCCCTCCTGCTGTGCGCGCAGGGATCGTCTAGTATCGGCCGCTTGTACGGTGGCGCGCCCGAGGGTCCGTTCCCTCGTTCTCCGTCGGCAGAGAGGCTGCGCCGCCGATACCTGGGGGAGGCGAGTCGTGGACGTGGCACGCAAGATCGTCGGACGTGATCATCTGGCCGGGGTCGCGCGGGCGGCTCTCGGAGCCGAGCATCGCCTCGTCGGCGTGTCACGGCTCCGAGGCGGCAGCAAGAAGGGCGTGTACCGCCTCACCTTCGAGGACGACTCCACCGCGATCGTCTACATCTGGGACGACGCCGAGAACTATTGGCCGACGGCGGACGCCGCCAACGCCGAGGACCGTGCGGATCCGTTTTCGCACGCCTCCGGCATCGAGCTGTTCCAGGCCGCTCACCGGCACCTGAACACCCTGGGGATCCGCACGCCCCGGATCCATCTGGCCGACCGGAGCAGGAGCTACTATCCGGCGGACATCGCGGTGGTCGAGGACGTCCCCGGCGAGAATCTGGAGACACTGCTCGAACAGAACCCGCGCAGCGTGGAGACCACCCTGACGCGACTCGCCGAGGCACTCGACCTGATGCGGCGGCACACCGCACCGGGCTTCGGCAAAGTCGCCCTGATCGACAACGGTGGCCTCTCCCATGGCCGCTCGAGCGAGCAGGTCGTCCTCGACCGCGCACTCGAGGACCTGGCCGAAGCCTCCTGGCGCGACCTGCGGATCGCAGGTGTCCGCGACCACTTGGAGGGTGTGTTGCGCAGCCTGGCCGGCGCGGTGCGCCCGCGCTCGGAGTACGGGCTCATCCATGGGGAGCTGGGACCCGACCACGTGCTGGTGGACCGTCAGGGGCAGCCGGTCCTCATCGACATCGAGGGCCTGATGTTCTTCGACGTCGAGTGGGAACACGTCTTCCTGCGAATCCGTTTCGGCGAGCACTACCAACGGCTGGACAGGGGCGGACTCGACGAGCAGCGCCTGACCTTCTACACGCTGGCGATGCGCCTGTCGCTCGTCGCCGGACCGCTGCGACTGCTCGACGGCGACTTCCCCGACCGCGACTTCATGAGGGGAATCGTCGAATACAACCTCCGACAGGTGCTTGCCTTCCTGTCCGGAGACGTCCGCTGAACCCCTCGGAATCGATCATCTGTGGCGAGTTCGACCTGGGCGAGGGTCTTCCAGGGTGGGCCGGGTTTGATCAGCTCCGTTTTGTAGAGGCCGATGGCGGATTTCATCAGGGACAGTCGTAGGCATCGCCGACGGATCCGATCGAGGCGGCGATGCCGGCGGTGTCCAGGTGCTCGGCGAGCCGGAAGCTCGTGTATTGCGACCCGGCGTCCGAGTGATGTAGCAACTCGCCGCGCTGGTAAGGGAATCCGTCACGGTCGCGCTGTCATAGCGCCATGTCCAGAGCGTCCAGGACGAGGCGGGTTTCCTTCGTTGTCTCGGCGGAGCCGATGCCCAGCTTCTCCGCGACGGCCCGCAGCGGCTGACTCGTTCGGGTGGTCACCAAGGACCTCGGCGTCCGTGCGCACCACATGACGGCGCAGCTCAGGTGGATAGGAGGCAGGACGTGCCATGACTCGAATGCTTACACGAAATCGAGTCTCCACCGAACCCCAAGGCCACGTAGTTAAGGCTTGTTGGCGCAGGTCAAGTGGGCTTTGCAGATCGCCAGTTCGGGCGAGGGGACCCCTGCTATACCTCGGGAGTCCGCCAAGACGTCTCAAGGTTCAGAGGTCCCCTTGCCGTTTGATTATTCAACCGCGCCCGCTTCGCAGGGGCCAGCTCTGGTGGCCGACTTGTTCGGCGCCGGCCACCTGGGCGAGCTGACGAGGTACGTGCCGTTCGACCTGGTCGATGCGGTGCTGACGGAGACCGGTCGCGTCCAGCAGCGGATTCGGCTGCTGCCCTCGCGGGTCGGCGTCTACTTCCTGCTGGCTCTCGGGCTGTTCCCCCATCTGGGATACCTACGGGTGTGGGGCATGCTGACCAGCGCGCTTCCCGGTGCGCCACAGGTTTCGGAAAAGGCTCTGCGGGATGTGCGCCGACGGGTCGGGCCCAAGCCGGTCAAGCAGCTGTTCGACACCCTCGCGGTTCCTGTCGCCGATCCGCGAACCCCGGGCCTGCGGTACCGACGGTGGCGCACGGTCGCCTTCGATGGTTGCGCGTCACTGCACTGCCCGGACTCCGAGCGCAACCGTGCCTGGCTCGGGCGCGCGCACACCGGCCGCGGAGGATTCCACGGCTACCCGTGCCTGCAACTGATGACGCTGGCCGAGACCGGCACCCGAGCCCTGCTCGGCGCGGTGTCCGGCCCTCGCAGCACCGGAGAGATCACCTACGCCGCGAGCCTGGTCGACCGGCTCGACCCAACCATGCTGCTGCTCGCGGACCGAGCGTTCGACGGCGGAGAGTTCCTCGCGGCCGTCCGCACGACCGGAGCACAGTTCCTGGTCCGCATGCGCGCCGGCCGCAGGCTGCCCCGCCTGGCGGTTCTGCCCGACGGTTCAATCCTCACCCGCCTGGGACAGCTCAACGTACGCGTCATCCAGGCTCAGGTCACCGCGCACCTGGCCGACGGCACCAAAATCACCGGGCACTACGCGCTGGCCACCAGCCTGCTCGACCACCAAGCCCACCCCGCAACCGAGTTGATCGAGCTCTACCACGAACGCTGGGAGATCGAATCGAGCTACCTCGCCCTACGCCACACCCTGCTGGGCGGCCGGGTACTGCGCTCGCAAGACCCAGCAGGGCTGGAACAGGAACTGTGGTCCCTGCTCACCCTCTACCAGATACTGCGCCACGCCATGGTCGACGCCGCCAGGTCCCGGCCGCATCTGGATCCCGACCGGACCAGCTTCACCGACGCCGCCGCCACCGCCCAGGCCACCGTCATCCGGGCGGCCGGGATCACCGACCAGCACGACCCTGCCCCACCCCAGGCCATCACCACGGCTGTCCTCGCCCATCTGCTGCCCGCCCGCAGGGCCCGGCTCTCAGCCCGCAAGGTCAAATCGCCCATCTCCCGATACGCCGGCCATCCGCTCGAAGAACGCCCTCTGACCAGCACAAGGATCACCAGCATCGACGTCGGCATCGAGAAACCGGGCACCCTGCCCCGACCTGAGCCCTCGCCAGCAGCCCGAGCAAAGATCATGAACCCCGGCTCCCGAGTCGACCGAGTCTTCGCGCTCCTGCAAGCGGACCCGGGCCGCTCCTTCACCCCCAGCGAACTGGCACACACCCTGGAGATCACCAACATCAACAGCTTCAGCGTCCAGCTGGCGACCTGGGCCCGCCGCGGCCTACTCGGCAAACCCACACGCGGCCGATACACAACCCCGCACAACTGCCCCGCACCAGCCCCTTGACCTGCGCCAACAAGCCTTAACTACGTGGCCTTGCACCGAACCCGGAACGGTTCAAACACGGCTCAGCCGAGATCGGTGGTCAGCGCTGTCAACAGCGTTACCAGGAAACGGCGTTCGAGCTGGCCCGGCGGCAGTCGGTCCGGTTCGACGTAGCTCTGGGCCAGGCCGCCCTCGCGGATGGCGATGAGCAGGCGGGCCAGTTCGTCGGCGTCCACGGTGAGGGCGCGGCCGGCCCGGGTGAGCTGTTCGCGCAGGCCGCGGGCGATCTCGGCGCGCAGCCGGGCGTCGTGCTCGGCGAGGGCCCGGGCGGCGTGGGGGTTGCGGATGGCGTGCAGGGTGAACTCGGTGCTGACGAGGTACCAGTCGCGCTCGGCCGGCTCGATGTCGGAGAGCGCGTCGGCGACGTCCTGGAGGGTGAACTCCTCGGCGGTGGTGGCATCGATCAACTCGGCGATCCGGCTGACGATCCGTGCGCTGTGGTCGTCGAAGAGCGCCAGGAACAGTTCGTCCTTGCTGCCGAAGTTGGAGTAGAACGCCCCTCGGGTGTAGCCGGCCGCCTCGCAGATCTGCTCGATCGTGGAGGCGTGGAACCCGTGCGCCGCGAAGCTCGCCAGCGCGGCCCGCAGCAGGGCGGCGCGGGTGCGCGGGCGGCGCTTGGTCACACCCTTGGGCATCGGGACTCCTTCATCGGCCTTCACCTTAAACCGACCGGCAGGCAGATAGTGGGCGGCGCCGGGGCACGTGCCCTCCTTGCCCGGCATCGGGCAGGAGGGGCCCTTCGCGGGCTGCTCGTCGGTCGCCGGTGCTCCGCATGGACTCTCCCCCAGCCTTCGGCCGGGGGATCCCCGCCCAGCCTTCGGCATCCCAGCCTTCGGCCGGGGGGACCCCCGTCCAGCCTTCGGCATCCCAGCCTTCGGCCGGGAGGGGCCCCCTTTTCCGCACCGCCGAGCCACACACCCCACCACCGCTCCTTCACCCACCCCCCATGGCCGGTCGGTCTCAGCTTCCGGATCGGAGACGGACCCCATCGGATGCATGGACGTATCCGATACAGCTCCGTATCTTTTGGGTGTCCGCACTGCCGCCGACCCCTGGAGCCCGCCATGAGCACCCCGCCCTCCGACCTGGCCGCGGCCGGCCTGGTCCAGGCCGGTGTCACCCTGCCCATGCCGCCGACCTTCGACACGGTGGAGGCCGAGCGCCGGTATCGCAAGGAGCAACTCGCGGCCGGCTTCCGGCTGTTCGGCAAGTTCGGCTTCTCCGAAGGGGTCGCCGGGCACATCACGGTCCGCGACCCCGAGCACCCGGCGCAGTTCTGGGTGAACCCCTTCGGTATGGCCTTCAGCCAGATCAGGGCCTCCGACCTGATCCTGGTCGACCACGACGGCGCGGTGCTGCACGGTGATCGGCCGGTGAACCGGGCCGCCTTCGTCATCCACTCCCAGGTGCACGCCGCCCGCCCGGACGCGGTGGCCGCCGCCCACTCGCACTCGCTGTACGGCAAGGCGTTCTCCAGCCTGGGCATCCCGCTGGCCCCGATCACCCAGGATGCCTGCGCCTTCTTCGAGGACCACGCCGTCTACAGCGACTACCGGGGTGTGGTCAACGAGACCGAGGAGGGCAAGCGGGTCGCCGCCGCGCTCGGCAGCCACAAGGCCGTGATCCTGCAGAACCACGGGCTGCTCACGGTCGGGCAGTCGGTGGCCGAGGCGGTCTGGTGGTTCGTCACCATGGAACGCTCCTGCCAGGCCCAGCTGCTGGCGATGGCCGCAGGGAAGCCCCGGCTGATCGACCGGGAGACCGCGCTGACCACCCGGGGCCAGATCGGGAGCCACCTGGCAGGCTGGTTCCAGGCCCGGCCGCTGTGGGACCAGATCGTCGCGTCGGACCCGGACCTGTTCGACTGACCACCTCCGCTCTCCCCGTTCCGAAGGAACCGCTGTGACCAGAAGCTCGGACCGGCCGCATCCGCATCCGCGGCTGCGGATCGCGGTGCTCGGCGCCGGCAGCATCGGCTGCCATCTGGGCGGTCGGCTCGCCGCCACCGCCGAGGTCACCCTGATCGGGCGACCGAACGCGATGGCGGAGATCGAGAGGCACGGGCTGACCCTGACCGGGCCTGGCAGCGAACGGCGCGAACTCCGCGACCTGCGGCTCGCCACCGACGCGAGTGCGGCGGCCGGCGCCGACTACGTACTGGTCACCGTGAAGTCCACCGACACCGTCGCCGCCGCCCGGGAGCTGGCCCCGCACCTCGGGCCGGGCACGGTGGTGGTCAGTTTCCAGAACGGCCTGCACAACCCGGATTTGCTGCGCGCCGAGCTCACCGGACTCGCCGGGCACCGGGTGCTGGCGGGCATGGTCCCGTACAACGTGCTGCGCACCGGGCCCGCCGCGTTCCACCAGGGCAGCGGCGGGTCGTTGACGCTGGACGACTCGCCGGGGGCTGCCCCGCTGGCCGCCGTCGCCCGGGCCGCCGGGCTGCGGCTGACGCTGCGTCACGACATGGCCGCCGTCCAGGCGGCGAAGCTGCTGATGAACCTGAACAACGCGCTCAACGCGCTCTCCGGTCTGCCCCTGCGCGACCAGCTCGGTCAGCGCGCGTACCGCAGCTGCCTCGCGCTCTGCCAGCAGGAGGCGCTGGCCGCGTTCGACGCCGAGGGCATCGGGGTGGCCCGGCTCGGCGCCATCCCGCCCCGGCGGATGCCCTGGCTGCTCCGGCTGCCCGACGGTCTCTTCCGCCGGCTCGCCCGCGCGAGCCTGCGGATCGACGCCCAGGCCCGCTCCTCGATGTGGGAGGACCTCCGACGCGGACGCCCCACCGAGGTCGACACCCTCCAGGGCGAGGTCGTCGCCCTCGCCGGACGCCACGGCCTCCCGGCCCCGGCCAACGCCCGGCTGATCGAACTGGTCCGCCGGGCCGAAGCCGCCGGCCCCGGCGCGGCCCGCAGCTGGTCCGGGCCGGAGCTGTTCGCGGAACTGACCTGACGTCCTGAGCCGACGGGCCCGGTCCCACCCCGGAACGGAGGCCGTCGCCGCGCGTCCGCACCGCGACGTACGAGCGCGCACTGCCGCGCCTCCAAGCAAGGTGCAGCACGGTTTCCCGGTTCACGACGGCCCGCTGTGCCGACGCGCTCTGTGGGCTACCTTGGACCGACCGGCAGATGGGGGGGCGTCGCGGCGTTGAGGCACGCGCCCTCGTAGCCCGGCATCGGGCAGGAGGGGCCCCTCGACGGCCTCTCGTCGGTCGTCGATGCTCCGCATGGACTCTCCCCCAGCCATCGCCGGGGGGGACCCCCGCCCAGCCTGCGGCATCCCAGCCTTCGGCCGGGAGAGCCCCCTTCTCGGCACCGCCGAGCCACGCCCCCGCAGAGACACCAGCCGCTGACGCGGCGGGCGCTCCTTCACCCACCCACCCTGTGCCGGTCGGTCTTGCCGCCCGCGCGGTCCGTGAGCGTGAACAACAACTACACTCGTCCGAAAACCAGCAGGCGCGCCGGCCAGGCCGCTGGCACCACCGAGGGGACGCACGTGGGAACCGATAGCGCCGAGGTCCGGCAGCCCGTGATGGCTGACGTGGCGAAGCTGGCCGGCGTCTCGCACCAGACGGTGTCCCGGGTGCTCAACGGTGCTCCGCACGTGCGGCCCGACACCAGGGAGCGGGTGCTGGCGGCCATTCGCGAGCTGGACTACCGGCCGAACTCGGCGGCCCGTGCGTTGGTCACCAAGCGCTCCCAGACGCTCGGGGTGGTGAGCTTCGACTCCACCCTCTACGGTCCCGCCTCGATGCTGGACGGGATCGAGCAGGCGGCCCGCAGTGCGGGGTACTTCGTGAGCGTTGCGAGCCTGCGCTCGCTGGACAGCCGCTCGGTGCAGGAGGCGGTGGACCGGTTGCGGGACCAGGGCGTGGAGGGTGTGGTGGTGATCGCCCCGCAGATCTCTGCCGTCAGTTCGGTGGCCAGGCTGTCCAGTTCGGTGCCGGTGGTGGCGGTCGGGTCGGGGCGGCAGAGCAGGGTGCCGACGGTGTCGGTGGACAACCGGCTCGGTGCCGCGGAGGCCACCCGTCACCTGCTCGACCTCGGGCATGAGACGGTGCACCACGTGGCCGGGCCGGGCGGGTGGCTGGAGAGCCAGGACCGGGAGGGCGGCTGGCGGCACACGCTGGAGGCGGCCGGGGCCAGGGCACCCGAGGTGCGCAGTGGGGACTGGAGTGCCCGCTCCGGCTACCAGGCGGGTCTGCGGCTGGCCGGGGAGTCCGGCGTCAGTGCGGTGTTCTGCGCCAACGACCACATGGCGCTGGGGCTGCTCCGGGCGATGCACGAGGCCGGGCGCGCGGTGCCGGGAGAGGTCTCGGTGGTCGGTTTCGACGACGTCCACGAGGCGGCGTACTTCACTCCGCCGCTCACCACGGTCCGCCAGGACTTCGCCGAACTGGGGCGCCGGGCACTGGAGTTGTTGGTCGACCAGGTCTCCGGGGCGGCATCCGCGGGTGCCCGTGAGCACGCGCTGATCTCGCCGGAGCTGGTGCTCCGCCGTAGTAGCGGCCCGGCCCGCCGCCGCTGACCCGGCCGCGCTCCGCGCCTGCGCAGGCCCCCATCGGCGTGCGGCGCTGACCTGTCCGAGTTCGTCCGGCCCGTGCCGTCCCGGTGCCCTGCCATCGACAGGCGCACGGCCGGTCAAGATTGGGTAACGCCCGCGTTACCTCTTGTCGCGGCCAATTGTTAGCGTTAACAATTCCCTCAGCAGGGCGCGGCGCTCGCCGCCCGTCCCAGCGCCCCCACCTGAGAGGAACCCGAAACATGTCAAAGAGAGCTGCGGTGGCCCTGGTCGCCACCGCGATGGCCGTCGCCCTCACCGCCTGCGGCTCCGGCGGCGGTTCGAAGGACGCGGCCGGTGGCGGTGGCTCCGGCAAGCTCACCGTCGGCTTCTCCCAGGTCGGCGCCGAGAGCAACTGGCGGACCGCCAACACGAAGTCGGTCCAGGACGCCGCGAAGAAGGCCGGGGTCACGCTCAAGTTCTCCGACGCGCAGCAGAAGCAGGAGAACCAGATCAAGGCCATCCGCTCGTTCATCCAGCAGAAGGTGGACGTGATCGCCTTCTCGCCGGTGGTCGAGTCCGGCTGGGACACCGTCCTGAAGGAGGCCAAGGACGCCAAGATCCCGGTGGTGCTCACCGACCGCGCGGTGGACTCCAAGGACGAGTCGCTCTACGCCACCTTCCTCGGCTCGGACTTCGTCGAGGAGGGCAAGAAGGCGGGCGACTGGCTGGTCAAGGAGTACCAGGGCAAGACCGACCAGGTGAACATCGTCGAGCTCCAGGGCACCACCGGCTCCGCCCCGGCCAACGACCGCAAGTCCGGCTTCGGTGACGTCGTCAAGGCCGACCCCAAGTTCAAGGTGGTCGCCTCGCAGACCGGTGACTTCACCCGCGCCAAGGGCAAGGAGGTCATGCAGGCCTTCCTGAAGTCCCAGCCGAAGATCGACGTGCTCTACGCGCACAACGACGACATGGCCCTCGGGGCGATCCAGGCGATCGAGGAGGCCGGCAAGACGCCCGGCAAGGACATCAAGATCATCTCGGTCGACGGCGTCAAGGACGCGTTCACCGCGATGGCGGCCGGCAAGATCAACGTTGTGGTCGAGTGCAACCCGCTGCTCGGGGACCAGCTGATGGAACTGGTGAAGAAGGTCAAGGCGGGCGAGAGCGTCGAGCGCCGCATCAAGACCGTCGAGGGTGTCTTCACCCAGGACCAGGCGGCCGCCGCGCTGCCCTCCCGCCAGTACTGAGCCACCCCCGGTACCACCGACGCGTGACGTACCGACGCAACGACACAGCCCGGCGCGCGGGCGGCCCTCGGCGGAGGGCCGCCCGCCCGTCGGCCAGGAGAGGAGGAGCGGATGCCAGCGCAGCCGGTCCTGGAAGTACGGGGAATCCGCAAGGAGTTCCCGGGCGTGGTGGCACTGGACGGGGTCGACCTCCGGCTCTTCCCCGGAGAGGTGCACGCGCTCATGGGTGAGAACGGCGCGGGTAAGTCGACCTTGATCAAGGTGCTCACCGGCGTGTACGAGTCCGACGGCGGGGAGGTCCGCCTCGCCGGGCAGGCGGTCCGGATCGGCGGGCCGCTCCAGGCCCAGCAGGCCGGGATCTCCACGGTCTACCAGGAGGTCAACCTCTGCCCGAACCTGTCGGTGGCGGAGAACATCTTCATCGGCCGTGAGCCGCGCCGCCTCGGGCTGATCCAGTGGGCCGAACTCCGGCGCCGGGCAGCCGAGTCGGTGGCCGCGCTGGACCTGGACATCGACGTCACCACCCCGCTGTCGGACCACTCGATCGCGGTCCAACAGCTGGTGGCGATCGTCCGAGCGGTGGACGTCGACGCCAAGGTGCTGATCCTGGACGAGCCGACCTCCAGCCTGGACCGTGACGAGGTACGCCAACTCTTCGCCGTGATGCGCAGGTTGCGTGACCAGGGAGTGGCGATCCTGTTCGTCTCGCACTTCCTGGACCAGATCTACGAGATCTGTGACCGGATGACCGTTCTGCGCGGCGGCCGCCACGAGGGCGAGTACCTCACCAGCGAGCTCAGCCAGGTCGCGCTGGTCTCCCGGATGATCGGCGGCGAGCTGACCGAGCTGGCCGGCGCCGCTCGCACCGAGCCCACCGGCTCCTCCTTCCTGCGCGCCGAGGGCCTGGGCCGCCGGGGCGCGGTGGAGCCGTACGACCTGACCATCCGGCCGGGTGAAGTGGTCGGACTGGCGGGCCTGTTGGGCTCCGGCCGGACCGAGGCGGCCCGGCTGCTGTTCGGCGCCGACCAGAGTGACCAGGGCACCGTCCGGATCGACGGCGCGCCCGCCGCGCTGCGCAGCCCCCGGGCCGCGATCGACCACGGCATCGCGTTCTGCTCGGAGAACCGCAAGACCGAGGGTCTGGTCGGCGAGTTGACGGTGCGGGAGAACATCGTGCTGGCCCTGCAGGCGGCCCGGGGCTGGACCCGCCCGCTCTCCCGCTCGGCCCAGGACGAGCTCGCGATCCGCTGGATCCGCGCCCTGGACATCCGGCCGAACAACCCCGAGGCGCTGATCCGCAACCTCAGCGGTGGCAACCAGCAGAAGGTACTGCTCGCCCGCTGGCTGATCACCGACCCCAAGCTGCTGATCCTGGACGAGCCGACCCGAGGCATCGACATCGGCGCCAAGACCGAGATCCAGAAGCTGGTGGCCAAGCTGGCCGGTGACGGGATGTCAGTGCTGTTCATCTCCGCCGAACTGGAGGAGGTGCTGCGCCTCAGCCACCGGATCGGCGTGCTGCGCGACCATCGGATGGTCGCCCAGCTGCGCAACGACGGAACGCTCACCCCCGAGCGCATCATGGAGACCATCGCGAGCGGAGCCGCGTCGTGAGCCGAATCGCCCGCCACCGCCTGTTCTGGCCCGCCGCGGTGCTGCTCGCACTGCTGCTCGCCAACCTGGCGTTCACCCCGGACTTCCTCGCGGTCCGGCTGAAGGACGGCCACCTCTACGGCAGCCTGATCGACATCCTGCACTTCGGTTCCCCGCTGGTCCTGGTGGCACTCGGGATGACCCTGGTGATCGCCACCGGCGGGATCGACCTCTCGGTCGGCTCGACCGTCGCGATCGCCGCCGCGTTGGCCTGTCTGCACATCAGCGAGTCACCGGATCCGGGTGGCCTGGGCACCGTGCTGACGGCCGTCGGCATCGCGCTCGGCGTGGCCCTGTTGCTCGGCACCGCCAACGGCCTCCTGGTGGCCAGGGTCGGCGTCCAACCGATCATCGCCACGCTGATCCTGATGGTCGCCGGGCGCGGCGTCGCCCAGCTCATCACGGACGGTCAGATCATCACCATCACCAGCGATCCGTACAAGCTGATCGGCGGCGGCTACCTGCTCACCGTGCCGTTCTCGGTGCCGCTGGCCGGTGCGGTGGTGCTGCTGGCCTCGGCGCTCACCCGGCGCACCGCGCTCGGGCTGCTGCTGGAGTCGGTCGGCGGCAACCCGGTGGCCAGCCGGCTGGTCGGCATCCGGGCGGTGAGGCTGATCGGTCTGGTCTACGTGGTCAGCGCGCTCTGCGCGGCGCTGGCCGGGCTGATGATCAGCTCCAACGTCTCCAGTGCGGACGGCAACAACGCCGGCCTGTGGATCGAGCTGGACGCGATCCTGGCCGTGGTGGTCGGCGGCACCTCGCTGAACGGCGGCCGCTTCTCGCTCGGCGGCACGGTGCTCGGCGCGCTGGTCATCCAGACCCTGTCCACCACCGTCTACACCATCGGCATCCCGCCGGAGACCACCCTGGTCTTCAAGGCGGTCGTGGTGATCATCGTCTGCCTGGTCCAGTCGCCCGCCTTCCGTGCCAAGGCCGCCCGACGGCGCTCCCGCGCCCGGCACGGCGCCCGGACGGCCGCGCCCGAGAAGCTTGAGGTCGGCGCATGAGCGAGCGGAGCGAGCGAATCATCGAAAGGCGCGCATGGGCGGATGCCCCTGCCGAGCGAAGCGAGGCGGGCGCATGAGCACCGGCACCGTTCTGTCCACCCTCACCCGGCGTGGCCGGGGCCAACTCCCCATGCTGGTCACCTCGGTGCTGCTGGTGGTGATGTTCGCGGCCGGATCGCTGAACTACGAGGGGTTCTTCTCCGGGCAGGTCCTGCTCAACCTGTTGATCGACAACGGCTTCCTGCTGGTGGTCGCGGTCGGCATGACCTTCGTGATCCTCACCGGCGGCATCGACCTGTCGGTCGGCGCGATGGTCGCGCTGTCCACCATGCTCTCCGCCTGGCTGGTCCAACTTCACGGCTGGCCGCCGCTGTTGGTGATCCCCTTGGTGCTGGCAACCGGCACCGGAGCGGGGCTGGCGATGGGCTGGGTGATCCAGACCTTCGAGATCCAGCCGTTCATCGTGACGCTGGCGGGCATGTTCCTGGCCCGCGGCCTGTGCTACACCATCAGCACCGACTCGATCTCGATCACCGACCCTACGTACACGGCGATGGCCCAGACCCACATCCCGCTGGGGGAGTTGTTCATCTCCCCGAGTGTGCTGATCGCCCTGCTGGTGGTGGCCGCCGGGTTCACCGTGCTGCACCACACCAGGTTCGGCCGGAACGTGTACGCGCTCGGTGGCAGTGAGCAGTCCGCGATGCTGATGGGCCTGCCGGCCGGCCGCACCAAGATCGCGGTGTACGGCGTGAGCGGTTTCTGCTCGGCGCTCGGTGGCGTGCTGATGACCTTCTACATGCTCTCCGGCTACGGACTCCACGCGGTGGGGCTGGAGTTGGACGCGATCGCGGCCGTGGTGATCGGCGGCACCCTGCTGAGCGGCGGCTCCGGCTACCTGCTCGGCACCGTGCTGGGAGTCCTGGTGCTCGGCCTGATCCAGACCGTGATCAGCTTCCAGGGCACGCTCAGTTCCTGGTGGACCAGGATCGTGATCGGCGCGCTGCTGTTCATCTTCATCGTGCTCCAGAGGGTCATGACGGCCCGCCGGCGCCGCCGGTAGCGCCGTACCCAGACCCCGCTCACCGGGCCGTCCACCCCGCTTCGGCCGGCCCGGTCCGCGCGGCCCCGTCCGTTCGGACGGGCAGACCGGCCGCCGGGCCCGCACCGTCGCGGACCCTCCCGGCGGCCGGTACCAGACCCTCCTCCCCTGAAGGACATGAACGTGCCACCAATTTCCTCCTCCCCGGAGCGCCACGTCGTCGGCGTGGACTTCGGTACCCTCTCCGGCCGCGCCGTGGTGGTCCGGGTCAGCGACGGCGAGGAGCTGGGCACCGCCGTCCACGAGTACCGGCACGGAGTGATCGAGACCCGACTGCCCGGAACCGGGCAGCAGCTGCCGCCGGACTGGGCGCTCCAGCACCCGGCCGACTGGCGTCAGGTGCTGCGGACCGCGGTCCCCGCCGCGCTGGCCGCCGCCGGTGTCGACCCGGCCTCCGTGATCGGCATCGCCACCGACTTCACCGCCTGCACCGTACTGCCGGTCACCGCCGACGGCACCCCGCTGGCCGAGACCGCGCTGGCCGACCGCCCGCATGCCTGGCCCAAGCTGTGGAAGCACCACGCCGCGCAGGAGCAGGCCGACCGGATCAACGAACTCGCCCACCGGCGCGGCGAGAAGTGGATCTCCCGGTACGGCGGGAAGATCTCCGCCGAGTGGCAGTTCGCCAAGGCCCTCCAGCTGTTGGAGGAGGACCCGGGCGTCTACGCCGCCACCGAGCGCTGGATCGAGGCCGCCGACTGGATCGTCTGGCAGCTCACCGGCGCCGAGAGCCGCAACACCTGCACCGCCGGGTACAAGGGCATCTTCCAGGACGGCGAGTACCCCTCGGAGGAGTACCTCGCCGCACTCAACCCGGCGTTCGCCGACTTCGCCCGCACCCGGCTGGCCCATCGGCTCTCCCCGCTCGGCTCCCGGGTCGGCAGCCTCACCGCCGAATCCGCCGCCTGGACCGGCCTGCCCGAGGGCATCGCGGTGGCAGCCGGCAACGTCGACGCCCACGTCGCCGCTCCCGCCGCGCAGGCGGTCGAGAACGGCCGGTTGCTGGCCATCATGGGGACCTCCACCTGCCACGTGGTCAACGGCGCCACCCTGGCGGACGTCCCCGGCATCTGCGGCGTGGTGGACGGCGGCATCGTCGAGGGCGCCTATGGCTACGAGGCCGGACAGAGCGCGGTCGGCGACATCTTCGCCTGGTGGCTGAGCCAGGGCATGCCCACCGAGTACGTCGCCGAGGCCGCGGCCACCGGCGAGGACGCCCACCAGCTGCTCAGCCGCAAGGGCGCCAGCCAGCCGGTCGGCGGGCACGGCCTGGTCGCCCTGGACTGGTTGAACGGCAACCGCTCCACCCTGGTCGACCACCATCTCTCCGGCGTGATCGTCGGCCTCACCCTGGCCACCCGGCCCGAGGACGTCTACCGGGCCCTGCTGGAGGCCACCGCCTTCGGCACCCGCACCATCGTCGAGGCACTGGAGCAGGGTGGCGTCCCGGTCACCGAGTTCATCGTCACCGGCGGGCTGAAGAAGAACCCGCTGCTGATGCAGATCTACGCCGACGTGCTGCGCCGCCCGATCTCGCTCGCGGTCTCCGCCCAGGGCCCGGCGCTGGGCTCGGCGATCCACGCCGCGGTGGCGGCGGGCGCCCACCCCGACGTGCGCACCGCCGCCGCCGCGATGGGCCGGGTCGAGCGCGCCGCCTACCGGCCCGACCCGGACCGCGCCGACGGCTACGACGTGCTGTTCGCCGAGTACCGCGAACTGCACGAGCACTTCGGCACCGCCGCCGACAAGCAGCTGCACCGGCTGCGCCGCATCCGCAACGCCGCCCTGGCGAAGGCCGCTCCGACCCAGAACAGCGAGGAATCATGACCGACCTGATCGACCTGATCCGCCGTCAGGTCAGTGAGTTGCACCACGAGTTGGTGCGCTACGGCCTGGTGGTCTGGACCGCCGGGAACGTCTCCGCCCGGGTGCCCGGCGAGGACCTGATGGTGATCAAGCCGAGCGGCGTCTCGTACGACGAGCTGTCGCCGGAGAACATGATCCTCTGTGACCTGGACGGCACCGTGGTCGAGGGCGTCCACTCGCCCTCCTCCGACACCGCCGCCCACGCCTACGTCTACCGGCACCTGCCCGAGGTCGGGGGAGTGGTCCACACCCACTCCACCTATGCCTGCGCCTGGGCCGCCCGCGGCGAGGCGGTGCCCTGCGTGCTGACCGCGATGGCCGACGAGTTCGGCGCCGAGATCCCGATCGGCCCGTTCGCCCTGATCGGCGACGACTCGATCGGCCGCGGCATCGTGGACACCCTGCGCGGCCACCGTTCGCCCGCCGTGCTGATGAAGAGCCACGGCGTCTTCACCATCGGCAAGGACGCCAAGGCCGCCGTCAAGGCCGCCGTGATGTGCGAGGACGTCGCCCGCACGGTGCACATCTCCCGCCAGCTGGGCGAACCCCTGCCGATCGCCCAGGCGGACATCGACAGCCTCAACTTCCGCTACCAGAACGTGTACGGCCAGCAGTCCGGCCGGTGAGGAGCCCCACCATGAAGACGATCGAAGACCGCGAGGTCTGGTTCCTCACCGGCAGCCAGGGTCTGTACGGCGAGGAGACGCTGCGTCAGGTCGCCGAGCAGTCCCGGCGGATCGCCGAGCAGCTGGACGGCTCCCCGGAGCTGCCCGTCAAGGTCATCTGGAAGCCGGTGCTCACCGACGCCGGAGCGATCCGCCGGATCTGCCTGGAGGCCAACGCGGCCGACGAGTGCATCGGCCTGATCGCCTGGATGCACACCTTCTCCCCGGCCAAGATGTGGATCGCCGGGCTGGACGCGCTGCGCAAGCCGCTGCTCCACCTGCACACCCAGGCCAACGTCGCACTGCCCTGGTCCACCATCGACATGGACTTCATGAACCTGAACCAGGCCGCCCACGGCGACCGCGAGTTCGGCTACATCCAGTCCCGCCTCGGTGTCGCCCGCAAGACCGTCGCCGGGCACGTCAGCGACCCGGTGACCACCACCCGGATCTCCTCCTGGGCCCGCGCGGCAGCCGGCCGGGCCGAGCTGGCCACCCTCAAGCTGGCCCGGTTCGGCGACAACATGCGCGATGTCGCCGTCACCGAGGGCGACAAGGTCGAGGCCCAGCTCCGGTTCGGCGTCTCGGTCAACACCTACGGCGTCAACGACCTGGTCGAGGTGGTCGACGCTGCCTCCGACGCCGAGATCTCCGATCTGGTCAAGGAGTACGAGGACAGCTACCGCCTCGCCCCCGCCCTGCGTCCGGGCGGCGAGCGGCACGAGTCCCTGCGGTACGCGGCCCGGATCGAGGCCGGTCTGCGCACCTTCCTGACCGAGGGCGGCTTCCGGGCCTTCACCACCAACTTCGAGGACCTCGGCGGCCTGCGCCAGCTCCCCGGCCTGGCCGTCCAGCGGCTGATGGCCGACGGCTACGGCTTCGGCGGTGAGGGTGACTGGAAGACCTCGGTGCTGCTGCGCACCCTCAAGGTGACCGCCACCGGCCTGCCCGGCGGCACCTCCTTCATGGAGGACTACACCTACCACCTGGAGCCCGGGCAGGAGTTGATCCTCGGCGCGCACATGCTGGAGGTCTGCCCGAGCATCGCCGCCGCCACCCCGTCCTGCGAGGTGCACCCGCTCGGCATCGGCGGCCGGGAGGACCCGGTCCGACTGGTCTTCGACGCCGCGCCCGGGCCGGCCGTGGTGGCCGGTCTGGCCGACATGGGTGACCGGTTCCGCCTGGTCGCCAACGAGATCGACGTGGTCGACCCGTCCGAGCCGCTGCCCAAGCTCCCGGTGGCCCGCGCGGTCTGGAAGCCCCGGCCCGACTTCCGCACCTCGGCCGAGGCCTGGCTGGCGGCCGGCGCCCCGCACCACACGGTGCTCTCCAGCGCGCTGGGCGCCGAGCAGCTCGACGACCTGGCCGAGATGCTCGCCACCGAGCTGGTGCTGATCGACTCCGGTACCACCATCCGGCAGTTCACCCGCGAGCTGCGCTGGAACCAGGCCTACCACCGGCTGGCCCAGGGCTTCTGATCCTGCGTCATCCGCTCGGGGCGGCACCTGGACCGGTGCCGCCCCACGGCGTTTTCATGAGAGGGAGCACCGCGCCATGACCGCTGAGCTGACCATCCACCAGTACTCCGCCGGTGAGCTGCCCGACGGGAGCACGATCGACCGCTGGGTCTTCGGCGCCGCCGGCGGGGTCACCGCGGAGGTGCTGAGCCTGGGTGCCCGGCTGCAGTCCCTGCATGCCCCGGACCGGGACGGGCGCCGGGCCAACGTACTGCTCGGCGGCAGCTCGGTAGCCGAACTGCTGGATGGGGCAGCCTACTTCGGCGCCACTGTGGGCCGTTACGGCAACCGGATCGCAGGCGGTCTGCTGCCGCTGGACGGCACCGTGCACCGGCTCGCGGCCCAGCAGAACGGCCACACCCTGCACGGCGGCCCGGACGGCTTCGCCACCCGGCTGTGGACCGGCGAGGCGGTGACGGAGGACGGCCGGGTCGGCGTCCGGCTCACGCTGCACAGCCCCGACGGCGACCAGGGCTTCCCCGGGGCGCTCGACGTGACGGTGAGCTACCTGCTGGACCAGCACGGCGAGTTGACCATCTCGTACGGCGCCACGACCGACGCGCCGACCGTGGTCAACCTGACCAACCACGCCTACTTCAACCTCGGCGGCGAGGGCAGCGGCCTGATCCTGGACCACCTGCTCCGGGTCGAGGCCGACGCCTACCTCCCGGTGGACCCCACCCTGATCCCGCTCGGCGCACCCGAACCGGTCAGGGGCACCGTTTTCGACCTCACCACGGTGGCCGGCCTCGGGGGCCGGCTGTCCGCCGCCGACCCGCAGCTCTGGCTGGCCGGGGACGGCTTCGACCACAACTGGGTGCTCCGCCCCGGCGAGGGCCTGCGGCAGGCCGCCACCCTCCACCACCCGGCCAGCGGACGGCGGTTGGACTGCCTGACCACCGAGCCCGGCCTCCAGGTCTACACCGGCAACCACTTCGACGGCTCGCTGATCGGCCCCGGCGGCAGCCGCTACCGGGCCTACGCGGGCATCGCGCTGGAGACCCAGCACTTCCCCGACTCCCCGCACTTCCCGGACTACCCCTCCACCGTGCTCCGCCCCGGCGAGCGCTACGAGTCGACCACGGTCTACCGGATCTCGGTGGAGTAGCCCCCCACCCCCCAGGAGAGCTCAGATGACCAGGAACCGTCTGCTCGCCGTCGGCGCCGCCGTACTGGCCACCACCCTGCTGCCGGTCTCCCCGGCCGGGGCCGCCACCCCCGCCTCGCCCGCCGTTTCGTACAGCAACACCCTGATCGAGAAGCGCGCCGACGCGCAGATCTACAAGCACACCGACGGCTTCTACTACTTCACCGCCACCGCCCCCGAGTACGACCGGATCATCCTGCGCCGCTCGGCCACCATCCAGGGCCTGGCCACCGCCCCCGAGACGGTGATCTGGACCAAGCACGCCGCCGGCGCGATGGGCGCGCACATCTGGGCGCCGGAGATCCACTTCATCGACGGCAGGTGGTACGTCTACTTCGCGGCGGGCAGCACCACCGACATCTGGAAGATCCGGATGTACGTGCTGGAAAGCTCGGACGCCAACCCCGTCACCGGCAGCTGGACCGAGAAGGGCCAGATCGCCACCCCGATGGACAGCTTCGCGCTGGACGCCACCACCTTCACGGTGAACGGCACCCGCTACCTGAGCTGGGCCCAGCAGGACCCGGCGATCGCCACCAACTCCAACGTCTACCTCGCCAAGTTGAGCAACCCGTGGACCCTCGCGGGTACCCCGGTGCGGCTCACCGTGCCGACGCTGAGCTGGGAGACCGTCGGCTACAAGGTCAACGAGGGCCCGGCGGTGATCCAGCACGGCGGCAAGGTCTTCCTCAGCTACTCGGCCTCCGCCACCGACAGCAACTACTGCCTGGGCCTGCTCTCCGCCTCGGCCTCCGCCGACCTGCTCGACCCGGCCGCCTGGAGCAAGAGCCCCACCCCGGTCTTCAAGAGCAACGCCAACACCGGCCAGTACGGCCCCGGGCACAACCAGTTCACCGTCTCGGAGGACGGCAGGAGCGACATCCTGGTCTACCACGACCGCGGCTACCAGGCCATCAACGGCGACCCGCTGAACGACCCCAACCGCCGCACCCGGGTGCAGAAGCTCTACTGGAACGCCGACGGCACCCCCAACTTCGGCATCCCGATGCCCGACGGCACCACCCCGAAGCGGCTCTCCTCCTACAACTTCCCGGACCGCTACATCCGCCACTGGGAGTACCGCGCCCGCCTGGACGCCGACGTCACCAACCTGGCCGACTCGCAGTTCCGCACCGTCCCCGGTCTCTCCGGCTCCGGCACGGTCTCCCTGGAGTCCGCCAACTTCCCCGGCTACTACCTGCGTTCGCGCCCCAACGGCGAGGTCTGGGTGGACAAGAGCGACGGCTCCACCGCCTTCGAGGACAGCGCCAGCTTCTTCCAGCGCTCCGGCCTGGCCGACTCGGCCGCCGTCTCCTACGAGTCCTACAGCCTGCCGGGCCAGTACGTCCGGCACTACGACTACCTGCTCCGCGTGGAGGTCGTGACCACCACGGTCGGCAAGGCCGACGCGACCTTCTACCAGCAGTGACACCCCACCCCGTCCGGCCGTGATCTGACGCCAGGTCACGGCCGGACCCGTACCCGAGGAGTGCCCCCCATGTCCAAGCTCCGCCACCTGGCCGCCGCGGCCGCCGTCACCCTGACCGTACTGCCCGCCGTCCCGGCCGAGGCCGCCGCGCCGCCGGCCGGGACCGCAACCCGGTACACCATGACCGCGTTCACCAACAGCAGCGAATCCAACATGTACGTCTACGACTCCCCGGACGCCACCGGCTACCGCGTCGTCAAGTCCTCGGCGTACACCCCGCCTTCGGGCCTGATCCGGGACCCGAGCATCATCCGGCACACCGACGGCCGGTACTATCTCACCTACACCACCAACTGGTCCGGCAACACCATCGGCTTCGCCACCAGCACCGACCGGGTGAACTGGACCTTCCTCGGCAACCACACCATCCCGCTGGCCGGCCTCCAGCGCACCTGGGCGCCCGAGTGGCACGTCGACTCCGACGGCAGCGTCAACGTGATCGTCTCGCTCTCCACCTCCGCCTCCGGCGCCGACTTCGCGCCGTACCGGCTGACCGCCACCAACTCCGCTCTCACCAGCTGGAGTTCACCGACGCCGCTGGCCGGGATCACCGGCAACCACATCGACACCTTCGTGGTGAAGATCGGCTCGACCTATCACGCGATCACCAAGAACGAGACCACCAAGTACCTGGAGCACGCCACCGCCACCAGCCTCGGCGGCCCCTACACCGTCACCGGCACCGGCGACTGGGCCGGTTTCGGCAACTGGGTCGAGGGCCCGGCGCTGGTCCAGCTCGACAACGGCGGCTGGCGGATCTACTACGACGGCTACTCCGCCCACAAGTACTACTACAGCGACAGCTACGACGGCCTGTCCACCTGGACCACCCCCACCGAACTGCCCGGACTCAGAGGCTTCGCCCGTCACTTCACCGTGCTCCGGGAGACGGTACCCGGCGGTGCCACCCTCCCGGTGAACACCACCCGTTCTCTTCAGTCGGTCAACTACCCCTCCCGCTACCTCAGTTCGGACGGCAGCCTAGCCACCGTGACCTCCTCCAGCAGCACCGCCGCCAAGCAGGCCGCCAGCTTCACCGTGGTCCCCGGCCTGGCCGACCCCAACTGCCACTCGCTGCGCGCCGCCGACGGCCGCTACCTGCGGCACTGGGACTTCAAGCTCCGGCTGGGCACGGACGACGGTTCTGCCGTCTTCACGGGCGACGCCACCTTCTGCCCGCGCCCCGGCTCGGCGGCCGGGTCGGTCTCGCTGGAGTCCTACAACTACCCCGGCCGCTACCTGCGGCACTACGACTACCAGTTGAGCCTGGACGTCTACCAGGACAACGACACCTTCCGCGCCGACAGCTCCTTCCAGGCCGGCAGCCCCTGGAGCTGAGTACACGCGGAACTGCCCGGCTCCCCTCCGAGGGGAGCCGGGCAGTTCCGTTGGGGGGCAGGCCGCTACGAACCGGCCTTGCGCTTGTTGTAGACGTCGAAGCCGACCGCGGCCAGCAGCACCAGGCCCTTGATCACCTGCTGGTAGTCGGTGCCGACACCGACCAGCGACATGCCGTTGTTGAGCACGCCGAGCACCAGGCCGCCGATGATCGCGCCGAGCACCGTGCCCACCCCGCCGCTGGCCGAGGCGCCGCCGATGAAGGCCGCCGCGATGGCCTCCAGCTCGAAGTTGATCCCGGCCTGCGGGGTGCCCGCGTTGAGCCGGGCCGCGAAGACCAGACCGGCCAGCGCGGCCAGCACGCCCATGTTGACGAAGGCCAGGAAGACCACCCGCTTGCTCTTCACGCCGGAGAGCTTGGCCGCCGCCTCGTTGCCGCCGATCGCATAGGTGTGGCGGCCCAGGATCGAGTTGCGCATCAGGTAGCCGAAGCCGACCAGCAGCGCACCGAGGATCAGCAGGACGATCGGCACCCCGTGGTAGCTGGCCAGCAGCAGGGTGAAGGCCAGCACCGCCACCGCGATCGCCGCAAGCTTGGCCGCGAACAGCCCGGCCGGCAGCAGCACCAGCCCGTACGAGGCGGCCTGCCGGCGTCCGCGGACCTCCTGGAGCACCGCCACGGCCAGCACGGCCGCGCCGATCAGCAGGGTCAGGTTGTGGTAGTTGGTGTGCGGGCCGACCTGCGGCAGGAACCCGCTGCTGATCTTCTGGAACCCGGCCGGGAACGGTGCCACCGACTGGCCCTGCAGCAGGATCTGGGTGCCGCCGCGGAACAGCAGCATCCCGGCCAGCGTCACGATGAACGACGGGATGCCGATGTAGGCGATCCAGAAGCCCTGCCAGGCACCGGCCAGTGCGCCGATCAGCAGCGCCGCGACCAGCGCCACCGGCCACGGCACCTGGCCCTTGACCATCATCACCGCCGACGCCGCACCGACGAAGGCGGCCAGCGAGCCGACCGAGAGGTCGATGTGGCCGGCGATGATGACGATCATCATGCCGATGGCCAGGATGAGGATGTAGCCGTTCTGCTGGATCAGGTTGGTGATGTTCAACGGCTGGAGCAGAATGCCGCCGGTCCAGATCTGGAACAGCAGCACGATCAGGGCCAGCGCGCCGAGCATGCCGTACTGGCGGACGTTGCCCCGCAGTACGGTGGTCAACAGCCCGACCGGATCAGGCCGTTCGGTCTTCTGCGGGATCTCGGTGGTCATCTGGGCCATGCCTTACACCTGCTCGTGTCGTCGGTCCGCGGTCTGGGTCATCAGCCGCATCAGGGATTCCTGGGTCGCCTCGGCCCTGCTCACCTCACCGGTGATCCGGCCCTCGGCCATGGTGTAGATCCGGTCGCACAGACCGAGCAGCTCGGGTAGTTCGGACGAGATCACCAGCACGGCCCGTCCCTGGGCGGCCAGGTCGGCGATCACCGTGTAGATCTCCGCCTTGGCGCCGATGTCGATGCCCCGGGTCGGTTCGTCGAGGATCAGCACCTCGGGCTCGGTGAAGATCCACTTGCTCAGTACGACCTTCTGCTGGTTGCCGCCGCTGAGTTTGCCGGTCTGTGCGAAGACCGAGGGCGCCTTGATGTTCATGGCCTCGCGGAACCGCTCGGCCACCCTGGTCTCCTCGTGCCGGTTCACCCAGCCGCGCCGGGCCACTTTGCCGAGCGCGCTCAGCGAGATGTTCCGACTGATGTCGTCCATCAGGTTGAGCCCGAGCTGCTTGCGGTCCTCGGTGACGTAGGCGAGGCCGTGGCCGATCGCCTCCGGCACCGTTCGGGTGCGGATCTCCCGCCCGTCCAGCAGCACCCGGCCACCGGTGTACCGGCCGTAGGAGCGGCCGAACACGCTCATCGCGAGCTCGGTGCGGCCGGCGCCCATCAGGCCGGCGATGCCCACGATCTCGCCGCGGCGGACGTTCAGCGAAGCCCCGTCCACCACCTTGCGCTGCTGGTCGATCGGGTGGCGCACCGTCCAGTCCTCGATCGCCAGCGCGACCTCGCCGATCTCGGGAGTGCGTTCGGGGTAGCGGTGCTCCAGGTCGCGGCCGACCATGCCGCGGATGATCCGGTCCTCGCTGATGCCCTGGACCGGGATGGACTCGATGGTCCGGCCGTCCCGCAGGATGGTCACCGAGTCGGCCACCCGGGCGATCTCGTTGAGCTTGTGCGAGATGATGATGCAGGCGATGCCCTGGGCCTTGAGCTCCAGGATCAGGTCGAGCAGCTGGCGGCTGTCCTCGTCGTTCAGTGCGGCGGTCGGCTCGTCCAGGATCAGCAGTCTGACCTCCTTGGCCAGTGCCTTGGCGATCTCGACCAGCTGCTGCTTGCCCACCCCGATGTCGGCGATCCGGGTCTGCGGGTGCTCCGGCAGGCCGACCCGGCGGAGCAGCTCGGTGGCGTGGGTGAGGGTCCGGTGCCAGTCGATCCGGCCGCGCCGGGCGTGCTCGTTGCCGAGGAAGATGTTCTCGGCGATCGACAGGTAGGGCACCAGGGCGAGTTCCTGATGGATGATCACGATGCCGCGCCGCTCGCTGGCCCGGATGTCCCGGAACTCGCAGGGCTCGCCCTCGAAGAGGATGTCGCCCTGGTAGGAGCCGTGCGGATGGACGCCGCTGAGCACCTTCATCAGGGTCGACTTCCCGGCGCCGTTCTCGCCGCAGATCGCGTGCACCTCACCGCGCGCCACGCTCAGGTTGACGTCGGAGAGCGCCAGGACGCCGGGGAAGGTCTTGGTGATCGAACGCATCTCCAGGATGGGTCCGGCCATGGTGGTGGTTCCGTTCGCCGGGGGTGGTCCCGGGCCCGTTGTGGCAGGGCCGGGACCACCGGTCTTGGTGGGGCGGCTACTTGACCTGGTCGGCGGTGTACTGCCCGCCGTCGATCAGCACCTTGCGGTAGTTCTCCTTGTCCACGCTCACGGGCTGCAGCAGGTAGGCGGGCACGGTCTTGGCGCCGTTCTGGTACTGGCTGGTGTCGTTGACCTCCGGCTTGCCGCCGGTGAGCACCGCGTCGCCCATCTGCACCGCCACCTTGGCGAGTTCGCGGGTGTCCTTGTAGACGGTCTGGGTCTGCTCGCCCGCGATGATGGACTTCACCGAGGCCAGCTCGGCATCCTGCCCGGTGACCACCGGGAGGGTCTTGCCGGCGCTGCCGTACCCGACCCCCTTGAGCGAGGAGAGGATGCCGATCGAGATGCCGTCGTACGGCGAGAGCACCGCGTCCACCTGGGCGGCGGTGTACGCCTTGCTGAGCAGGTTGTCCATCCGGGACTGGGCCACCCCGCCGTCCCAGCGCAGGGTGGCGACCTGGTTGAAGGCGGTCTGGCCGCTCTGCACGACGAGCTTCTTGTCGTCCAGGTAGGGCTTGAGCACGCTCATCGCGCCGTTGAAGAAGAAGGTGGCGTTGTTGTCGTCCGGGGAGCCGGCGAACAGCTCGATGTTGAACGGGCCCTTGCCGTCCTTGAGGCCGAGCTTGTCGACGATGTAACTTCCCTGCAGCACACCGACCTTGAAGTTGTCGAAGGTGGCGTAGTAGTCGACGTTCACGGTGCCGCGGATCAGGCGGTCGTAGGAGATGACCGGGATCTTGGCGTCTGCGGCCTTCTGCAGCACGTTGGTCAGCGAGGAGCCGTCGATGGCGGCGACCACCAAGAGCTTGGCACCCTTGGTGATCATGTTCTCCAGCTGGGAGACCTGGTTCTCCACCACGTTGTCGCCGTACTGGAGGTCGGTCTTGTAGCCCTTGGCCTGGAACTCCTTGGCGATGTTGTTGCCGTCGTTGATCCAGCGCTCGGAGGACTTGGTGGGCATGGCGATGCCGACCAGACCGCCCTTGGCGTCGCCGCTCTTGGCCGGGGCGTCGCCGACGCCGTTGGCGCTCTGGCCGCAGGCGGCCAAGGTCAGGGAGAGGCCCGCCGCCGCGAGACCGATCGAGAGCTTTCGCACAGTTCCTCCAGGGATGGTTCCGCGCCGCGGTGTGGGCGGGGCGGTACCTGAGTGTTAACGCTCACAGAATGGTCGTCAAGGGTCGGGAGATCACCGTTCCGTCTCGTCTCCGTGCGCTTGACGCGGCGATTGTTAGCGTTAACAATTCCGGTCTGAGGCCCATGCACTCGCGGCGCCGCAGGCTCAGCGCAGGAGCGGGTGCGGTGAGGTGCGGCCACCAGCTCCCAGGAGGTCGGGGAGGTGGCGCGGGCCGCGATGGGTGCGGCCGGGGCGGCGGGCAGCTGACGGACCGTTGAGAGCGCCGTGCCGATCCCCGTCACGTGCCGCCTCCCCGCGCGGATCTGCTCAGACTCCGTGCGGGGCCTGCTGGAGGGCCCCGGCTCGATGCAGGGTGTCCGCGATCCGCCCGAGCGTGGCCTCGTCCTGGGGAACGGGCTCCAGCAGGGGGCCCTCGGCGGTCCGCCAGCGCCGGGCGACGGCGTCGGCGGACTCGCCGGTGAGCAGCGCGGCCGCCTGGGCGGCGGCGCCCAGAGCGACCAGCTCCTCGGCCGCGGGCACCTGGACCGCGCGGCCGGACAGCCGGAGTACGGTCTGCTGCCAGGCCCGACCGCGGGCGCCGCCGCCGATCAGCAGCAGCGGCCGGTCGTCGTCCGGGCTCTGGCCGCCGGCGCGCAGCACGTCCGCCAGTGCGGTCAGCAGGGCGTGCGCGGCGCCGTCGTAAGCGGCCTGGAGCAGCTGGCCCGGTGTGGTGTCGTGGCGCAGCCCGTGCACCAGGCCGGAGGCGCCGGGGAGGTCGGGGGTGCGCTCGCCGTCCAGGTAGGGGAGGACCACGGCGGTGCCGCCGTCCTCGACCTGCTCGCGGTCCCGGCCGAGCAGGGCGGCGAACCGGTCGACCGCCAGCGTGCAGTTGAGCGTGCAGGCCAGGGGCAGCCAGCCGCACAGCGCGTCGGCGAAGCCGGCCACTGTCCCGCTCGGGTCGGCGGGCCGGGAGCTGCCGACGGCGTAGACGGTGCCGGAGGTGCCGAGGCTGAGCACCGGCTGACCGGGTGTCAGGCCGAGGCCGAGGGCGGCTGCCATGTTGTCCCCGGTGCCGGTGGCCACCGGTGTGCCCGCGCGCAGCGGCGAGCCGGGGCGGGCGGTGCCGGCCCGGGCTCCGGCGGGGAGGACCGGCGGCAGCAGGGCCGGATCGAGACCGATCCGGGCGAGGACGTCCTGGTCGTAGCCGTCCGGTCCCCACCAGCCGGTGCCCGAGGCGTCGCCGCGGTCGGTGGCCGCTCCGCCGGTCAGACGCTCCGTCAGGAAGTCGTGCGGCAGCCGGACCGCGGCCGTGCGGGCGGCGGCCTCCGGATCGTCGGCCCGGAGCCAGGCCCACTTGGCGGCGGTGAAGGCGGCGGTGGGCACGCTGCCGGTACGGGCGGCCAGCTCCGCTGCGCCGAACTCGGCGCGCAGGGCGGCGGCCTGCGGGGCGGCCCGGACGTCGTTCCAGAGCAGGGCCGGGCGCACCGGTCGGGCGGCCGCGTCCAGGGTGACCAGGCCGTGCTGCTGGCCGGCCACCGAGCAGGCGGCCGCGCGGTCCGCCCAGCCGGTGTCGGAGACGGCCGCCTCCAGGGCCTGCCACCACTGCTCGGGATCGCTCTCCCGGCCGGGGCCGGTGCTCACGGTGTGCGGGGCGCGGCCGTGGCCCAGCACGGCGCCGGAGTCCACGTCGACGGCCAGCGCCTTGGTGGACTGGGTGGAGCTGTCGATGCCGATGACGACCTGCCGAGCTGCCATGCGTTTCCTCCCGCGGGGTTTCCTTCGGACGGCTCCGCATACTAGTTTGTTTTTCGCCCTGACAAACAGTCCTCGCACTGATCCGGAGCCGCTCGATGACCACCGATCCGCTCGTTCCCACCCCCGCGCACCGCTTCACCTTCGGCCTGTGGACCGTCGGTTGGCAGGGGCGCGACCCGTTCGGCGACGCCACCCGGCCCGCGCTCGACCCGGTCGAGACGGTGCAGCGGCTGGCCGCCCTCGGCGCCCACGGCGTGACCTTCCACGACGACGACCTGATCCCGTTCGGCGCGGGCGAGGCCGAGCGGGAGCAGACCGTCAAGCGCTTCCGCGCGGCGCTGGACGCCGCCGGCCTGAAGGTGCCGATGGCCACCACCAACCTGTTCACCCACCCGGTCTTCAAGGACGGCGCGTTCACCGCCAACGATCGCGACGTCCGCCGCTACGCGCTGCGCAAGACCATCCGCACCATCGACCTGGCGGCCGAGCTCGGCGCCACGACCTACGTCGCCTGGGGTGGCCGGGAGGGCGCCGAGTCCGGCGCGGCCAAGGACGTGCGCACCGCACTCGACCGGCTGAAGGAGGCCTTCGACCTGCTCGGCGAGTACGTCGAGGCACAGGGCTACGACCTCCGGTTCGCCATCGAGCCCAAGCCGAACGAGCCGCGCGGCGACATCCTGCTGCCGACGGTCGGTCACGCCCTGGCGTTCATCAACGAGCTGGAACGCCCGGACCGGGTCGGACTCAATCCGGAGGTCGGCCACGAGCAGATGGCCGGGCTGAACTTCCCGCACGGCATCGCCCAGGCGCTCTGGCACGGCAAGCTGTTCCACATCGACCTGAACGGGCAGTCCGGCATCAAGTACGACCAGGACCTCCGCTTCGGCGCCGGTGACCTGCGCCAGGCGTTCTGGCTGGTCGACCTGCTGGAGAGCGCCGGCTACGACGGCCCGAAGCACTTCGACTTCAAGCCGCCGCGCACCGAGGACTTCGACGGCGTGTGGGCCTCGGCGGCCGCCTGCATGCGCAACTACCTGCTGCTGGCCGAGCGTTCGCGGGCCTTCCGGGCGGATCCGGAGGTCCGGGCCGCGCTCGCCGCTTCCCGGCTGCCCGAGCTGGCCCAGCCCACCGCGGCCGACGGCCTGGCCGGGCTGCTGGCCGACCGGTCCGCCTTCGAGGGATTCGACGTGGACGCCGCGGCGGACCGCGGGATGGCCTTCGAGCAGCTGGACCAGCTGGCCCTGGAGCACCTGCTCGGCGCCCGCTGACCCCGGGCGGCCCGGGCGGGTTTCCGGTCGGCTGGACATCCCCGTCCTTGTGTTCGGGGCCGCCGGCGGGATCGTCCGTCGGCCGTGGGAGCAGGCCGGTATGAGGCTGCCGCAGATCGGTGGACCCCGGCGACCGGTCCCGGGTCGGCGGCGGCTCCGTCGGCGGCGGTGAGCCGCTCGTCGGTCAGCTGCAGGGTGGCCGCCCGGTACTGCCGCTGATGGCCGCTCAGGTGTGCGGCGCGCAGCCACCCGTACGGCTGGCAGGTGAGCCCGGTCAGCCGATGCCGTGCCTCAGCGCGCGCCGCCTCCGGGCTCGCGGGCCGGTGCTGCCGGCCCTGGAGGCCGGTGCCGACCGCAGCCTCGGGATCACCGTCGGCGCACTCGGCCGAACTGGTGATGACAGGTGGCGCCCCGCCTCCCCGACCGGGGCGCCACCCGGACCAACGGCACGTCGAGAGGAACTGATCCAGTGTCAGGCCAGCAGACCGGCGGCACCGTCGCCAACCCCGTGATCCCCGGCTTCCACCCCGATCCGAGCATCTGCCGGGTCGGTGACGACTACTACGTGGTGTGCTCCAGCTTCGAGTACTTTCCCGGCATCCCGGTCCTCCACAGCCGAGACCTGGTCAACTGGACCCAGATCGGCAACGCCCTGGACCGGCCGGGCCAGCTGCGGCTGCCCGCGTCCACGCTCTCCTCCGGCGGCCTCTACGCGCCGACGCTGCGCCACCACGACGGCCGGTTCTGGCTGATCGTCACCAACGTGGCCGAGGGCGGGGGCAACCTGCTGTTCAGCGCCACCGACCCAGCCGGCCCGTGGTCCGAGCCGACCAGGGCACCCGGGGTGCCCGGCATCGACCCGGACCTGGCCTGGGACGAGGACGGCACCTGCTGGTGCACCGTGGCCGGGGTCTCCCAGGTCCGGTTGGACCCGCGCACCGGCGAGACCTCCGGCGAGGTGCGCCGGGTCTGGTCCGGCACCGGTGGGGTGGCCCCCGAGGCCCCGCACCTGTACCGGATCGGTGAGTACTGGTACCTGATGATCGCCGAGGGCGGCACCGAGCGCGGCCACGCCGTCTCGATCGCCCGCGGCCCCTCGCCCGCCGGACCGTTCGAGCCCTGCCCGGCCAACCCGGTCCTGACCCACCGCGGCACCGGCCGCGCGGTCCAGAACACCGGCCACGCCGACCTGGTGCAGGGTCCGGACGGCTCCTGGTGGATGGTGCTGCTCGGCGTCCGACCGCAGGGCGGCACCCCTGGCTGGCACGTGCTCGGCCGGGAGACCTTCCTCGCACCGGTCGAGTGGGCGGACGGCTGGCCGGTGGTCGGTGAGGTCACCACCGAACTGCCTCTCCCCGCCTGGCCGTTGCAGCCCGGGCCCGAGACACCGGTCCGGGACGACTTCGATCAGGTCGAGCTCGGGCCCCGCTGGATCTCGCTGCGCGAGCGGCCGGACGGGCTGTGCACCACCAAGGAGCGCACCGGCTGGCTGACCCTGCGCGGCCGGGGCTCGCTGGACACCCTGTACGCGGTACTGGTCGGCCGCCGCCAACAGCACCTGGAATGCCACGTCCGCACCCGGGCCGACCCGGCCGAGGGCCGGGGCGGCCTGGTGGTCCGGCTGGACGAGGAGCACCACTACGAGCTGGAGGCCGCCGATGGTGCGGTGCGCCTGCTCGCCCGGGTCGGCCCGCTGCGGACGGAGGTGGCGCGCCGTCAGGTGCCCAGCGGCCCGGTGGTGCTCGGCCTGCGGACCGGCCCGCAGCCGCCACGCGACGCCCGCACCGGCCCGGACGACCTCAGTTTCGGCATCGAGGAGCCGGACGGTACCTTCGCCGTGCTCGGCACCCTGAGCGGCCGCTACCTCTCCACCGAGGTGGCCGGCGGCTTCACCGGCCGGGTGATCGCCATGTACGCCGCCGAGGGCACCGTCCACTTCGACTGGTTCGACTACCAGCCGCAGTAGACCCGCCCCCAAGGCCACCCCGACCCCATTGCCACCGATCGGGGACGCATCAGATCAGACTTCAAGGGCACCGTCACCACCTACGACACCTACCGGACCACCCGGTACGACGCTCCCTCCATCGAGGGGATCAAGACCTTCAACCCGTACTGGAGCGTCCGTCAGAGCAAGCGGACCAGTGGCACCATCACCACCGGCAACCACTTCGACGCCTGGTCCCGGGCGGGCACGCTGCTCGGCACCGTGAACTACATGATCCTGGCGACCGAGGGCTGCCAGAGCAGCGGCAGCTCCGACCTCACGGTGGACTCCACCTCGGGCGGTCCCGGTGGCGGAGGCACCGCTACAACCTCGACGTGGCGGTCAGCGGCTCCGCCAACTGGACCGTCACGATGAACGTGCCGTCCCCGGCCAAGGTCCTGCCGACCTGGAACGCCACCACCAGCTCCCCGAGTTCGCAGGTGATGGTCGCCAAGCCGGACGGCAACGCCCAGCGGACCGGGGCGCGGTTGGTGGCACGCTGATCTCACGGGGCTGATCCGATGCGGCGATCGTCCTGCTCCCGGCACAGCGCCGGCCCGAGGTGACGGCGACGGTCGTCGATCCGGCGGCCATTCGTGCGATGCGCAGGTGGTCCTCCTTCGAATCCTCTCCGGAAACCGGCATCGTCACCAGGCGCTCCGATTCTGCGGCGACGGCACCTGAACTCACAACTCCTCTACGCTGAAGGTCGGGTGGAAACGCCTGGTGTGGTCGAGGGGGCGCACCGGGCCGGCCAGCCGGAGCGGGACCCGGAAACCGGCATCGTCACCAGGCGGTCCGATTCTGCGGCGACGGCACCTGAACTCACAACTCCTCTACGCTGAAGGTCGGGTGGAGACGCCTGGTGTGGTCGAGGGGGCGCACCGGGCCGGCCAGCCGGAGCGGGACGGTGAATCGGGCGTCGGTGCTGGAGGCGGAGACCCGCAGCTCCAGGGCGCCCGGCTCGACGATCCGGTGGCCCTCGCGGCCGGTGAAGGAGGCGAGGTCGGCGGGGAGGTCGAGCTTCACCCGGCAGCCGGCTCCGGCGGCGAGCTCGATCCGGCGGTAGCCGATCAGGCGCTGGACCGGCTGGACCACACTGGCCACCGGGTCGTGCAGGTAGAGCTGCACCACCTCGGCGCCCGCCCGCTCGCCGGTGTTGCGCAGATCGAAGGCGAGCCGGAACGCGCCGTCCGTGCCGGTCTCCGCCGTCTCCACCGTCAGGCCGGACCAGTCGAACTCGCTGTAGCCGAGCCCGTGTCCGAAGCCGTAGGCGGGCGTCGGGTCGATGCTGGAGACGCCGCTCGCCTGGGCCAGAGGGGCGGCCAGGTAGGTGGACGGCTGGACGTTCGGGTGAGCGGGGACGGAGACCGGCAGCCGCCCGGACGGGTTGACCCGTCCGCTCAGCACCCCGGCCAGGGCCCCGGTGCCGGCCTCGCCCGGGAAGAAGCACTGCACCACGGCCGCGGCCTCGGTGGCGGCGCGCCCCAGCGCGTACGGCCGCCCGGCCAGCAGGGTGACCACCACCGGGGTGCCGCAGTCCAGTAGCGCGTCGAGCAACTCTCGCTGAAGACCCGGCAGTTCGAGCGAACCGGCGTCGCAGCCCTCGCCGCTGGTGCCCCGACCGAACAGCCCGGCCCGGTCACCGAGGGCCAGCACCACCACGTCGGCCTCCCGGGCGGCTCGGACCGCCTCGGCGATGCCGGCCCGGTCCGCGCCGTCCACGCTCACACCGAGCACGGTCCGCAGCTCGCTGCCGGCGAACTCGGCTGCCAACGCCTCGCGCAGGGTCGGGAGTTCGATGCCCAGTGGCACCTCCGGATGCCGGCTGCCGACGTGCACGGGGAAGGCGTAGCAGCCGAGCACGGCGGTGGGTTCGTCGGCGTTGGGACCGATCAGCGCGATCCGGGAGGGGCGTCCCAGCGGCAGCAGGCCGTCGTTGCGCAGCAACACCACCGCCTGCTCCGCGAGTTCGGCGGCGAGCGCGCGGTTGGCGGGCCGGTCGAGGTCGACCAGGCCGCGCAGGGCCTCGGGGTCGGTCAGGTCGGTGTCGGCGAGGACGTCGGGCACCGGGTCCCAGTCCGGGTCCAGCAGCCCCAGTTGAGCCTTCTGGACCAGCACCCGGCGCAGCGCCCGGTCGATCAGCTGCTCCGGTACCGCCCCGGTGGTGACGGCGTCGAGCAGGGGCTGTCCGAAGGTCTTCACGGTGGGCAGTTCGACGTCCACACCGCTGCCGAGGGCCTGGGCGGCGGCGTCCGACCAGTCCTCGGCGACGCCGTGCAGGGTCTTGAGGAAGGCGATGCCGAAGTAGTCGGCGACCAGGGTGCCGGTGAAGCCCCAGGTGTCCCGGAGCAGTCCGGTGAGCAGGGCCTCGTCGGCGGCGGAGGGCAGGCCGTCGGTGTCGGTGTAGGCGTGCATGACCGAGCGGGGGCGGCCCTCGCGGACGGCCATCTCGAACGGCGGCAGGATCACGTCCGCCCGCTCGCGCGGTCCCATGCTCACGGGCGCGAGGTTGCGCCCGGCCCGGGAGGCCGAGTATCCGGCGAAGTGCTTGAGGGTGGCGACGATCCCGGCGGACTCCAGGCCCCGGACGTAGGCGGTGGCCACGGTGCCGACCAGGTACGGGTCCTCACCGATGGTCTCCTCGACCCGGCCCCAGCGGGCGTCGCGGACCACGTCGAGCACCGGTGCGAGGCCCTGGTGCACGCCGACGGCCCGCAGGTCGCGGCCGATCGCGGCGGCCATCGTCCGGACCAGCTCCGGATCGAAGGTGGCGCCCCAGGAGAGCGGCACCGGGTAGGCGGTGGCGCCCCAGGCGGCGAAGCCGGCCAGGCACTCCTCGTGGGCGAGGGCAGGGATGCCGAACCGGTTGGCGGCGACGATCCGCCGTTGGGTGCGCAGCAGGGAGAGCGCGCCGAGCGCGGGATCTACCGGCACGCTGCCGAACGATCTGGTCAACTGTCCAAGCCCGTGCGGAAGTTGGGTGTCGAGATCGAGAGGCTCCGCCATCTCGTGCTGGTGTGGGGCGACTTCACCGCCGCCCTCCCCGGCGGCGACCCAGACGCCGATCAGCTGGGCGGTCTTCTCCCGCAGGGTCATCGCCGCGATCAGGGCGTCGGCCCGGGCCTCCGGGGGGAGCACGGTGTCCCGCCAGGCGGGGGTCACCTCGGCGCCGGGGTCGTGGGTGGTACTCATTTCCCTCCAACGCCCGTCAGGCCCTGGACCAGGGCGCGGCGGGCGAACAGGTAGACGACGAAGACGGGGAGCGTGGACAGCACCACGGCGCTGAGCAGACCGGGCACGTCGACGCCGTGCTCGGTCTGGAACTCGTACAGACCGAGGGTGACGACCTTGGTGGAGTCGGACTGGGTGAGGATCAGCGGGAACAGGAAGCCGTTCCACGCCTGGAGCGCCGCGAAGACCACGACGGAGGAGATCCCGCCCTTGGAGAGCGGCAGCACCAACTGCCGGAACACCCGGGCCGGGGAGGCGCCGTCCATCGCCATCGCCTCGTACAGCTCGGGGCTGATGTCGCGCATCGCGCCCGTCAGCACCAGGGTGCAGACCGGGAGGCAGAAGGCGGCGGTGGGCAGGATGACGCCGATCAGGTGGTCGTACAGCCCGGCCTTGCTGATCAGGTAGAACATCGGCACGATCACCGCCTGGGCGGGGATCGCCAGGCCGAGCAGGAACAGTCGGAACACCCAACTCGGCGCCCGCCCACGGGCCCTGACGATCGCGTAGGCGAGCGGCGGGACGACCAGCAGGACGATGGCGACCACGCTGGCCGTGACGGCCAGGGTGTTGAGGAAGTCCTGCCCGAAGCCGTTGGACAGGTCGGTCAGGTAGTTCTGGAAGGTCCACTCAGCGGGCGGGCCGAGCGGGCCGGTGGTGGAGTAGTCGGCGCGGGTCCGGACGGTGGCCAGCAGCAGCACGTAGAGCGGCAGGCCGACCAGCAGCAGCCAGACCAGTGACCCCAACCCGGCGATGTAGTTGGGACGTTGACGCATGGTTCAGAGCCCTTCCGCCGTGCCGCGCATCCGGTCGTAGCCGGTGAACTTGACCACCGCGAGCGAGATCAGGGTGGCGATGACCACCAGGACGAGGGCGATGGCCGAGCCGGCTCCGAAGTCGAAGCTCTTGAAGGCCTTCTGGTACATGTGGAAGGCGCTGACGGTGGTGTCGGTACCGGGGCCGCCCTGGGTGAGGATCAGCACCGTGTCGAAGGTGGTGAGCCCGCCGACCACCATCAGCACCGCGGAGGTGATGACGGTGTTGCGCAGCTGCGGCAGGGTGATGTGGAAGAACTGCCGGACGGTGCCCGCCCCGTCGATCGACGCGGCCTGGTAGAGCACCTGCGGGATCGCCCGGGCGCCGCCCTGGTAGATCAGGGCGTGCAGCGGGGTGAACTGCCACACGCCGACGAAGGTGAGCACCGCGACCGCGCCGCTCTGGCTGCCGAGCAGATTGCCGTCGCCGAACAGCCAGCTGAGCTGGGACGGCACGCCGAAGTTGGGATCCAGGACGGCCCGCCACACCACGGACACGGCGGTGGCGGAGAGCAGCAGTGGGACGAAGTAGATCGCCGAGAGCACGGCCCGGTTGCGCTGGTGACCGGCGGCCCAGACACCGAGCAGCACGGCGACCGGCGTCTGGGTGGCCACACCGAGGACGGTGAGCAGCAGGGTGATCCCGATCGACTGGATCATCACCGGGTCGTGGATCAGCGCGGTCCAGTTGTCCAGGCCGTTGAAGCGCGGCTCGGTGATGCCGTCCCAGTGGGTGAAGGAGAGCACGGCCACCAGCAGCAGCGGCACGATCGCGAAGAGCGTGAAGAACAGCGCGGCGGGTGCCGCCCAGAGGAAGCCCGGGCGGGTCACCCCAGCGCCGGACTTCGGGGTGGACGTCATGCGTCGGGCAAGGCCTGCATGGCCTTGACGAAACCGTCGGCGTCGAGCTTGCCGTTGAAGAACTGCTGGACGGCGGCCTGCATCGGGGTGCCGGCGCTCGGCGGGTAGGCCTGGTCCCAGGAGAGCTGGAACGACGGGGCGGCCTTGACCAGCTCGAACTGGTACTTGGAGTACGCCGGGCTGGCCGCGGTGTCCAGGAAGTCGACGGTGTTGCCGGTGGTCGGCAGGTTGCCGACGGCGAGCTGGGCCTTGACGAACTCGTCGGAGTACATCAGCTTCAGGAAGGCGGCGGCGGCCTCGGGGTGCTTGGTCTTCTTCAGCACCGAGTAGAAGTTGTTGGTGTTGCCGACCACGTCGGCCGGGTCGCCCTTGCCGCCGTTCACGGTCGGGAAGCCGGTGTAGCCGAGGCCCGACTTGGTGAACTCCGGGTTGCCGTCCTGCTGGGTGGAGTAGTACCAGGAGCCCATCAGCTCGAAGGCGGCCTTGCCCTTGGCCACCAGGGCGGGGGAGCCGCCGTCGGTGAACTTGACGGAGTCGAAGTTGCTGCCGAACGCGCCGGCGTCGACCAGCTCCCGCAGGGTGGTCAGCGCCTTGCGGCTGTCCTCGCTCGCCCAGGCGGACGGGTCGCCGTTCACCGCCTTCCGGAACAGGCCGGGCCCGGCGACCCGGTCGTACAGGTACTCGAACCACATCAGGGTCGGCCAGCGGTCGGCGCCGCCGAGGGCGATCGGTGTGACGCCCTTGGCCTTCAGGGTCCGGCTGGCGGCGATCAGTTCGTCCCAGGTCGTCGGCGGGGTCAGACCGGCCTCGGCCAGCACCTTCTTGTTGTGGAACAGCAGCACCGGCTGGGTGCCGCGCATCGGGACGCCGTACGGCTTGCCGTCCACCGTCGCGGAGTTGAACACCGAGGGCAGGAAGTTGTCCTTCAGCCCCGGGTCCCGGGCGATGAAGTCGTCCAGCGGGAGCAGCAGTCCGGCCTTGACGAAGGGCTGGATGGAGCCGCCGCCCCAGTTGAAGAAGACGTCCGGGGCCTGCGGGGTGTTGATGACGGTCTGCAGCTTCTGCTGGTAGTCGGCGCCGGGGACGGTGTCCAGCACCACCTTGACCTTGGAGGTCCTGTTGAAGGTCTCGACAATCTGCTTCTCGACCTTGTTGGTGGCGTCGCCGTACACCAGCACGCGGATCGTCCCTGAGCCCGCGTCGGAGGAGGAGCCGCCCGAACCGCAGGCCGCGGTCATGCCCAGGACGAGGACGGTGGCCGCAGCGGTCGCGGTGAATCTCGATCCCATACTCTGCCTATCATGCGAATGTTGCGATGAAAGTGCCGAATGTTGTGGGAAACTTAGAGCCGCCCCTGCCGCCAGTCAAGGGGTCCGGCGGATCCGGCCACCGACCGGTCGACCGGTCGACCGGCTAGCATCCGTGCCGTACGAACAACCACAGCAGCGGAGTTCGCCCGATGGGGCAGTGCAGGAGGATCTGGTGACCAGAGCCGCGACGCTCGCCGAGATCGCGCAGGAGGCCGGTGTCTCGGCCCCGACTGTTTCGAAAGTCCTGAACGGCCGGGCCGATGTCGCCCCGGCCACCCGGGAGCGGGTGGAGGAACTGCTGCACCGGCACGGCTACCGGCGGCGCGGCGGCGCCCGGACCAGCCCGCTGCTCGACCTGGTCTTCCACGAGTTGGAGAGCTCCTGGGCGATGGAGGTGATCCGCGGCGTCGAGAACGTGGCGCGCGAGGAGGGTCTGAGCATCGTGCTCTCGGAGTCCTCCGGGCGGCTCACCCCGGGCCAGTCGTGGGTGGACGGGGTGCTTGCCCGCCGCCCCACCGGTGTCCTGCTGGTCCTGTCCGGTCTGGACCGCTCCCAGCAGGAGCAACTGGCCGGCCGCGGCATCCCGTTCGTGGTGCTGGATCCGGCCGGCGACCCCGGCCAGGGGGTGCCCGCCGTCGGCACCACCAACTGGGACGGCGGCCTCGCCGCCACCCGGCACCTGGTCGACCTCGGCCACCGCAGGATCGGCCTGATCGGTGGGCCGGGCCGGATGATGTGCGCCCGGGCGCGGGCCGACGGGTACCGGGCCGCGCTCGACATCGCGGGTATCGCCTACGCCCCTGAACTGGTCCGCGAGGGCGACTTCCACCACGAGGCGGGCCACCGGATCGGGCTCGACCTGCTGACCCTGCCGGACCGGCCGACGGCCGTCTTCGCCGGGAACGACCTGCAGGCCCTGGGGCTCTACGAAGCCGCCCGTGAGTTGGGGCTGCGCATCCCCGAGGACCTCAGCGTGGTCGGCTTCGACGACCTGCCGCCGGCCCGCTGGGTCGGCCCACCGCTGACCACCGTCCGCCAGCCGCTGACCGAGATGGCCGAGGTCGCCGCCCGCATGGTGATCGACCTGGCCCGGGGCACCCGGCCCGGCGCGCTGCGGGTGGACCTGGCCACCAGCCTGGTCGAGCGCAGCAGCACCGCCCCGCCGCGAAATCCCTCCCGGACGGTTGACGGTGGATCAGACGGGTCCTCGGATCACCGCTGACGCCGACGGAGGCCCCGAAAGTTTCGGCCCTTCGGGACCACGGCGGGTCACCACAAGGGCAAGCTGTACGGCTGGGACGTGGTGAACGAGGACGGCTGCCGCAGGCGAGCGAGTGCGGGTCCTCACCGTGCCGAGCCGAAGCCGCCCCGGACGGAAGCGCGCCGTCCGAGGCCGCCACCCGGTAGCTGTCGCCGGTGGCGTGACAGGGCCCGGCACGGGGGGCCGGACGGCGGTCTGCCCGGCACACCCCGCTGTTGCCGCCGGGGACGGAAAGGCTGCCGCGTGCTGACGCCCTTTCGGCGAGCTGGAGATCGGGGTCAGGGGAGGTTGAACTCCAGGGCCGGGTTGGCGTTCCGGACCAGGGCCTTGGCCTGCTCCGGCCACCAGGCGCCGGCCGGGGGGTCGACGACGCCGTACTCGGGGTCGATGGTGCCGCCCGGGATGCTGCGGTTGCACTGCCCGTCGGACTGGCCGACGGTCTTGATCCACAGATAGGCGTCCACGAGTGGGACGCCGGTGTCCGCGGTCGGCCGGTTGCCGATGCCGCGACCGGGGGCGTTGCACCAGGTCTGCGGGTCGCCGTCGTACTTGCCGACGGGCGGGGTCCAGGCGCCTTGGCCGCTGCGGCTGGTGTCGACGACCAGGTGGGTGAGCTCCGGCACGGGCGGGGTGCCGACGTTCTGCTGGAACCACTCGTCGGTCCAGTGCCAGGTGGCCGGGTCGTCCACGTTCACCGAGTTGCCCGGCTGTCCGTCGTTCGGCGCCGTCGGGGAGTAGTACTGTCCGGCGCACCAGTCGGGGTGGCCCTTGGCCCAGTCCGGGCCCTTGGTGGCGAACCACAGGCACTGGGAGACCCAGGTGCCGTAATGGGTGCCCAGGTCAGTGCCCAGGTAGTTGGAGACGTTCAGCGAGAACCCCTGGGTGCGACCGACCCCCGCCTGGATCAGCCGCCGCGAGATGTCGCCGACGCCGCGCCAGTGGCTGTTGCCGGCGTCCAGGTAGACCACGCTGTTCGGCTGCCGCTCCAGTGCGTCGATCGCATGGTCGAGGTCGGCGAGGCGGCCGCTGGTGAGGGTGCCGGTGGGGTCGCTGTCGGGGCCGCAGTCGGAGGGAAGGTTGGCCAGCCCGTCCGGCTCCAGCACGACGACGGCCTTGCTCCGGCCGAGCCCCCGGGCGAAGGCGTCGATCCAGGCCCGGTACGCGGCGTCCGACTGCGCACCGCCGGAGGAGTACTGCGAGCAGTCGCGCAGCGGGATGTTGTACGCCACCAGGACCGGAACGGTACGCGTCAGCTCGGCCCGCCGCACCAGGCTGCGTACCCGGGACTCGACCTGCGCCGGAGTGCCATCGGTGAACCAGGCGGCCTCCGGCCAACTGGCCAGTTCCGCCATGGACCTGGCGCCCTCGAAGTCGTGGTGCAGCAGGTCTGTCACCGCCTGGTGGGCGGCGTCGCCGGCCGGGTCGACGTAGAAGCGGGAGTTGGCCGGCAGGGTGTGCGAGGCCGGCGCGGTGCTCGACTCGGCGGAGGCCGGGGCGGTGCCGCCGAGCACCAGGGCGAGTGTGCTCGCGGTCAGGACGGATCGGTGCAGGGGGATACGCACGGGGTTCCTTTCGGTGGACCGGGCCCGGCCCGGGACCGCAGGGGGGTCGGTCCGGAGCCGGGAGGGGGTGCGGATCAGTAGCCGTAGATCATCTTGTAGGCGACCTCCGGCAGGAACTGTCCCGCCGAGGAGCCGGCGCCGGCACCGCAGTTGCCGTCGGACTCGCCGGGGATCTTGATCCACAGCAGCATCTCGGCACCGCCGCCGCGCTGGGGCGGAGCGCCGATCCGGCGGCCGGCCGGGTTGCACCACTGGCCGTCGGAGCCGTTGCCGTTGCGGCTGGTGTCGACCACGAAGGGCTTGGTGTAGCCGTAGGAGCTCAGGGCGGAGTTGACCGCGTTGCCGTAGGAGCCGTCCTGGTCGGTGCGGAAGTAGTTGGAGACGTTCAGTGAGAAGCCGTGGGCCTCGCCGACCCCGGCGGCGGCGAGCTGCTGTGCCATGGTGGAGGCGCCGATCCAGCCGGGGTTCCCGGCGTCCAGGTAGACCCAGGTGTTGGGGGCCTTGGCCTTGAACTGGGCGATGGCGTTCCTGAGCATGGCGTTGCGCTCGGTGACCTGACCGGACGTCATGCAGCTCTCGTGGCCGAGGGCGTCGGGTTCGAGCACGACCAGGGCCGGACGGTTGCCGATGCCGCCGGCGAAGGCCGCGATCCAACTGTCGTACGCGGCCCGGCTGCCCGCGCCGCCACCGGACTGGCCGGCGCAGACGTCCCGATTGGGGATGTTGTACGCGACCAGGACCGGCAGCTTGTCGTAGGAGTCGGCGCGGCCGACGTAGGCGCCGGCCGCCGAGCCGATGTCGCCGCTCCAGTTGCCGAACCAGCGGGCGGCCGGGGTGTCGGCGATCGAGGAGCGGATCGCCGTCGCCCGCCCGTCACCGGGGTTGGCGTTGGCCCAACGCAGGGCGGAGTTGTCGGGGTCGAGATAGAAGCCGCTGGTCATGGTGGTCGGATCGGCCGCGTGGGCGGTACCGGTGTTGATCACGGCGAGACCGGCGGTGAGGACTCCGGCCAGCAGTGCCGAGGCCGTACGGACGGACGTGCGCATGGTTTCCTCCGGTGGGTGGGGCGGAGAAGTGGAAGTGCTCTCGCACATCCAGGGGTTGGTGGCAGGTCAGCCCAGCGTCCACTGCTGGTTCCGGCCGCCGCTGCAGCTCCACAGCTGGACGGGCGTGCCGTCGGCGGTGGCCAGACCGGCCACGTCCAGGCAGAGCCCTGACTGCACCCCGATGACGGTGCCGTTCGCGTTCACCTGCCACTGCTGGTTCGGCTGGCCGTTGCAGGACCAGACCACCACCTTGGTGCCGTTCGCGGTGCCCTTGGCGCTGGCGTCCAGGCACAGCGTGCTGCCGCCCACGGTCACGGTCAGCTGGTTCGACGCGGTCCGGGTCCAGGTCTGGTTCGCGCCGCCGTCGCAGGTGTGTACCTGCTGCTGGGTGCCCAGGGCCTGGTCCGTATCGGTCAGGCACTTGCCCGCGTCCACCGCGCGCAGCGCGCCGGTCGTACCGCCGCCGGGTGACCCGGCGTCCAGGCCCATGAAGCTGATGGCCCGGGCGGCCATCGTGGAGCCCTTCACCGGCAGTTCGTGTCCCAGTCCGGCCAGGCTGTACGCCTCGACCTGGGTGGTGCCGGAGCTGTTGCCGTACCGCGTACGGGTCCAGTCGACCGCGGGGGAGTCAGTGGCCGACGGGGTCTGGCTCACGCCGAGGACGTCGGTCCACTGCTTGATCTGCTCGCCGAGGTTGTTGTGGTTCAGGATGGTGTCGGCGGTTCCGTACCACAGCTGCACGCGCGGACGCGGGCCGGTGTAGCCGGGGTGGGCCGAGTCGCGGACCAGGCTGCCCCACTGCTGCGGGGTCCTGGACACCCGGCCCTGGGCACAGTCGGAGTTCCAGCCGCGCACGGAGCCGGTGTAGAAGCAGCGGTAGGGCACGCCCATGAACGCCGCGCCCGCCCGGAACACGTCGGGGTAGTCGGCGAGCATCACGTCCGTCATCATCGCGCCGGACGACTGCCCGGTCACGTACACGGCGTTGGGGTTGCCGCCGTAGCGCTGCTCGACGTAGGTGATCACCGACATCAGCCCGACCGGGTCACTGCCGCCGTTGCGGGTCAGGGCCTGGTCGGAGGAGACGTCCCAGCAGCTCGCGCCGGGCGTCGACGGATAGATGACCAGGAAGCCGTACCGGTCGGCCAGCGAGGCGAAGTCGGTGCTCGAGTACAGGTAGGGCCCGCTTCCCTGACACCCGTGCAGCGCCAGGAGGACCGGGGGGTTGGCCCTGACGTTGTTCGGTACGTACAGGTGCATGGCCAGGCCGGTCGGATTCGTACCGAAACCGGTGACCTGGGTCAGCGAGGCCGCGGCCGCCGGCGTGGTGGCCGGGAGACCCAGGCCGAGTGCGAGACCGACCAAGGAAACGAGGGTGATCAAACGGTACTTGAGGGAGCGGGAACGGGACATGGGACCTCTCCGGCCGAATTTGTTTTGAGCGTTGATTATGGTGGGGTGTCGTCACCGTGAAAGCAATACCGATGCACGCCCAACCTGGCGGCCGCGACGCCGAGTTGACCCTGCGAGAGTCGGTCGGCGCCGCTCTCCCGATGGCGTCGAAACTTTCGAGGGCCTGGCGAGAAGCTGATCAACGTCGCGGGCTCGCGCTGACTCTCACGCCCCTGGCCTGCGTGGATGCGGTCGATGGCAGGGAGGGAGTCACGAAACCTCGGTCGAAAGTGTTGACATCCCGTCAGGTACGGGCCAACACTGGCGCCGTCGACAAAATCGGGCAGCCGCGGGCCACCACCCTGCGCACCAACCGGTTTCCGGGCAGCCACTGTTGGCAGTAGATCGGCTCCGTGCGCCGCCGCGCCACCCTTCCGTTCCATTCCGGCGTGCTGCGGCCGAATGCGTGCCACGCATTGACGACGCTTCACCTGGACATGTCGGTCAGGGCCGCGTTGCGACGTCAATTGTTAGCGCTAACAGGCGAATTGTCGGCCCCACCGGCATTCAGGTTCCCCCACCCCAAGGAGAGCGATCCGTCATGCCACGGTTCGACAGGAAATCCCGTCTCCGCAATTCTCTGACGGCAGCCGTCTGCCTGGCCGCCCTCGCACTCCCGGTCGTCGCCGTGGGCCCGGTGGCCCAGGCCGCCGGGACGACGCTCGGGACGGCGGCGGCCGACACCGGCCGGTACTTCGGCACCGCGGTGGCCGCCGGCCGGCTCGGCGACCCGACCTACACCGGCGTCCTCAACCGGGAATTCACCATGGTCACCCCGGAGAACGAGATGAAGTGGGACGCCGTCGAGCCGTCCCGTGGATCGTTCACCTTCGGCGCGGCCGACCGGATCGTCAGCCAGGCCACCGCGCAGGGCCAGCGGATGCGCGGCCACACCCTGGTCTGGCACTCCCAACTGCCTGGCTGGGTCGGCTCGATCGGCGACGCGAACACCCTGCGCAGCGTGATGGGCAATCACATCACCACCGAGATGAACCACTACAAGGGCAAGATCTACGCCTGGGACGTGGTCAACGAGGCCTTCGCCGACGGGGGCAGCGGTCAGCACCGCAGCTCCGTCTTCCAGAACCTGCTCGGCGACGGCTTCATCGAGGAGGCGTTCCGCACCGCCCGGAACGTCGACCCGGCGGCCAAGCTCTGCTACAACGACTACAACATCGAGAACTGGACCGACGCCAAGACCCAGGGCGTCTACCGCATGGTCAAGGACTTCAAGTCCCGTGGCGTGCCCATCGACTGCGTCGGCCTGCAGAGCCACTTCGGCGCCGGCGGCCCGCCGGCGAACTTCCGGACCACGATCTCGAGCTTCGCCGCGCTCGGCGTGGACGTCCAGCTCACCGAGCTCGACATCGCCCAGGCGTCCACCACCGCCTATGCCGACACCGTCAGGGCCTGCCTCGCCGTCGCCCGCTGCACCGGCATCACGGTGTGGGGCATCCGGGACAGCGACTCGTGGCGCGGTGGCGAGAACCCGCTGCTCTTCGACAACAGCGGTAACAAGAAGCCCGCCTACGGCGCGACCCTGGCCGCCCTCGGCGGCGGCAGCGGCACGCCGGGCGGGGGCATCGTCTCCGGCGCCGTCTACACGCTCTCCGCCGTGGCTGCCGGACGGGTGCTCGACCAGCCCGCGGGCCAGAACGGCAACGGCACCCAACTCCAGGTCTGGGACGCCGGCGGCCGCCCCAACCAGCAGTGGCGGGCCGACCGGCTCGGCGACGGCTCCTACACCCTGACCAACCTCGCCAGCGGCCGGGTGCTCGACCAGCCGGGGAACCAGGCGGCGAACGGGACCAGGACGCAGGTCTGGGACGCCAGCGGCGGTGCCAACCAGCACTGGCGGGCCGACCCGAACGGCGACGGCTCCTACACGCTGACCAACGTCGCCAGCGGCCGGGCGCTGGAGATCCCCGGCGGCCAGACCGCCAACGGCGCCCCCGTCCAGATCTGGGACTCCAACGGCGGCGCCAACCAGCACTGGAACTTCAGGTGAGCTGAGCCGCACGCCGGTGCCGGAGACCCGGCACCGGCCGACCGGCCCACCTCGCCCGCGCGCGCTCGGGGCGGCACGCGCAGGTGAGCGGTGAAATCGCCGCGTGACAGCCCCGTCCGTTCCCACAGGAGGTCCTGATGCGCAGAGAGAAATCCAGCCGTAGGCGGCTGTCCCTGATACTGACCGCCGTGGTCGCCGCCTTGGTGGCGCCGGCCGCGATGCTGGTGGCCGGCCCGGCCCAGGCGGCCACCAGCGGCGCCCTGCGCGGCACGGGTTCCGGCCGCTGTCTCGACGTGACCAACGTCAGCCAGAGCGACGGCGCGCTCCTGCAGATCTACGACTGCTCAGGTGGGACCAACCAGCTCTGGACGGCGACGTCCGGCAACGCGCTGACGGTCTACGGCAACAAGTGCCTGGACGTCCCCGACCACGCCACCACTGCCGGGACCCGGGTGCAGATCTGGTCCTGCAGCGGCGGGGCGAACCAGCAGTGGCGGGTGAACGCCGACGGTACGGTGGTCGGCGTCGAGTCCGGCCTCTGCCTGGACGTCTCGGGCGCCGGTACGGCCAACGGCACGGCGGTGCAGCTCTGGACCTGCAACGGTGGCGGCAACCAGAAGTGGACCGGCCTGTCCGGGGGTTCGAATCCGACTCCGACGCCGACCGGCGGCAGCTGCGCCCTTCCGTCCGCCTACCGGTGGTCCTCGACCGGTGCGCTCGCAGAGCCGGCCAACGGGTGGGCCTCGGTGAAGGACTTCACCAGCGTGGTGCACAACGGCAAGCACCTGGTCTACGCGTCGAACGTGAACGGGTCGTCGTACGGCTCGATGGTGTTCAGCCCCTTCACCAACTGGTCCGAGATGGCCTCGACGGGCCAGAGCGGGATGAGCCAGGCCGCGGTCGCGCCCACGCTGTTCTACTTCGCGCCCAAGAACATCTGGGTACTGGCGTACCAGTGGGGTGCGTGGCCGTTCAGCTACCGAACTTCGAGCGACCCGACCAACCCCAACGGCTGGTCCGCGCCCCAGCCGCTGTTCACCGGCAGCATCCCCAACTCCGGCACCGGCCCGATCGACCAGACCCTGATCGCCGACGACCAGAACATGTACCTGTTCTTCGCCGGTGACAACGGCAAGATCTACCGGGCGAGCATGCCGATCGGGAACTTCCCGGGCAGCTTCGGCTCCTCCTACACCACGGTCCTGAGCGACACGACGGCCAACCTGTTCGAGGCGCCGCAGGTCTACAAGGTCAAGGGCCAGAACCAGTACCTCATGATCGTCGAGGCAATGGGTGCGAACGGGCGCTACTTCCGGTCCTTCACCGCGTCCGGCCTGAGCGGGACGTGGACTCCGCAGGCCGGCAGCGAGGGCAACCCGTTCGCGGGCAAGGCCAACAGCGGAGCGGGCTGGACCAACGACATCAGTCACGGTGACCTGGTGCGCTCCAACCCCGACCAGACCATGACCATCGACCCCTGCAATCTGCAACTCCTCTACCAGGGCAAGTCCCCCTCCGCGAGCGGCCCCTACGACCAACTGCCGTGGCGGCCGGGCGTCCTGACCCTGCAGCGCTGACCAGCCCGACCGACCTGCGGGACGGGTGTCCCGCCCGGCCCGGCTCATGCTCACCGTCCCGAGGAACCCCGGCTGGAGGCGGCCGGGGTTCCCCGGGAACCGGATGGCCTCTTCCGCCCGATGTGTTCACGCTCCGGGCTTGAACCGTTCTTGGTTCGGTGGAGCTCTCAGGTTGTGGTTTCCGGTCGCTCGTCGGCACTCCGAGGGGCTGACAGATCACGGTGACCGGCAGGGGTGCCGCGAAGCCCTCGACCAGGTCGACGCGCTGTCCGGGCGCCCAGCTCTCGGCCAACTGCGCGGCGAGCGCGGCGACATGGGGGCGCAGCGCGTCGGCCGTGGCCGGGGTGGACGCCCGGGTTGCCGGGCGGCGCAGCCGGGTGTGGTCGGGCGGGCCGCTGTTGGGCATCCCACCGGTCTGACCGGAGGTCCGTCCCGTCGGTTCTCAGTTGCGGGTGACGCCGAATCCGGTGTCCTGGAGCGCGGCGGTCCACACGTCGCGATCGAACCACCGGGTGATGTCCGGGGCCAGGCTGGTGATGGCGTCCATGCGGGCCTGCCAGTCATGGCCGGAGGGGCCGCGACTGCCGTCGCAACCGGTGCAGCCGTCCTCGCCGTGGAGGTGACCGGCCAACCAGGCGTTGACCAGCACGTTGAGGAGAGCGGCGTAGAGGTCCCCGCCGTTCTCCGCGAGCTGGTCGGGGAAACCGGCCAGGAGCAGGGCCAGTTCGGGGTTGTTCAACGGGGGCAGGGGTGCCTGGCCCACGTCCCGGGGGTCGGCATGGTGCAGGGCCGCCCGGCGCCGCCGCGCGATGGCTCCGGCAAGTGCGGCCGCGTCGAAGTAGCGCCAGGCGGAGTGCTCCGGGATCCCCAGTCGGCCGGCCACGGTGCTGATGTTCCGTTCGATGGTGTCGGCCACTGTCCCGGGCCGGACCGTGATGCCGAGGCGTGCCAGTTCGGCCAGGGTCGCCGCCACCGCGTCCTTGAAGGCTTGCGTCTCTCTCACAGCCAGCAGGGTAGACCTCGCGGTCGGGGTATCCAGTCGATCCCTGGCCGGGGCCGGACGACGGGCTCATCCCCACGGACGCGAACGGCGGTAGGTCGGACCGGCTGTCGCCGATTGCGCCGCAGACGGCGCCTGCATGATCAGATGAGTGCACCGGCCACGGATGCCACCCCTGTCGGCGCCCCGGTCCGCGCTGCATCCGGTCGACGCCCCGGTCCGCTCCCTGGTCCGCTCGGCCCGGAGGCATCCGCCGGATCGGGCACCTGGTGGTCCGGGCTGTCGTCCCGGCGACAGGCCGCGAGACCCTGCGTCGGATCCTGGACGAGGGAAGTCACGCAGGACGGGTGTTACCGGACAGCTGAGCTCGACCAGTCCATGCACCTGATCTGCTCGGAGCTCGTCACGCGATCTCGTATGTGATGGCTGGTCAGCCGTGACCGACGTGCTGATTCGGCCGTTCAAGAGGTTGTCTCACGTGGCACGTCTCGCGAGCTTCCGGTCGCAGGTCAGGGCGGTGGCCATGGCCGGGCCTCGGCTCCGCCAGTCGTTGCGGACCACGTACGGGATCTTGAGACCATGAGCAGCCCATGGCAGGCTCAGCCCACTGCGCGAAGATCGAGCAGGCCGCCAGGTCGGCCGCGCCACGCACGGCTTGGCCTGTGCTGAGCGGCCCCGCCGGTAAGCGACCGGGCAACCCTCCAGGAGACGCCCCCGCCTGCCCCTGCGGTCGTCACTCCGTCGCGAAGAGCGACCGCCCGACGTACTGCGTGTCGGTGTACTCGCGAACCGAGATGATCAGGCCGTCCCGCACTGTGAAGATGCCCAGGCAGACGTTGTCGTACGTGCGGCCGTTGGCGGCCGCGCCCTTGGCCGTCCACTCGGCGACCACTCGATCTCCTTCCGCGATCACGCTGGTCAGGGCGACCACCGGGGCGCCGTCCGGAGCGAAGAGGCGGCCCACCCCGCCGAGGAAGTCGTCGACGATGGCGTCCCGGCCCTGCCAGGTGCGGCTGATCGGGAGGTCGCCCGGGTACTCCCAGGTGGCGTCGGGGGCGAAGGCGGCGACCACGGCGTCCAGGTCACCCTCGGCGACGGCGGTGACGTAGCGGACCACGGCGGTGCGGGGGTCGGTCATCTGATGCTCCTTCGGATCGGAATTCGGTGGGGGTTCAGGAGAGGGTCAGAACGGCGTTGCCGCGGACCTTGCGGTCGCGCAGATCGGCCAGGACGTCGGCGGTACGGCTCCAGTCCTCGACCACGCCGATCTCGGGGTGCAGCCGCTGCTCGGTCACCAGCCGGACCAGGGTCTCCAGATCGGCCGCGTCCGGGGCGTCGTGGTCGGCGTAGCTGAAGTGCCGGACGGTCGCCGAGACCGGGCCCGCGAAGAAGTCGAAGAAGTTCAGCAGTGCGGGCTCGCGGCCGGCCTGGCCGAACCAGATCAGTTCGCCACGCGGCGCGAGCCGGGACAGGGCTGCAGCCAGGCCCGCCCCACCGGTCGACTCCAGCACCAGGTCGAAGGGGCCCTCCGCCGCGGCGACCTCCCGGATCACGGCGGCCGCGCCGAGCTGGGCCAGCCGGGCACCGCGCTCCCCCGAGCCGGTGACGGCCGTCACCGACGCGCCCGCCGCGGCGGCGAGTTCGACGAAGTAGTGCCCGACACCGCCGGAGGCCCCGGTGAGCAGCACGCGCCGGTCGGCGACACAGCCTGCGGCCCGGAGCAGCCGGAGCGCCGTCAACCCAGCCAGCGGCAGCGCCGCCGCCCGGACGGCGGAGACCTCGCCCGGCAGCCGCGCCAGCGAACCGCTCGACACTGCCACGTACTCCGCCCAGCCGGCCGACGCCGGGTGTGCCACCACCCGCTCGCCGACAGCAGGACCGGAGCCGTTCGCCGCGGCCTGGACCACCAGCCCCGCCACATCCTTCCCGGGCCGCCAACCAGCCTCCGGCTGCTCCAGCTGGAAGGTTTCGCCCCGGTTCACCGAGTACGCGTCCACCTTCACCAGCACCTCACCGGGCCCCGGTTGCGGCTCCGGCACCTCGGTCCGGAGTACCGGCTCGTCGGGCCGGCCGGTGGCCACGAATGCCTTCATCGTTCCTCGTCTCCCGCTGTGCTTCGGCCGGTGCCGCCCGGCTGGTGTTCAGCTAACCGGGCAGGCCGGAGGCCGGTCCAACAACCGGACGAGGGCTTTGACAACCGGTGGTTGTCGGCCAGGATGACCGTCGTGACTGCCGATCCGGATCTCGATCTCGCCCAGGTGCGCGCCTTCGTGGCGACCGCCGGGACGCTGCACTTCCGGAGGGCGGCCGAGCAGCTGACGCTCACTCAGCAAGCGGTCTCCAAAAGGATCTCCCGGCTGGAGGAGACACTCGGCACCCGGCTGTTCGAGCGCGGCGGCAGAACCGTGGAACTCACCGAGGCCGGCGCCCGGTTCCTGGCTCCGGCCCGCGCGCTGCTGACCGCCGGGGACGCCGCAGTGGCGGCCCTGCGGCAGTCGCCACGGCCCGTACGACTCGACGTCTGGGGGCACCTGTTCGCCCCGCTGCGCACCGTCCGGGAGGTTCTCGACCTCCCGCCGCCGCTGCACGTGGAGGTCGGCCCGGGCCGGGATCTGCCCGGGGTGGCCGGCGCGCTGCTCCGTGGGGAGAGCGACGCCGGGTTCGGGCGTTTCCACCGCTCCCCGGACGGCCGCTCCTCGCACGGTCAGGACGAGCCGCTCGCCCACCGGCTGGTCCGCCTGGAGCCGGTGGACGCGGTACTCGCCGCCGACCACCCGCTCGCCCGGGCGGACGCTCTGCGACCGGCCGAACTGGCGGGCCTGCGGCTGCTCCTCCCCGCCACGGCCGAACGGCTCGACTTCCTCCAGCGGTTCGCCGAGCACTTCGGCGTCCCGATGCTGCCCGGCGAGGCCAACCTGGGCCCCGAGCACTTCCTGGGGCGGGTCCGGACCACGCCGGACGCCTTCACCCTGCTGCCCGCCGAACTGCCGCTCCCCGCAGGCTCCCGCCTGGCTGCCGTGCCCCTGGTCGAGCCCACCCCGCTCTACGCCTGGTCACTGGTGTGGTGCCGGAACCGGCAGGAACCGGGGGTCACCGAACTCCTGCGCCGCTTCGCCGAGGTGGGCGGCCGCCGCCGCTGGCTGGAGTACCGCCCGGAACGTGACTGGCTCCCCGCAGCGGACCAGGTCGCCAGTAGGTGGGCAGCGGGGTAACCACCGAGGCGCGGGGAACGGTACGACACCGGAAGTGACGGCGCCGCACCTTCCGCCTCGCGCAGTTCCTCGCGCCCCGATGCGGCTGATGCCCCGGCAGCCCAGGGCCTGCGATGCGGTGTCGGCGGGCCCGGGTGGTCGCGGGCAGGACCCGACGCCTGATCAGCTCCCGGCGCACGTTCCTGCTGTCGTCGGCCTGGTCTCCGAGCAGAGCCTGCGGGCGTTGACGGGGCCTGCCCGGTCGGCCGCCAGCGGGTGGCACGGCGTCGACCAGGGTGAGGGTCCGGGTGATGTCGTTGACGTTGGCGGCGGTGGTGATCACCTTGAGCGGGTCGCGCGCTGCCCGCGGTCCTCGGCGCGCCTCACCTGGCCGGTCCGAGGTCCGGCGGGAGGGCGGCCACCACGAGGGCGACGGCTTCCTCCGGCGTCTCGGTGCGTGCGACGAGCCCGCTCTCGCTGTGCACCCCGTAGCGGCCCTCGTCGTAGGGGCAGATGAGGTACCCGACCCGAGTCTTCATCCACCCGTCGACAGTGGTGGAGAACCAGAGGTTGAAGTGGCTGTTGACCGGCATCAGTTGACGCAGGGCCGGCTGGGCGTAGGCCGCAGCCAGCAGGGCGTGGGCGCGCGGGTGCCGGTCGTCCGGTGGCATGTGGACACGGTCGAGCTTGCTGCACCACGCCAACTCGACGGCGTCGAGGGGCTCCTGCTCGTGGGCGAGGGCCCAGGGCCTGAACCGGATGAACGGGGAGTGTGCTCGGGTCTGCTCCAGCCCCGCACCGCTAATCCAGGCTGCCGTCGCCCTGATCACGTCGGCCAGGTCCGCGGTCCATCCGCAGGCCAGCCGGGTGCTCTTGGCCTGAAGGTTCACCTGGAAGGCCCGCTGCCCTTTGGGCGGGTACACCATCACGCGCCGACCGATCCCCGTGTCGACGTACTCCGCGAGGGGACCCCACTCCCGTGCCGACTCGGGCAGGGTGAGGCCGAGTTCGTCGGCGGTACGTCTCAACGCGGTCCGGAGGGCCCCGTGATCGTCCCAGTCAGCCTCGTCATGCTCCGCCCCCAGGTTCATCACCCCAGTCTGCACGGTTCGCCCCTGCCCGGTGGCCGTCTCGTCGCTCGGCTGCCCAGTGGTGACGGTGGCCGGGCCGCCGTCGTCCTACAGCAGGACGGGCAGTGACTCCAGCCCTCGGACCAGCCGCGAGTGCCGCCAGCTGAGTTGGTCGACCGGCTGGGCCAGTCGTAGGTCCGGGAAACGCTCCAGCAGCACCCGTAGGGCAATCTCGATCTCGGCCTGCGCGAGCGGTGCGCCGAGGCAGCGGTGGATGCCGTGCCCGAACGCGAGGTGGGAACGGGCCTCCCGGTCCAGGTCGAGCCGGTCCGGGTCCGGGAACCTGGCCGGATCGCGGTTGGCGGCGCCGGGGCTGACGAAGACCGGACTGCCCGCCGGTACGTCCGTCCCGCCGATCCGGACCGGCCCGGGTGCCCAGCGCCAGGTGGCGATGCTGACCGGGGAGTCGAAGCGCAGCAGCTCGTCGACGGCGGCCGCGATCCGGTGCGGGCCGGACTGCAGGAGCTCCAGTTGGCCGGGGTGCTGCAGCAGTGCCAGGACGGCGTTGCCGATCGCGGCGGTGGTCGTCTCGTGCCCGGCCACCAGGAGCAGTACCGCCAGCGAGACCAACTCCTGTTCGCTGAGCCGGTCGCCGTCGCCGTCGCGGACGGCGACCAGCGCGGACAGCAGGGCTTCGTCCGGGTCACGGCGCTTGGCCGCGACCAGCTCGGTCAGGTAGTCGGCCAGTGCGTGGGAGGCGGCGTCGATCCGCTGGTGGTCCCCGGTCGCGAACAGGTCCGTCGACCACCGGCGGATGCGCTGCCGGTCGCTCGTCGGCACTCCGAGGAGCTGACAGATCACGGTGACCGGCAGGGGTGCCGCGAAGCCCTCGACCAGGTCGACGCGCTGCCCGGGCGCCCAGCTCTCGGCCAACTGCTCGGCGAGCGCGGCGACATAGGGGCGCAGCGCGTCGACCGTGGCCGGGGTGAACGCCCGGGTGACCAGGCGGCGCAGCCGGGTGTGGTCGGGCGGGTCGCTGTTGAGCATGGTGGTGGCCAGCGCGGGGTGCAGGGAGCGTCCTGACGGGCGGTCGGCGAAGAACGCGGCGGTGTCCTTCGACAGCGCGGGGTCGGCGAGCGCGGCTCTGGCCTGGTCGAAGCCGGTGACCACGGCGGCCGGTCCGGTGCCGCCGTCGAGGGGCAGTCGGAGCACGGGCGAGCGCTTCCGCAGGGCCGCGTAGGTGGGGTACCGGTCCGCGTAGAAGGCCGGGTCGGTGAAGGGGGAAGCCATGGTGCTCCTCGGCCGCGTCGTCGAGCGCCGGGGGCCGGTGGGCGGCGGCACGGTGGACGATCTCGTTGCTGACGTACTGTTCCGCGACCAACCGTAGTGCCGAGGGGGCGACGACCGACGCGTAGGGCGAGGTGGGAACCCGTGCGCGTCAGAGCTCTCGGCGGTACTGGGCGGGGGAGACGCTCAGGGTCCGTCGGAAGGCGCGGCGCATGGCTTCGCGGGTCGGGTAGCCGCCGGCGGCCGGAATCGGAATGGGGGGAGTCGAGCGAGGCGAGCAGAAGAAATCGGTGTTCGAGGGTGACCGCGAGCCCGGCAGTAGTTGCGACAGCCTCCGGGGAGCGGCGCGGATGTCCCTGCCAGGTCCTGACCCACCGGCCCCCGCGGGTCAGGGCCGGGTCAGCAGGAGCACCACGTCCAGCGCGGCCACCGCGATGGCCGCCAGGAACGGTCCGCGTCCGCGCGGCGCCAGGACGGCGGGGAGCGTGAGCAGGGCGGTGCCCGCCAGCGCGGCCCGCCCGGCCGGCCCCACCGGTCCGGCCGGGCCCGTCACCAGGACCACGGAGGCGGCCGCCGGCAACACTGCGGCCGCCGCGCCCGACCACGCCCGGCCCAGCCGCTGCGGCAGTCCCCGCACGCCGGCCGCCAGGTCGTCGTCCAGATCGGGCAGCACGTTGGCGAAGTGCGCACCGGCGCCGAGCAGCGCGGCCCCCGCTGTCAACCACGGCGCCGGCCAGGGCGAGCCGGGCAGGCCGAGCGTGACGAAGGCGGGCAGCAGTCCGAAGGCCAGCGCGTACGGTGCCCAGGAGAGAACCGTCCGCTTCAGCCCGAGGTTGTACGCCCAGGCCGCCGCCACCCCCGCCAGATGGGCGGTGCCGGCCGCAGGGCCGCTCGCCAGCGACAGTGGCACGCAGCAGGCCAGTGCCCAGCCGGCCGCCGCCCGGACCGTACCGGCGGTCAACTCCCCGGTGGCCAAAGGCTTGTCACACCGCTGGGCGGCCGCGTCCCGGTGCCGGTCGACCAGGTCGTTGCTCCAGCCGACCGACAGCTGGCCGGCGCCCACCGCGGCACCGGCCAGAGCGCTCCCCACCGCCCCGCGACCGCCGGCGACGGCGAGGGCGGTGGCGAGCAGCGTGACCGCGGCTGCGGGCGCCGGGTGGCAGGCCCGGAGCAGAGTGCCGAGCCGGGGCGCTGTGGGCGCCGGTGCAGTCTGTGGGGTCGTCATGTCCCGATGCTAGGCCGGGACTCGCCCGATTCACGTGCTTGATCCTGGTATGTCACTACTGTGCCTATGCTGGGCCGGTGACCCGAATCGTGGCAGTGACCGGCGTGGTGCCACCGCACGGGTACCGGCAGCAGCAGGTGACGGACGCCCTCGCCACGCTGCGCCGGTCGGACGGGGACGGCCGCGCACTGCTGGACCGGGTGCACCGGTCGGCCGGAGTGACCACCCGTCACCTGGCCCTGCCACTGCCCGACTACGCGGGGTTGACCGGATTCGGGCAGGCGAACGACGCCTTCATCGCGGCTGCCCTGACCCTGGGCGAGCAGGCGGTCGGTGAGGCCCTGGCGGAGAGCGGTATGACCCCCGGGGAGATCGATCTGGTCGTCGCCACCTCGGTGACCGGTATCGCGGTCCCCTCGATCGAGGCCCGGCTGGTCGAACGGCTCGGCCTGCGGCCCGACATCGCGCGGCTGCCGATCTTCGGCCTGGGCTGCGCGGCCGGCGTCGCCGGTACCGCACGACTGCACGACTTCCTGCTCGGTCGGCCCGCCGGAGCGGCCCTGCTGCTCTCCACCGAACTGTGCTCGCTGACCCTGCAACGCGGGGATGCCTCGCCCGCCAACCTGGTGGCGAGCGCCCTGTTCGGGGACGGCGCGGGCGCGCTCCTCGCGGTCGGCGCCGAGCACCCGGCGCACCGGACCGGCCGGGGCCCCACCGTGGTCGCGAGCCGCAGCCGGCTCTACCCGGGCACCGAACGGCTGCTGGGCTGGGACATCGGCGACAGCGGGTTCCGGATCGTGCTCGGCGCCGAACTCCCCGAGCTGGTGCGGCTGCACGTCGGCGCCGAGGTGGAGACCTTCCTGGCCGAGCACGACCTCAAACCCGGCGACCTGGCCGCCTGGATCTGCCACCCCGGCGGCCCCAAGGTGCTGGACGCGATCGCCGATCGCCTCGGACTGCCGGACGCCGCGCTGGAGTTGAGCCGACGCTCACTGGCCGCGGTCGGCAACCTCTCCTCCGCCTCGGTGCTGCACATCCTGCGCGACACCCTCGCCCCGCCCCCGCCGCCGCCCGGCTCCCACGGGCTGATGCTCGCGCTCGGGCCCGGCTTCTGTTCCGAACTCACCCTTCTGCGCTGGTAGGGGCCGATGACCGCGTACACCCTCCTGATCCTGCTGGTGGCCGTCGAGCGGCTGGCCGAGCTGGTGGTGGCCCGCCGCAACGCCGCCTGGAGCCTGGCCATCGGCGGCACCGAGTACGGGCGCGGTCACTACCCGCCGATGGTGCTGCTGCACACCGGGCTGCTGGTGGGCTGTCTGCTCGAACCCGCGCTCGCCGACCGGCCGTTCCTGCCGCTGCTCGGCTGGCCGATGCTGGCCCTTGCGCTGGGTGCGCAGGCGCTGCGCTGGTGGTGCATCCACACCCTCGGCTCCCGCTGGAACACCCGGGTGATCGTGGTGCCGGGCCTGCCCCTGGTGACCGCCGGCCCGTACCGGTGGCTGAGCCACCCCAACTACCTGGCGGTGGTGGTGGAGGGCTTCGCGCTGCCGTTGGTGCAGTCCGCCTGGCTGACGGCGCTCGGCTTCAGTGCGCTCAACCTGGCCGTCCTGAAGACCCGGATCAGCTGCGAGGAGGCGGCCCTGACCGCCTGTCGGGCCGTCACCCCGTGATCGACCTGCTGGTGGCGGGCGGCGGGCCGGCCGGCCTGGCCACCGCGATCCACGCCGCCCGGGCCGGCCTGGAGGTGGTGGTCGCCGAGCCGCGCCCGACCCCGGTCGACAAGGCCTGCGGCGAGGGTCTGATGCCGGGCGCCGTCGAGGCGCTGCGCCGGATCGAGGTGGACGTCCAGGGCAGGCCGTTCCGCGGCATCCGGTACCTGGAGGCGGCCGGGAGCCGGAGCGCCGAGGCCGAGTTCCGGGCCGGTCCCGGCCTGGGCGTGCGCCGGACGGCCCTGCACACCGCCCTCGCCGACCGGGCCGCGGAGCTCGGGGTCCGGGTGCTGCCGGTCCCGATCCGTTCCTTCGAGCAGCGCAGGGACTCCGTCGTCGCCGCCGGACTGACGGCCCGTCACCTGGTGGCGGCGGACGGGCTGCATTCGGCCGCTCGCCGGGCGCTCGGCCTGCACCGCCCGCCGGCGCCCGGCCGAGCGGCCCGGTACGGCCTGCGCCGGCACTACGCGCTGGCGCCGTGGACCGACCTGGTGGAGGTGTACTGGTCGGCCAGTTCCGAGGCGTACGTCACCCCGCTGGGACCTGAGCTGGTGGGGGTGGCACTGCTGACCGGTGACCGGGCGCCGTTCGACCGGCAGTTGGCGGACTTCCCACTGCTGGCCGCCCGGCTGGCCGGGGCGCGGCCGTGCACTCCGGTGCGCGGTGCCGGTCCGCTGCGGCAGCGGGCAGCGGCCCGCAGCGACGGCCGGGTCCTGCTGGTGGGCGACGCGGCCGGCTACCTGGACGCGCTCACCGGCGAGGGGGTGTCGGTCGCGCTGGCCTCGGCGGAGGCCGTGGTGCGCTGCCTGGCCGCCGGCCGGCCGCAGGAGTACGAACGAGCCTGGCGGCGGGCCTCGCGCGGCTACCGGATGCTCACCGGCGCCCTGTTGTGGGCCAGGGAGCAGCCGGCGCTGGCCGCCGGGATCGTGCCGGCCGCAGCCCGGCTGCCGGCCGTGTTCCGGGCCGGGGTCAACCTGTTGGCCTGAGCCCTCTCACGTGCGACCGGTGTCCTGGCGGTCGGGGCTCGCCTGCGCCGGTGGACACGGCCGGACCGGCCAGAGTGGTGAAGTGCAGAGAGGGCCTCTCACCCCGTTGTCTCGTCCGGTTGGACTGGGGCGATGGTGGTTCATGTGCCACACCACATCGGGGTGGATTCGCCCGTGGGTCGGCTGATCATCGCGATGTGCATCGTGGCTTCGGTGCGGTGTGCAGGACCGCAGGTGTTCACTCGTTCGGGTCGGCGTGGATCGTGGCGCGGGGGTGCCGGGGGATGGTCGACTCGAGGGCGGGCCGCGCCAGGTGGCCCCGGTCGTCGGAGGAGTGGCTGTGTTCCGTCGTGCGTCGAGCCTTGCGCTGGCCGTGGCCGTCGGCGGTGCCGTGCTGCTCGCCGGGGGCGCAACAGCAATGGCCGCAGGCGGGACGGTCAGCTGTGACGTCGCCGCCATGGGCGCCCGGGCCGCGCAGTTGCGGGCGCAGGGGCGGTACGCCGAGGCGCAGGCCGTCGAGCAGCGGATCAGGGCCTGCGAGGACGCGGAGAACGGGAACAGCGGACCGCTCTGGCGGTGAAGCGGTGAAGCGGTGACCCTCACGGTGGCCGGTCCCCGGCGGGTGGCGCGGGGACCGGTACCGGGGGCGGGTCAGCCGGCTGCGGCGAGGGTGGCGGTGGCCATGGACTGTTCCCCGGCGGCGTTGGGGTGGAACGGGGCCGCGCCGCTGGCGAAGAGGGGTTCAAGCCAGCGGGTGCCGGTGGGCTTGCAGGCGTCGTGGCCGACGGACGGGGTGTAGGTGTCGACGTAGCGGGCGCCGTGGCCGGCAGCCTGGGCGGCGATCACGGCGTTGAGGTGCTTCTCGGTGTCGCGCAGCCAGGGGGCGTCGCCCTTGGCGATCGAGACGGTGGAGAAGCAGTTGGTGCCGTTGTCGGGCAGGATCGCGGGGTAGCCGGTGACCAGGACGGTGGCCCCGGGCGAGCGCTGCCGGATGCCGTCGAGGGTGGCGGCGATCCTGGCGGCCGTCGCGTCGATCTTCGCGGCGAGCTGGTCGACCCCCGATTTGGTGTAACTGGACTTGCAGGGTGCGCCGTTGGGGGAGAACAGGCCGAGGGTGGCGCAGCGCACGATGATGTCGGCGAAGCCGATGTCGTTGCCGCCGATGGTGAGGGTGACCAGGTCGGTGTCGGCGGTCAGGGCGTCGAACTGTGGTCCGCCCGAGCCGGTCTGGGTGGTGGTCATGTGCGCGGTGGTGGCGCCGCCGCAGGTGACGTCGGCCCGGGCGGTGGGCGCCAGGGCCGCGCTCACCAGTGACGGGTAGTTGCGGCTGGAGCGGGTGCAGGCGGTGTCGATCTGGTCGGGCACGCCGGCGCCGGAGGCGTACGAGTCGCCGAGCGCGACGTAGCGGGCGTACGAGGTCCGGGCGGCGGCGGGGCTCGCGGTGGCGGTCACGGTGCCGGCGAGTGCGGCGGTCAGCGCGAGGGCGGTGAGGGTGGCGCGGGCGCGGGTGGTTCCGGTCGACGGCATGGGGGTGCCTCCGGGTGGGGTGGGTGGGGGAGGAGCACCCGCCGGGCGGGCGTGGGGGCGCCGACGGGAGGCGCTGTCGCCCTCCGCCGTTGTTACCAGGCGGTGCTACCGTGCGGTAAGGATGTGCGGCGAGTGATGAGCTGTCAATAACTCCGACAGCGAAGGGAGTTGGTGCCACCGCCCGGCGGGGGCCGGGCGGCGGCATCCGGGTCGGGTCAGCCGCGGTAGTGGTTGCGGTGTTCCTGCAGGAAGGCGTCGAGGGTGCGCGGCGGTCGGCCGAGGAGGTCGCCGACGGTGGGGGTCGGGGTGTCGGGGCGGGCGATGGCGAGTTGCTCGATCTCCGTGACGTGTTCGGCGAGCCAGCCGGGCATCCGGACCCGGTGGACGAGGTGGTCGCGCAGCTCGTCCGGGGTGAGGTGGACGTAGCGGATCTCACGGCCGGTCAGGACGGACAGTCGGGCGGCGAGTTCGGGGTGGGAGACGGCTTCGGGGCCCGTCAAGGTGTAGGTGCGGCCGGCGAGTTCGGGCCGGGTGAGAACGGCGGCGGCGATGTCGCCGATGTCGCGGGAGTCGACGTAGGTGCAGGAGGCGTCGCCCATGGTCCCGAGGACGACGCCCTGGGCGACGCCGGGGGCGAGCCGCAGCAGGTTCTGCATGAACGCGTACGGACGCAGGACGGTGTGGGTGAGCCCGGTGGCCCGGAGGTGTTCCTCGATGGCGTGGTGTCCTCGGGAGATCGCCACCGGGGAGTCGGGTTCGGCGGCGGGGGCCGAGACCTTGACGAGGTGTCCGATGCCCGCGTCGGCGGCGATGTCGATGACGCGGGTCTCGAGTTCCACCTGGGCGGGGCTGTTGGCCATGGCGAGGAAGAGCCGGCTCGCGCCCTTGAAGGCGGTGCGCAGCGAGTCGGGGTCGGTGGCGTCCGCGTACTGGACCTCGACCGGAAAGCGGTGCGCGCCGGTGAGGCCGGGCAGCGGCCGTTCCGGGGTGCGGGTCAGTGCGCGGACGGGCTCGCCGAGGGCGAGCAGGCTGTGGAGCAGGGCGTTTCCGGTGGTTCCGGTCGCTCCCATGACAACGATCATCGGGTTTCCTCGTCTCCTGGTGGGTGCTACGGCTGGTGGGTGGCGGTGGCGGTGCTCCGCCAGCGCAGGCTGACGATGGTGGTGGCGAGGGCCGCCGACACCGGCAGGTCGATGCGCAGGCGGTCCAGCCAGGCCGCGCCTGGTATCGCGGTGTGGGAGGGCAGCCACTGGGCGGAGAACCAGCCCAGCAGTCCGGCCGCGCCGACGGCGGCGACGAGCAGGACGGCGGTCAGGACGATGCGCGGGACGGCTACGGTCCACCGGCGCGGCCGGCCGCCGCGGTGCAGCCAGGCGCCGATCAGGAGCGCCACCACGGCGGAGGTGCCGGCGATCGAGGTGACGGCCGCCACGGCGAGGTCGGGCTGTCCGGTGAGGATTCCGGCGGTGCCGGCCATCAGTGCGGGGGCGGCGTAGGCGGTCAGTACTTCGCGCCAGAGGACGAACCGCCGGGGTGGCCGGGTGGCGGCCCGGCGTCGGCCGACGGTTTCCTTCGTTGCGGTCATGCGGGCCTCTTTCTCGTGCGGGCGAGATAATTAGCTGGCTAACTACTGCGTCGTAAAAAAGGCCCTGCCCAGCGGGCGGGGCCGGGCGGGCCGGGGTCGGATCAGTCGGCGGTCAGGGCGGCGCTGCCCTGGACGACGCGGGCGAGCAGGTCGAGGAACACGGTGCGCTCCCGGGTGCTGAGCCCACCCACCATCGACTCCAGGCGCCCGAAGTGCTCGGGTGCCATGTCGCGCAGGCGCTGCGCACCGCGCGCGGTCAGGATGGCCACCGTGCCCCGCCCGTCCTCGGTGGACGGCCGCCGGGCGATCAGTCCCTCGCGTTCGAGGCTGTCCAGCAGGCCGGTGATGGTGGCGCGGGAGACGTCGAGGTCGACCGCAAGGCTCGAAGGGGACTTCTCCCCGCCGTGCGCCTCGAGGACCGCGAGCAGGCGGTAGCGTCCGGTCGAGAGGCCGAACCTGGCGAAGTGCGCCTCGGCCGCCCTGCCGACCCGCGCGCCGGCCGAGATCAGCCGCACCGCGACCAGCACCGCCTGCGGATCGACGGTCAGGCCGTAGTGCTCGACCTGTTGCCGGGCCTGCTCCAGTGTGGGCGTCTCGCCGTCGTCCCCGCTCCTCGTCATGTAGATAATATGGCGCCTAACTACCTCGGCTGTCAAGGCGCCGGGGTGAGCGGTCCCGGAAATCCGTGGCCGGGGCCTGGCCCCCTCGCGTAAGGTGCAGAGTTTACTTACATCTCTTACCAGGGAGAAGGGGCGGGCGGCGATGCCGGACACCGGGATCAATGAGCTCGTGCGGAGGTGGATCGAGGGCTGGGTCGTCTCCCGGGGCGGCTCGGACCCGATCGACCAGCCGTGGGGGTGGACGATCGACGTCGGGCAGCCCCGGCACGTCGCCCGGCACGTGCTGCCGGAGCCCTCCGAGGCCGAGGTGCGCAAGATCGTCGCTGCGACGAGCGCACCCTGGACGTGGTTGAAGCTGTTCGCCGAGGACGAGGCGGTGCTGCCCTGGGTCGGGCCGGGCTGGCGGCGCGACCTTCCCGGCTTCCTGATGACCTGCCGGCTGGCCCCGGAGCATCCCGAGGTACCGGTCGGCTACACGCTCACCAGCTGGACCCGGGGCGGCGTCAGCCGCGTGCTGGTCCGAACGCGGGCCGGGCACTTCGCCGCCCGTGGGCAGACCGCCCGGGTGGGCGACCATGCCGTGGTCGACCAGGTCGAGACCGCCCCCGAGCGCCGGCGCAAGGGCCTCGGCGGACTGGTGATGCGCACGTTGCAGGGCACCGCGTACGAGGCCGGTGCGCGGACCGGCCTGCTGGTCGGCACGCCCGAGGGCCGGGCGCTCTACACCGCGCTGGGCTGGACCGTGCGCTCCCCGATGGCGAGCCTCTGGTACGAGCCGTCGGACGCCGCCCGCTGAGCCGGACAGCTTGACAGGCGGTCAGTCGGCGAGGCGCATGGTGGTGATGCGGTCGGTGACCTCGGTGAGGGTGAGGGCGGCGGCGGTGCTGTCGTCCTCGAGGGGGACGCTCCAGTGTTCCTGGAGGGTGAGGAAGAGCTCGGCGACGGCCAGCGAGTCGAGGTCGAGGTCGGTGAGGGTGGCGTCGGGGCGGATCTCGGGTGCGGGGACTTCGAACTTCTCGGTCAGCAGGAGGGTGAGGTGTTCGTAGACGGCGTTCACGGGGCTACCTCCGAGGTGAGCGGGCGTGCGGGGCGGGATCACGGGGTGCTGCCCAGGTCGGGCAGTGACAGGACGGTGGCCGTCGGGAGCACCTGACGGGCACTGCGGCCGAGCGCGCTGCCGGTGCCGGCCTCCAGCAGCACTGCCGGACGGTTGCCGGAGGCCAGCCGCAGCGCCTTCGGCAGGCGTACCGGACGGGTCAGGCACTCTCCCAGCAACTCCGGTACGGCGGAGGGGTGTTGGTAGGTGCGCAGGTGGGCGGCCGAGTACACCGGCAGGTTCGGCGGGTGGCACGGGAGGTCGCGGACGAAGGCCGCCAGGGTGGCGGCGGCCGGAATCAGGGCGGGGTGGTGGGCGTAGAACGGGACCTGGACGCGGACGGCGGGGAGGCCGTGGGCGGTGGCCAGCTTGGCCACCCGTTCCAGGGCGGGGACGGGGCCGGCCAGGATGCACTCGGTGCGGGAGTTGACGCAGGCGATCGCCACGTCGGGCTCGTCCAGGAACTCCCGTACGGCGGCCTCGCCCGCCCCGATCCAGGTCAGGCCGCCGTCGCGGGGGAGCAGCCGGCCCACCTCGGCCGCGATCCGGGCCCCGTCGGTCAGCTCGAAGACCCCGGCGGCGGTCAGCGCGCCGACCTCGCCGAAGCTCACCCCGAGCAGCCGGTCCGGTGCCCGGCCGCTCGCGGCGGCCGCGCGGTGGACGGTCAGACAGGCGCCGAACAGGGCCAGCTGATGGGCACCGGGCGGGCCGTCGACCGACTCGCGGCCGTCGGGTGGCTCGGTGCCGAGTGCTATCGGGCCGATGGCCGGCAGGCCGGCCTCGGCGGCGGCCCGGTCGACGGCGGCGAACACCTCGGCGGCGAGGTCGCGGGCGGTGGAGCGGGTGGCGAGCCAGTCGCGCAGCACGCGGAGCTCGAAGTCGCCCTGGCCGGGAAAGAGATGGAGGGTACGCATCTGGGCTCCAGGGGCCGATGGGGTACCACTCGATTAACCGACACCCCGGGAGGCGCGCACAACCACTCTCCGTCCCAGTTCTGTTGAACGTGCCCGGGGTGTTGCAGGCGCGGGGGTGCCCGGTCAGCCCCGTTGGACACGGCGGGCCGCACGTTCCGGTGTCCGGCGGCGGTGGCCGGAGCAGTGCACCGGGGATGACAGAATCGAACCCATGAGCAACGCCTACTTCGACATCACCATTGATGGCGCGCCTGCGGGCCGCATCGTCTTCAACCTCTTCGACGAGGTCGTCCCGAAGACCGCCCAGAACTTCCGTGAGCTGGCCACCGGCCAGAACGGCTTCGGCTACGCCGGCTCCGGCTTCCACCGCGTGATCCCGGAGTTCATGCTGCAGGGCGGTGACTTCACCAACCACAACGGCACGGGTGGCAAGAGCATCTACGGCGAGAAGTTCGCCGACGAGAACTTCGACCTGAAGCACGACCGCCCGTACCTGCTGTCGATGGCGAACGCCGGCCGCAACACCAACGGCTCGCAGTTCTTCATCACCACCGTCGTCACCTCGTGGCTCGACGGCAAGCACGTCGTCTTCGGCGAGGTCGTCGAGGGCCAGGAGATCGTCGACAAGATCGAGTCCCTCGGCTCGCAGTCGGGTGCCACCAAGGCCAAGATCGAGATCGCCGCGTCCGGCGTCGTCGAGGCCTGACCGGAACCCCCGCAGCAACGCACCTGCGACCGGCCCCGGGCAACGCCCGGGGCCGGTCGCGTTGGTCCGTCCCCGGTCAGCCGTCGAGCCGCGTCGGGTCGGTGGACCAGGAGGTCAGGATGCGCAGCGCGTCGTGGTCCGGACCGCCGGCGGGCGCCGTGTAGGTGACGAGGGTCTGGTCGGGGGCGGCGCCCAGCCGCATGGCCTGCCAGTCGAGCGCGATCGCGCCGACCACCGGGTGCCGGAGGTGTTTGCGGCCGCTGCCCGCGGCCCGTACGGCGTGGCCGCCCCACCAGCGCCGGAAGTCGTCGTCCCGGAGCGAGAGCTCCCCGACGAGCTCGGCCAGCCGGGCGTCGCCGGTGGCGTGGACGGCGTCCATCCGCAGGCTGGCCACGGCCTCGGCGGCGACGGCCGGCCAGTCGGTGTAGAGCGCGCGCATCCGTGGTTCGAGGAACAGCAGCCGGACCAGGTTGCGGTGCCCGGGCCGCAGGGCGGCGAAGTCGACGAACAGCGCGGCCGCGGCGCTGTTCCAGGCGAGGATGTCGGTGCGGCGGCCGAGAACCAGGGCCGGGGTGTGGGTGAGCGCGTCCAGCAGGTCCTGCACGGGACCGGCGACCCGGGCGGCGGCGGGGGAGCGGCGGGCGGGGCGGCTCCGGGCCAGCGTGCGCGCGTACGTGTGCTCGTCGGCGGTGAGCCGCAGGGCACGGGCGAGGCCCGCCAGGACGTTCTCGGAGGTCGCGGTCACCCGGCCCTGTTCGAGCCGGGTGTAGTGGTCGACGCTCAGGGCGGCCAGCTGGGCGACCTCCTCCCGGCGCAGGCCCTTGACGCGTCGGGGATTGCCGATCGGCGGCAGGCCCACCTCTTCGGGTGTGATCGCCGCCCGCCTGGCCTTCAGGAAGTCTCCGAGTTCGCTCATCCGGGCCAGTCTGGCACCGGTCGCACGGCGCGTTCCTGGGGCGGTCGACCCCAGGAACGCGGTACCCGGCTACCCGAGGGCCCTGGTTGCGCCCGCCCCGGGCCGGGAGGCTGGTGGACGTCCACCCCACCACTGCACCGGAGGTTCCCCATGACCGTGCTCACGCTCGAATCCGCCGCCCGCATCGCCGCTGCCGGACGGCACGCTGCCGCCGGGATCGGGACGGCGATGAACATCGCGGTGGTCGACGCGGGTGGCCACCTGCTGCACTTCTGCCGGATGGACGACGCGTGGCTCGGGTCGATCGACCTGGCACTGAAGAAGGCCAAGACCTCCGTCCTGTTCCGGATGCCCACCTCGGTGCTCGGCGCGGTCTCCCAGCCGGGCGGGCCGGCGTACGGCATCGAGTGGAGCAACGGCGGGCTGGTCTCGTTCGGCGGCGGACTCCCGATCACCGACGCGGCGGGCCGGGTGCTGGGTGCCGTCGGCGTCTCCGGTGGTACGGGCGACCAGGACGTCCAGGTGGCGCAGGCGGGTCTGGCAGCCCTCTGAACGGACGGACGGCCCGTCGGGCGCCGGCCGGCTCAGGCCGTCAGGCGGGCGTGCAGCGCCCCGTCGGTGCGGCCGAGCCGACGGGCGGCCAGCCAGGCGGCGGCGCCGGCCGTGTTGCCGGTGTGGGAGAGCGGTGCGTCGGGCCAGCGGGCGGTGATCCGGGCGCGGACCTCGGCGCTGAGCGGGGAGCCGGGCGAGAGCACGCCGCCGGCCAGCACCACGGGGAGGGCCGAATCCGCCGGGCGGACGGTGGTGAGCGAGTCGAGCAGGTGGTCGGCCGCCCGCTCGACCAGCCGCCGGGCCGCCGGGTCGCCTGCCGCGGCGGCGGCCAGGACGAGCGGGGCGAGCCTGGCCAGCCGGACGGGGGCGTCGGTGTGGACGGCGGAGATCACGGCGGCGCGGGCCCCGGGCCCGGCCGGGAGCGGCCCGGCGAGGGCGGCGACCACCCGGGCGGCGAGGCCGTCGAGTTCGCCCCGGTCGTTGGCGGCGAGGGCGGCCGCGACCGCCGCCCGGCCGAGCCAGAAGCCGGAACCCCGGTCGCCGAGCAGCCAGCCGTGGCCGTCGGCGACCCGGACGGGTTCGAAGTCCCGGCACTGGGCCGCGGCCGCCCCGGTGCCGCTGAGCAGCACCGACCCGGCCGGGCCCGCCGTGCCTGCGGCGTAAGCGAGTTCAAGGTCGCTGACCAAATGCGGAGTGGTCAGGAGCCCGGCGGCGGGCCAGACCTGATCGAGCGTCGGGCCCACGATCCGACCGCCCGCCAGGCCGATCACCCCGGCGGTGACCCTGGCCGGATCGACCCCGGTCAGGGCGGTGCGCAGGGCGGCCAGGACGTGCCGGGCGGCGGTCGCCCCACCGTGCGAGACCGGATTGCCGCCCGCACCGGTGGCCGTGGCGAGCACCCGGCCGTCCAGATCGGCGAGCAGCACCCGGCTGGTGGTGCCGCCGACGTCCAGGCCGAGCACGAGCGGCCCGCCGGTCATGCGGTACGGCGGATCCGGCCGGCGTACCGGGCCTCCAGCACCCGATTGTGCTCGTCGCCGCCGGGGATGTTGGCCGACAGGTAGACCGGCGGGACGCCGCCGGCGGCCTCGATCCGTGCGATCACCTCGGCGACGATCTGCTGGGCGAGCAGCGCGGCGGTGATCGAGGAGATGCCGCAGGCCAGACCACCGCTCTTCATCGGCAGCACGGCGTCGCCGAACGGCGCCCCGTTGTCCAGCGCGACGTCGGCCAGGTCGCGCAGCCGCAGGCCGGACGGGTGCTTGGGCTGGACCCGGGCGGTGTGCTCGGCCGAGGTGATGACGATCACCGGGTGGCCGTTCTCCTTGGCCAGCCGGGCGAGTTCGACCACGCAGCCGTTCACCCCGGAGTTGGAGGCGAGTACGAAGACGTCGGCCGGGTGCGGTGCCGCGAGTTCGAACAGCAGGGCGGCGGAGTCGGTGCCGCGCTCCAACTCGGGCCCCTTCAGCACGTCCAGGGGCCGGCCGCCGTACAGCACCACGTCGCGCAGGGCGATCCGGTTGCTGGGGACCAGCCCGCCGGCCCGGCCCGCGAGCTCCATCGCGAGCGCCTCCGAGTGTCCGGTGCCGAAGGCCTGCACGACTCCGTCGGCCGCCAGTGCCGAGGCGATCAACTCGGCGGCCCTGGCCACCCCTTCGGCCTGTTCCTGGCCGACCCGGTCGATCGCTGCGTGGACCGCGGCCGTGTACTCCGCCGCTGACGGTGTGGGCACCTGGACCTCCTCGTTGGGCTCGCTGTGCTGCCCCACTATTGGGCTGCGCCCGGCCACTGTCAACGAGTGGTCTGGACCGGATGCGGAACGGTGCCCGGAGGCCCCGCCGACCGGCCCGTGGGGATTCCGTGGCTCGACGCGGCAGGCCCGGGGCAGGGTCTGTCCGTGGACCTGTCACACTGATCGACATGACCCCCGACCGCCGCAGCCTCGGGCTGCCCGCATTCTCCGAACCCGCCACCGACTCGCCCGTCCCGGCCGCGAGCACCGGTCGGCACCTGCCGCCCGTCGAGCAGGGTGCCGACTTCCGGCAGCCGCCCGGCGAGGAGGTCGACGAGCCGCGTCCGGCCCGTCGGCCGCTCGCCGTGGGCGGGCTGACGTTCTCCGACCCGGGCTCCGGTACCGCGATCTGACGCCAGGCCCGCCGCCGGACACCGACGGCCCGTCAGCACGGCGGCTGTACGCGCCGGCCCGGGCTCGGCCGGTTTCCGGCGGCGGGCTGTGACATGATCGCGCCCCCATCGCGTTGGAAGGACATGAAGGACACGACGGAGCACGACCCGGCACCCGAAGGGCCGGCGAACTTCCTGGAGTTCGCCGCCGGGCGCGGGCCGCACCTGGTGCGGACGGCCTTCCTGCTGACCGGCGGCGACGCCCATCTCGCGGAGGACCTGGCGCAGGAGACCCTGGGCCGGATGTTCGCCCGGTGGCGCACGGTGTCACGGATGGAGAACCCGGTCGGCTACGCGCAGACGACCCTGGTCAACACCTTCCTGACCCACAAGCGGCGCCGGAGCAGCGGTGAGCACGTCACCGACACCTTCTCCGAGACGCCGGTCAGCGAAGGGGACCCGGCGCTGCGGCTGACGCTGCTGCACGCGCTGGCCCAACTCCCGCCCCAGGACCGGGCGGTGCTGGTGCTCCGGTTCTGGGAGGACCGCAGCGTGGAGGAGACGGCCGCGATCCTCAGGCAGCGGTCGGGCGCGATCCGCACCCGCAGCGGACGGGCGCTGGAGCGCCTGCGCAGCGTGCTCGGCACCGAACTCGCAGAACTGGCCGTCAAGTGAGGACTCAGCCGCCCGGACCCCAGCCCGAGGAGAGCCACGCCATGTCGCACGAGGACGATCTCGCCAAGGCCCTGCGCGGAGCGGCCGCCCTGGCCCCGCAGCCGTCGCCGCCCGCCTTCGCCGCCGGCGCCGCCGCCCGGGGCCGGGCGATCCGCCGTCGCCGCCGCGCCGCCGCACTGGCCGGGGCGGCAGCCCTGGCCCTGTGCACGGTGACCGCCGTCGCGGTGCTGCCGGGCGCCGGCGGGGGCACCACCGTCGCCTCCGAGGACCCGTCGATCTCCGCCGCCTTCATGGAGCAGACCGTACGGGCGCTGCTGCCGCCCGGCCAGGTCGCCGAGGTGCGCGCCTCCGGTGTGACGAAGGCCAAGCCCTTCGGGGAGATCGCGCAGATCGCCCTCACCCTCGACGACGGCAAGGGGCCCACCCAGCTCGGTCTGACCACCGAACGGGTGGCGCTGCCGGTCGACGCGGACACCCCGGGCACCGAGTGCATGGCAGGCATTCAGCACGGCACCTGCGAGCGTACGGTCCGCCCCGACGGGACGATCCTGGTGGTGGAGCAGGACAGCTGGGTACAGGCCCCGGTCCGCCGGCAGTGGGTGGTGACCGCCACCACGACGGACGGCCGGCGGATCCGCCTGGAGGCATCGCTCGCCGCCGGCGAGCGGACCGACTCCGCGGTCGGCGTGCCGCAGATGATCGGGATCGTCACCAGCAGCACCTGGGACCCGGTGTTCGGCGCGGTGACCACCCCGAGGTACCCCAAGGAGGCGTTCTCCGGCCTGCCGGCGGCCCGGATCGCCGCGACCGCCACCGCCCTGCTGCCGCCGGGTGTCACGGCCAAGGCTCCCGACGGCCGGTTCGCCAACGGCCAGACCGTGCTGACGCTGACCGGGCAGGACCGTCAGGTGGTGCTCAACCTCGGTGCGCAGCCCAAGGCGATGATCACCCGGGAGGCGTTCGAGGCGGGGGCCGACCCGAGCACCCTGATCCGCACCGCCGACGGGACCTCGGTGGTCCGCCGCGAGTCGCGGGCGGACTCGGACGAGAGCGGCCCGGTGCTCTCCTGGTCGGCCGAGGCGCTGCACCCGGACGGCACGCGGGTGAGTGTCGGCCAGACCGCGCCGGGTGTCTGGCCGGACGTTCCGCCGCTGTCCGGGCGGGAGGTGCTGACGATGGACCAGCTGGTGGCCATCGCGGCCTCGCCGACCTGGCGGGGGTGAACACCCCTGCTCCGGCCGGGAGATGTCGTCACCCGATCCGTCACCCGATCCGTCACCCGATCCGTCACCCGAGGTGTCGCCGGGCCCGCAGGTACTCGCGGCCGAGCAGCCGCAGCGCGGCGGGCTTGGCCGGGCTCGCGGGCCCGCGCAGCAGCGCACTGCCTGCGGCGCGGGCGGCGGCGCTGGTGAGCCGGTCCACCCCGACCAGGCAGCGCACCATCGGCCGGTGGGCGGCCGGCACCAGGTCGACGACCGCCGCTCCCTCGGCCAGGGTGCGGTCCACCAGGTCGAGTTGGTCGGCCAGTAGGTTCAGCACGGGCGGCACGGCGCGCGCGTGCTCCAGGTCGGCGCGGGTGACGCCGTGCTGCTCCAGGGTCTGTGCAGGGATGGTCAGCCGACCGTCCGTCAGGTCCTCGGCCAGGTCGTTGACGAAGTCCAGCCGCTGGCTCGCGTCGATGAACGTCCGGCAGGCCGCCCGAAAGGCCGCCTGGTCGCCGTCCGGGCCGAGCAGGGTGGCGACCACCAGGAAGGCCGGCAGCGAGTACCCGTCCACGTAGCGCTGGTAGTCCTCCTCGGTGGCGAACCCGGTGAAGTCGAGATCCGTGGCCGCTGCGCCGAGGTAGTCGGCCACGCGGTCGCGGAGCACCGGGTGCGCGCCGACGGTGTGCAGCAGGGGGCGGATCTCCGGATCGTCCGAGCGGCCGGTGGCGAGAGCCTCGGAGACCTCGTGGGCCCAACGGGCGGACGCCTCCCTGCGGTTGGCCGGCGGGCCGCTGTCCAGCAGGGTGTCGGTGCGGTGCATGAACGCGGCGGCGGCGATCACGTGCGGCACCGTCGTTCCGGGCAGCAGCAGTCCGGTGGCCAGCGCCACCTCCCGCTTGTACGCGGCGACCTGCCGCCGCTGCCGGCCGTAGTCGGCCCGCAGCCCGGGGTCGTGCACCCCGGCCGCGTCCAACGCCCGTTCCCACCTGCCCACTCGGCCCACCGATCCTCTCGTTCCCGGCGCCGAGCCTAGCCGGTGGCTGCCGGGCGGTCCGTCCGGGTGTTCCGGGAACCGAAACGATTTCTTCCGGTTCCCGGCTCAAGGTCCGTGTGCCAACGGACGATGCATCACATGGCCGTCGTGTGCGGGGCTGTCCCTGCCCCGGGGCGGTCTTCCGTGAACGGAGTCACCCATGCGATTGTCCGCGCGTTGCGCGTCCGCCGCCCTTCTGCTGATGATTCCCCTGTGCACCGCGCAAGGCGCCGCAGCGGGAGGGGACGGCCGAGCGGGCCGTCCAAGCCCCGCTGCACAGGATGGCGACGGCGGTGCCGGGCCAGTACATCGTCACGCTGGACCAGGGCCTGGACCCGGACCGGGTGGCGGCCGAGGTCGAGGGTGTCGAGCCGCTGCACACCTACCGCCACGTCCTCAACGGCTTCTCCGCCCGGCTGGACGCCGCCCAGCTGGCGCAGGTCCGGGCGCTGCCCGGCGTGGCCGCCGTCGAGGAGAACGGCGTCGTCAGCGCTCCGGCGGCCGTCACGACGCCCGCCTCCGCGACCCGCGAGACGGCCACGAGTTGGGGTCTTGACCGCATCGACCAGCAGCAGCTGCCGCCGGACAAGTCCTTCACCGTCAACGGCACCGGGGAGGGCGTCACCGCCTACCTGATCGGCACCGGCATCGAGTACGCCCACGACGAGTTCGAAGGCCGCGCCAGCTAGGGCACCGACACCGTCGGCGACGGGAAGGAAGGCGCGGACTGCCAGGGCCAGGGCACCGCCGTCGCCGCCATCGTCGGCGGCAAGACCTACGGCATCGCCCGCAAGGTGAACCTGGTCAGCGTCCGGGTCCTGGGCTGCGACGGCACGGGCACCTCCGCGCAGCTCATCGCGGGCCTGGAGTGGGTGGCCACCAACGCCAAGAAGCCCGCCATCGCCAACCTCTCCCTCAGCGGGGCGAAGGACGATGCGCTCAACGCTGCCGCCAACGCGCTCTCCAAGGCGGGTGTCCTGCCCGTCGTGGCCGACGGCAACAGCTCGGTGGACGCCTGTTCCACCTCCCCCGCCAACGCCGGCCGGGTCGTCACCGTCGGCGCCACCAACCGCAGGGACGAGGAGACCGACTTCAGCAACTACGGCACGTGCGTCTCGCTCTGTGCACCGGGCGCGGCCGTCACCTCCGCGAAGCTCGGCGGTGGCAGCGCGACCGTGAGCGGCTCCTCCTACAGTGCGCCGCACGTCGTCGGCACAGTCGCCCTCTACCTCGCCACGCACACCGACGCCGACCCCGAGAGCCTCGCGCTGTGGCTCGCGACCGAGTCCACCAAGGACGTTCTGACCGTCAGCAAGACCAGCCCCGACGAGCTGCTGTACACCGCCGGCCTCTGAGCCTGGCCCACCCCGCTCGGGCATCGGCCCGGCCGCACTCGGTGTGCGGTCGGGCCGATGCCGCTCCGGCGTGAACGGGCCGCGGCGAGGCCGCCGGCCGGGTCAGCCGTTCGTGCTGATGGTCCGTCGGATCCAGTCCGCGTAGGCAGGCACGCTGCTGTAGAGTCCCGGGCCGTCCGAACAGGCCAGGCCCGGGGCGCCAGGGCCTGAGGTGACGCCCACCAGCTCCCAGCGGCCGCCCCGGCCGTACTGGAGCTGGGGGCCGCCGGAGTCGCCGAAGCAGGCCATCGCGTGCGGCACCCGGCTGATCGTGCAGAGCCGGGTCGGAGCGGCCCAGCCCGGTGCGCACTCGGTGCCGGCGCCGCGTCGGGAGTCCAGCTCCTGGAGCCGGGCCGCGAACCGCGCGTCGCCCAGGTCGGTGATGTCGACGGTGGTGCCGAAGCCCAGCAGGCGGGTCGGGGTGCCGGGCCGCCCCGGTCGGTCCGCGAGCCGGATCGGCTGCTGGGTGACCGGACGGTCCAGCCGGACCAGCGCGACGTCGTCCCGGTTGGCAGCTGCGCCCGCGCCGTTCAGGTAGCCCGGGTGCACCACCGTCCGCTCGATGGACCGGACGGTGCCGCCGGACTGCCGCGCCCTGCTCCCGATCCGGACGGTGCCGTCCAGTACGGCCGCCGGCTCCGCCACGCAGTGAGCTGCCGTCAGCACCCACTGCGGATCGACCAGCGACGCCCCGCAGACCCCGTCGTCCAGCACGCCCGGGACGGTCATCGGGATCGAGGCCATGAACGGGTAACGCCCGGTGGAATCCGACCCGTTGACGATCGCGCCGGCGCTGCCGGTCAGCACCGTGGCGCCGACGGCCGCAGTGAGGGTGAGGACGGCGGTGGCTCGGGCCGCCCGGCGGGGCATCAACTTCATTCTGAACAAGGGGTGTTCCTTCCAACGGAGAACCGGACGGGTCCAGCCTGCTCGTCCCGGGTCCGCCGGACCATCCGGCCAACTGCCCGAAGCGGGGTGGAGCTGGCCCCGCCCATAGGGTGTCGCCCGCTACACCTTCCGCCCCACGCCCATTCTGGGCACCCGTCCGACGATGTACCCGTACCTCGACGCCGCCAGGCCGTGAATCGGTGCGTCCTGGTCGCCTATGCTGAGGTCGCCGCCGCCTCCGACCCAACGGCCCCGTCAAGGAAGACAAGTTGACTCCGCACTCCCTCGCGTTCTACCTGGACGTGGTCGCCTCCGGAACGGTGCTTGGTGCGAAGCCGACGGACAGCCCCGATCAGGTCACCGTGGTCCTGGGGCCCGACTTCGCCGAGAACTCCCGTGACGACCACACCATGTGGCGCGACTACGGAATGGTCGAGTTCTTCTGGCAGCGGGAGACGCCGGACCACCCCTGGGAGGGGCACCACTTCACGCTGCAGGTGCATCGGCTGTCGTACCGGGGTGACGGCATCGTCAACCAGGCGATTCGCGACCGGTACGGGCGCTTCGACCGGCACCTCCGGTTCGACAAACTGGAGCGACTGCTGGGGAAGCGCGGCCTGCCCCTGGAGGACGTGCCGGACGCGAACGGTCCGGACTACACCCAGCACTGGCAGCCCGCTTCGCAGGTGTCCGTCCTGGCGTACCGGGCCCACCCGCAGTGGCGGCAACGTCGGCGCGGCGACGATCGTCTCGGAGATGTGTACAAGATCTCTTCGTCGGTGAGCGCCGAGGAAGTGGCCTGGGACAGGAAGCGCTACGGCGGTCAGGACACCCACCAGACACCACCTGAAGGATAACCACCAGCCGGGAGGTGCTCAGCCGCCGCCGCTCACCCCGGCCACGGCCGGCGCGGCGGTCCTCTCCTCGGACGTCCGCCCCTTCCGCGGGCCGGCGGGACCGGGCCGGTGGATGCGCTTGCCGGCTCGTGTGCGCCGTCACGGGCAGCTGGAATGAACCGTAATCATGGATACCTTCCCGAAGGCCGCACTAGGCTGGCTGCCGAAGGAAGTTGACGCATCGTCATATGACTGTCCGCAACGGTGTCTGCTGCGCCCCGAGTGCCTCGGGTCGACGACGCCCCGACGACCGAATCGACGAGAGGGGCCGGACATGACGCGTTCCCGGAGGCCGGCACGGTACGGCTTCTTGCCGGGAGTTCTGAGCCTGGTGGTCTTGTTCGCGCTGAGCGGCTGCGCAACCAGCTCCGGCGGGTCCGCGCACGCCGAACCCGCGAAACCGGCGCCGGATGTCTGCGCGATGGCGACCGAGGAGGAGGTCGGGGCGGTCCTCGGCCAACCGGCCAAGGGAAGCCGGGACGACACCGCCCTTCCCGGCCTCACGCAGTGCACCTACGTGAACGCCGCCAAGGGCCGCACCGTCTTCGTCACCCTGCTGCCCTACGAGGTCAGCCGACTCACCAAGCCCGGCACACCGGTGGCCGGAGTGGGCGACGTGGCCCTGTACGAGGAAGCCTCGATCGGTGGCCATCTGTACGTGCGCAAGGGCTCGGTCAACTTCGCCGTCAACTACGCGTTCGACCCCCTTGCCCCGGGAATCCCCGACGAGCACTCCAGCCAGATCCGTGACCACCTCGAAACGCTGGCCCGCGCGATCGTGTCAAGGCTGTGAGCGGCCGCTTGTGCGAGGCCGCAGGAGGACGGCCCCGACGACTGTGGCGGGGGCGGCGTAGGAGGACGGATGCGGCCGGTCACGCTCAGCGGTGGACCCGCAGCTCGCGGCAGCGCCAGGACAGCTGCCGCGCGTCCGCCCGAGGTCGGCGGTGGCCCCACTGCCCGTCGGCCACGGACAGGTTGACGACGAGCCAGGCGCGCCAGGTCGGGCCCACGCCCTTGCCGTCGGCGTGGACCTGGCGGCCGTCCACCGACCAGTCCACCGAGTCGGTGCCGAACAGGCAGCTGACGGCAAGCCACTTGCCGGGCGTGACCAGGCCGTTCAGGTAGACAGGTTCACCGGGACGGACGTGGTTGCTCAGCTCCAGCATCCGCGGGTGGTCGTCGTGGTACTCGAAGACGTCCACCTCGCCGTGGCCCGGCTGCGGGTGGCCGGGGGAGACGTCCCGGCCCCAGGTCCAGATCGCCGGCCAGACGCCCTGCGCGACCGACAGCAGGCACTGCGCCTCCAGCCGGTCACCGGGCCGCAGTTCGAACCCGCCCTCGGTGTTCTCCGTGGTCACCAGCGGGGTCCGCCATCGGCGCGAGGTCTCGCGGACGGCCGTGAACCTGTCCCCGTCCGGCCCGTAGCCGGGCACCAGGTGGTCCAGCTTGTTGTCGGCCGGGTTGAGGCCGTTCGACGGGTAGGCGGACGAGACCCCGGCCGCCCACTGCCTGCGATCGGAGAACGGGGCGTCGAACACCACGGTCGGTCCGGCCGGCAGGCCACTCGGCGGAAGCGATTCGGTCACCGGGCGCTCCTTGGTTCGCATGATCGGGTCACCGCGGATATGCCCGTCGAGCAGTACCCCGATCGCCCGGCCAACCGGCGCGCGGAGGTGCGAGCGCCCGCACTCAGGGGCGTGACCGCACGGGTCGCCGCGCGCTCACGCCCTCCCGGACTCGCCCTCCTGGCGGGCGTGCTCAGCGGCGCAGGGACTCGCCGTGGTCGCGCCACTGTTCTCCGGTTTCGCGGCCCTGCTGCTCTGCCTGTCGGCCGGTGTCGCGGCCCTGCTGTTCCAGTTGGCGGGAAAGGTCGCGCGGCTCCGGGGTCGAGGCGTCGGCAGGGCGGGCGGCCGGTTCCGTGAGGGTGGTGACGGCGGTGGGGTCCGAGGCGGGCTCGGTGTCGTCGCGTTCGGCGGCCGTGCACCCGGTGGCGGCTGCCACGGTGAGGGCGAGGGCGGCCAGCGTGAGAAGGCGGGGTCGGCGGTTCATGGCACCATCCTGGTGCTCCCGGCTCGGCGGACGGGGCGCGGAAAGTCCCGTCGGATGTGGTCTTTCGTCACTGATGCGCAGGCCGACCCCGGGGCGCTCCCTGAGCTGCCCGTGCTGCGCCCGCGGCAGGGGAGCGGCACGGCCCCCGCTGACGGGCCGTCCGGGGACGGGGCCGCGTGAAGCCGCCGGTCCGGGGCACACGGTCCCGCATGATGACACCAGGGGGCAGACCCTTCATCCGGTGGACACTCCCGGCGCTGGCGGCCCAGGCCGTCCTGCTGGTGCTGGCCGGACTCCTCGTCACGCACCCGCCGTTCGGCCTCTGGGACCCCCGGGAGTCGACGGTGGTGACCTGGCTGGCGGAGCACCGGACCCCGGCACTGGACCGTGCCTCCGGATGGGTCTCGGCGGTCGCGTTCACGCCCGCCGTCGTCACCGTGACCGCGCTGGTGATGCTGGCCCTGGTGCTCGCGGGCCGGCCGCGCCGGTGGCGGGAGGCGCTGTTCCTCGGCGGCGCGGTGCTCGCCCAGGCCGTCGTCTTCGTGTCGGCGGCGGCCCTGGTGGACCGGGCCCGCCCCGACGTGGTCCGGCTGGACGGGGCGCTGCCCACCTCCAGCTTCCCGTCCGGGCACGTGGGCGCCGCGACCGCCCTGTACGGGGCGCTGGCCGTGCTCCTCCTGCGGTCGGCGCACGGCCGACGGTGGAGGGTGCCGATCGGCGCGCTGGCCTGCCTGGTACCGCTGGTGGTCGCGGTGAGCCGGCTCTACCGGGGGATGCACTATCCGAGCGACGTGCTGGCCGGGTTGCTGAACGGCGCCGCCGCTCTGCTGGTGCTGAGCCCGTTCCTGCGGCCCCGACGGGACCCGGCCGCCTCGGCCTCGCCCGGCCGGGTCCCGTCGAGGAGCGGAGGGACGGGCGGGCCGGCGAACCGGCGGGTGATGGTGGTGTCCAATCCCGCGGTGGCCGGCCCGGAGGTCCTCGACGACGTCCTCGTGGTGCTGGCCGAGCACGGTTACCGCGAGCCCCGGCTGGCCGAGACCGACCCGGACGACCTCGGGCGGTCGGCCGCGGCCCGGGCGGTGGCCGACGGCTTCCCGCTGCTGGTGGTCTGCGGCGGCGACGGCACCGTCACCGCCTGCGCCCAGGCCCTCGCCGGGACCAGGACGGCGCTGGCCGTCGTCCCGTGCGGCACCGGCAACCTGCTCGCCCGCAACCTCGGCCTGCCGACCTCGCCGGCCCGTGCGCTGGCCGCCGCGCTCGACGGCGCGCCGCGCCGGATCGACCTGGCGCTGGCGGAGGGCGACGGCATCGAGCCGACCCTGGTCGGCGTGATGGCCGGGATCGGCCTGGACGCGGCCGTCATGGCGGACACCGGACGTGACCTCAAGCGCCGCCTGGGCTGGGCCGCCTACGGGGTGGGCATCGTCCGGCACCTGCGGGACCGGAGGATGCGGCTGGCCGTCACGCTCGACGACGGAGCCACCTTCCACCGCCGGGCCGCGATGGCCGTGGTGGGCAACGTCGGCTCGCTCCAGGGCGGCGTACGCCTGCTGCCGCAGGCGGAGCCGGACGACGGTGTGCTCGACCTGGTGCTGCTCCAGCCCCGGGGGCTGGTGGGCTGGTGCGGCGCCGTACTCCGGCTGGTGACCGGCCGTCAGGGCCGGGCGGAGCGGGAGACCCGGCCGGGCGGACCCGACCGGGACGGGCGGTCGGCCGGAGCGAGCAGCCTGGAGCACTTCCGTGGCCGCCGGATCACGCTCGTCGCCGAGCGCGGGACCCCGCGTGAGCTGGACGGCGAGCCGGTGGAGGACGGTCGGCGCCTGCAACTGACCGTACGGCCCGGCGCCCTGCTGGTGCACGCGCCGGTCCCGGCCGGCCGCCGAGGCGACCCGACCGAGGGCATGGCGTCGCCACCGGGTACCGAAGACCGCCCGGCGGCCGAGGCCGGTGGCCGACCGGTCGGGGCGGCGGGCTGATGGGCACCGCGCGGAGGGTGCGCGGCCGGGGCGAGGAGCTGTCCGCCGACGATGCCGTCGCGACCCTGCGGAAGCACGGGCGCTGGCCGCTGTTCCGCGACGCCCTGGTCCGCTTCCGGTACGCCGACGGTTTCAGTCACGCGCGGGCCCTGGCCTTCCAGACCGTCCTGGCCGTCGTGCCGTTCGTCATCGCCGTGATCGGCCTCTCCGAGGTCATGCACACCGAGCGGATCGGGAAGGTCGCGGAGCTCACCATCGAGCGGTTCACCGCAGGCCCGAGCGCGGACATGGTCCGCGAGGTGCTGGACCGCAGCCGGACGCGGGCCGGTTCGGGCGGCTCCGTGGCGCTCTGGTTCGGCCTGGTGTTCTCGATGGTCAACCTGGTCACGGCGATGAGCCAGATCGAACGCGGCGCGAACCGCATCTACGGCATCGAGCGGGACCGCCCGGCGGATCGCAAGTACGGCCGGGGCGTGCTGATGGCCGTCCTGGCCGGGCTGCCGATGGGAGCGGGCTTCGTGGTCCTGGTGGCCGGCCCGGAGATCGCCGCCTCGGTGGCCGACGTCTACCAACCGGGCACCGGGGTGACGACCATCTGGACGGTGCTCCGCTGGCCGCTGGGTTTCGGCCTGGCCCTGCTCTCCGCCGTGGTGATCTTCCGGCGGGCGCCGCGTCGCAAGCAGCCGGGCTACAGCTGGCTCGCCTTCGGTGCCGCCGTGCACCTCGTGCTCTGGATGGCCGCCACCTGGTTGCTCCGCCTCTACCTGCGGATCAGCGGGTCCTTCGACGCCGTGTACGGCCCCCTCAGCGCGGGCGTCTCACTCCTGGTCTGGGCCTACCTGACGGCGATCGCCCTGCTGCTCGGGATCTCGTTCGCGGCCCAGCTGGAGGCGGACCGGAACGGCCAGCGCACGCCGGTCAGCCCGGATCCGGGGGCTGACCAGCCCGAACGGGGGTAGCAGCAGCAGCGTGAAGACCGACATCCGATGCCTCCTCCGCCGTCTTCCGCGCCGATCGCTGCGTGCCGCCGACCGTCGCTTCGGCGGGCGGCTGCTGGTGGTGGCAGGTGCGTTCACCCTCGCCTCGGTGCCGGCCGGCCTCCTGCTGGTGCTGATCGAGGCCGGCTGGCAGCCACTGGCCGAGCTCGACCGAGGGGCCGCAGAGCGGCTGCACGCCACGGTGCTGGAGCACCCGGCGCTGCTGTCCGTGATCCGCCTGCTGAGCGACCGCGTGTGGGATCCGGTCACCATGCGGCTGGCGGTCGCGGCGGCGGTGGGCTGGCTGCTCTACCGGCGTGCGTGGCGGCTGGCCGCGTGGGCGGCGGCCACCGAGATCGCGGCCGGTCTCACCGGTCTCCTGGTCAAACTGGTGGTCGGCCGGGTCCGCCCCAGCCTGCCCGACCCCGTGGCGCTCGCGCCCGGGTACTCCTTCCCCTCCGGGCACGCGATGACGGCGGCCACCTCCTGTGCGGTGCTGCTGCTGGTCCTGGAACCGGTGGTCCCCCGGGGGCTCCGGTGGGCCGCCCGAGCCCTGGCGGCGGTGTCCGTCCTCGGCGTGGGCTTCACCCGGGTCGCCCTGGGCGTGCACTGGGCCAGCGACGTGCTCGGCGGCTGGCTGCTCGGGGCAGGGCTGGTGGCGGCGACGGCCTGGACCTTCGACACGTGGCGCCGGGAGACCGGCCGCGGCGTGCCGCCGGTGACGGCGGGCCTGGAGCCGGAGCTGGCGACCGCAGGATCCGAAGGGCCGGAGGCACCTGCCCGCGGCCAGCGGTGACGGTACGTCAGGCCCGGGCCGGGCCGCCCGGTCGGGGCCGCCGAAATCGGTGGGGGAGCGGGGTGGGTGGGTGGCGCGGTTCGGGGTAGCCGGGAGGTGACAAGGACGCCACCCGCTCCGGATCAGGGGCGGGTCGGCTCCATCACGACCTGAGGAGTGGCCCACCGATGACGACAGGGATACCGGGGAACGACGCCACCACGCCGTCCGTCGACGAGCTGACCACCCAAGCCGACCGCACCCGCGAGGAGTTGAGCCACAGCATGAAGGGCCTCACCGATGACACCGACGCTACCGTCCGCGCCGTGACCGCCGCCAAGCACCAGGCCCAGGAGATCGCCGAACACGCCGCCACCCTGGTCCGTGACACCGTCACCCACGCGATCGACAGTGCCCACACCCCCGCTGTCCGCGAACACCTCGACCAGGCCGCCACCCTGGCCCGCGACACCGCAGCACATCTCGCGCACCTCACCACCGAACACACCCCGTCGCAGCTCCAGGTGCAGGTCGGCCGCGTCGCCAGGGCCGCCCGCAGCAACCCCAAGCCCGTCCTGGTCGCGGCCACCGCCGCGATCCTCACCGCCCTCGTGCTGCGCCGTCTGCTCGACGGACGCCGGTGAGAGTGGCGAAGATCGTCTACAAGCCGGTGGGGTTGGTCCTGGGGGCGACCGCGGGTCTGGTGGCGAAGGCACTGTCCAAACAGGCGTGGAAGCTCGTCAGCCGTGACGGCACCCCCAACGCCACGGACGAGCACCGGACCTGGCAGGCGATCCTGGTGGCAGCCGCCGTGCAGGGCGCCGTCTTCGGGACGGTGAAGGCCACCGTGGACCGTGGCGGTGCGATCCTCACCCGCCGCCTGACCGGCGGCCGACCGGCCTGACGGCCGGACCGAGCGCCCGGTGCCCACGAACTCCGCCCGGTGCCCACGGGCATCCGGCGGAGGTGGGTGCGCCGGGGCCGGGCCGGTCGGGACCGCGCCGGTGAAGTACTGGATCTCCCGTCAGCACCGCCCAGCTGTCCCTCACCGAACAGCCATTCACCCGAGAGCCCCGTACAGGGCCTGACCTTCCATCAGACCCCGGGCCTCCTCCACCACCTGATCGCCACCTGCCCCACTTGCCGACCACCCACCCCAGGGCAGACCTCCGGCTAGTGCACGCAGAACTCGTTGCCCTCCGGGTCCGTCATGACCGTCCACTCGCCGGCCGGTTCCTTGACGTGGCGGAAGACCTGCGCGCCGAGGGCGGTCAGGCGCTCGACCTCCTGGTCCCGCTCGCCGGCCGGGCCGTGCAGGTCGATGTGCAGGCGGTTCTTGACGGTCTTCTTCTCCGACTCCGGCACCCGGTTGAAGAGCAGCCGACGACCCAGTCCAGTGCCGCTCTCCGGGTCGAACGGCTCGTCCGGGTGCCGGACCGCCGCGGCGTCGCGCCAGGCCTGCCGGTCGCCGTGCTCGATGACGAGATCGGTCGGGATGGCGCCGAGGCCGAGCAGTTTGCCGATCAGCGGGCTGTGGTCCTCGACCGTGTAGTGCAGCGCGGCGGCCCAGAAGCCGGCCTGTGCGTGCGGGTCGTGGGAGTCGACAACGAGCTTCCAGTGCAGCGGGGTTGGTGTCATGGGCGGCACCCTACCGACCCGCACCGACAGGGCTGCCGACGCCGCGCCCGGCGGACGGCGGGTCAGATCCCGGAGGTGGCGCCGAGGGAGCCGGCGGCGACGGCTGCGGTGAGGGCGGCGTGGTCGGCGACGGTCCGGTCCGCGTAGTGCAGGGCGAAGTCGGCGATCGCCCGGTCGAAAGTGTCGGTGTCGCCGAGGTAGCCGGCGATCGCGATCCGGTCGCCGGAGCGGGCGTGCGCGCGGGCCAGGGCGGTGCCGCACAGCCGGGCGTACTGGCGGAGGGTGGCGGGGGTCATGGTCTCGACGACGGCCGACCCCTTCATGTCGCGGAGCTGGCGACCGTAGAAGTGCCGGCCGTTCGGCCCGGTCATCCAGCCGAGGAAGATGTCGCCGGCGGCCTGCATCAGCCGCTGCCCCGCGACCACCCGGTGCCCCTGGTGCTCGTGGCCGCCTGTCGGCAGGTGGTCCGCCAGGACGGACCGGCCGGCCTCCTTGACCTGGAGGAAGAGCGGGTCCTGCTCGTCCCGGCCGGTCAGCAGGATGATGAAGCAGCGGGTGCCGACACTCCCCACACCGACCACCTTCCGTGCCGTGTCGACGAAGCTGAACCGGTCCAGGAGCAGTCGGCGCTCCTCAGGGAGGGTGCTGCGGTACTCGCTGAAGATCTTGCCGACGGCCCGCAGCTCGGTGCTGCTCACCGCCTCCAGCAGCGGCGGGTCCTGCAGGATGCGCTGGCGGCCGTCCCGGCGCTCGGTGAGCTTGCCGAGCGCCTGCAGGCTGGTCCGGCGGCGGGCCCGGCCGAGGTTGGCCTCGGCCCGGCGGCGGTTCCTGGGGTCGCGGATCAGGTCGAGCACCTGCTCGGCGTCGATCCGCTCGTACCAGACCGCGAGTTCGCCCAGCTCGGCCAGCTGCCGGACGGCGAGCCGGTAGGCCCGGGCGGCCGCGCGGGCGGCCCGCCAGGCCTGCTCGTCACCGTGCCCGTTGTCGCGGGCGGCCACCGCGACGCTGGCGGCGAGGCGCTTGACGTCCCACTCGAACGGCCCCGGCAGGGTCTCGTCGAAGTCGTTGAGGTCGAACAGCAACGCCCGTTCCGGGGAGGCGAACACGCCGAAGTTCAGCAGGTGCGCGTCGCCGCAGAGCTGGACGGTCAGCCCGGTGTTCGGCACGGCCGCCAGGTCGGCGGCCATCACGGCGGCCGCACCGCGCAGGAAGGTGAACGGGGACACCGCCATCCGGCCGTACCGGATCGGCAGCAGCTCGGCGACCCGGTCGGAGCCCTGCCGCTCCAGTACGGCGAGCGGGTCCGGCCGGTCGGCGGCCGCAGTCCAGCGGCCGTGCGCCGAGCGGGTGACGGTCCTTCGGGCGGCGCGGCCGCGGCGTGCTCGCTCGGCTGGGCTGGTCATGGGGCGTTCCTGTCGTCCGTCGCTCGTACTCGTCGCTCGTGGGGTGGTGGGTGCTCCGGGTCAGCTCTTCCTGCCCCGGGCGGCCGTCTTCTTCGTGGCGGCCGCCGGGCGTCGGGGTGCGGCGGCCGCTGGCGCGGGCGGCGGGGTCGGTGCTGTCCGGGTGGACGGCGTGGTCCGGGTGGTCCGCGTGGTCGGCCACTTGAGTTCGATCTCCAGCTCGATGTGTCCGTCGCCGACCTCGACCTCGAACTCGCTGGTGAGTTCGTCGGGGACCCGCAGGGTGAGCTTCCCCGAGCCCAGGTCCAGCTCGGCGGTGCCGCCGCTTCGCAGCGCCTCGGCCAGTGCGGCGAGCCGGTCGGCCACCTCCAGGCGGGAGAGCGTGCCCTCTTGCTCGAACTTCAGGTCCTTCACGGTGCCTCCGATGCGGCGGAACAGCAGGTAGGGCCCATTCTGTGTCCGGGCAGCGCGGCGGGCACCCGGGCGCGATCGGTCGGTCCGTCAGGTCCGGGGCGTGTCCCGCAGGACGGTGGTCTACAGTGCCGGTGAGGGGCGGACCGAGGCGGAGACCGGAGCGGACGATGAAGGCAGCTCGGTTCAGCAGCTTCGGTGGCCCCGAGGTCCTGGAGATCGTGGAACTCGCCGACCCGCAGCCCGGGCCGGGCCAGGTCCGGATCGTGGTGCGCGCGGCCGGGGTCAACCCGAGCGACTGGAAGAAGCGCCAGGGCCTGATGGACCAGGAGCTTCCGCAGACCCTGGGCCACGAGGCGGCGGGCGTCGTCGACCGGCTCGGTGACGGTGTGTCGGACGTCGCCGTGGGCGACCGCGTCTTCGGCCTCTCGGGTGAAGGCGCGGCGCAGGCCGAGTCGGCGGTGCTCGACCACTACGTCCCCCTGCCGCCCGCCCTCGACTTCGCCACCGCTGCGGCGCTGCCCGCCGCACTGGAGACGGCCGCGCGGTCCCTGGACCAGCTCGGCGTGACGGCCGGCTCGACGCTCCTGGTCAACGGCGCCTCGGGCAGCATCGGCAGCGCGGCGGTCCAACTCGCCGTGGCCCGGGGAGCCCGGGTGATCGGCACGGCCGGACCGGCCAACCACGACCACCTGCGCGCGCTCGGAGCCGAACCCGTCGCGTACGGCGAGGGCATGGCCGCCCGGGTCCGCACCCTCGCTCCCGGCGGGGTCGACCTGGCCCTCGACGTCGCGGGCAGCGGCGTACTGCCCGAACTCATCGCGTTGGCGGGCGCCCCGGCGAACGTGGTGACGATCGCCGACTTCGCCGGTGCCCGCGACCACGGCGTCCGGTTCAGCCGGGGGGACACCGGCCGGGCGCTGTACGTGCTCACGGAGATCGGGCCGCTGATCGAGGCGGGACGGTTCCTGCCGCCCACCGTACGGACCTTCCCGCTCGCCGACATCGCCGAGGCGCACCGCGTGGGCGAGGCCGGCGGTCTGCGCGGGAAGCTCGTACTGCTGGTCGACTGAGTCGGCCGCTGCTCGTCCGGGGCTCCGGCCGCCGGCCGAGAGGGCGGTCCGCGAGGGCGGCGACCTCAGGAGCCACCTGGGTCACGAAGCCCGGTGGGATCCCGGGTGGTACGCGCTACTTCGGTGCCTGGAAGCCGCCGATCCTCTGTTCGAGCAGTTCGGCCAGCCGCAGTGGGGTGCGGTCCTCGAACATCGGACCGATGAGCTGCACTCCGACCGGGAGGCCCTCGGGGGACCGGCCCGCCGGTACGGCGGTGGCGGGCAGGCCGGGCATGGTGGCCAGGCCGGCCCAGACGAGTTGGTCGAAGTACGGGTACGCGACACCGTCGACGTCGATCCGGCGCTGTAGTGGATCGGGGTGGTGGTCGTGCGGAAAGGCCGGGGTGGGGGTGACGGGGCACAGCACGACGTCGAACTCGGTGAAGAGCTGCCGCCAGCCGTGTCGGTGGAGCTCGCGGCGGCCGTTCGTCTCGAGCCAGTCGCTGTGGCTGAGCACCGTGCCGCGCAGCCGCGCAATGCCGAGGGTTTCGGTGTCCGGGCTCACCTCGGCAATGCGGGCCTGCACCTGCTCACGGCCTTCGACGGGAAAGCGTATGACGGAGCTCGAGGCGAGCAACTGCATGGAGAGCATGGCGGCTTCGCGCAGGTCGGGGAGCAGTGCACTGTGCCGTTCGACGCGGGCGCCGCTGTCGGCCAGCGCGTCGGCCACGCGGTTGACGCCCGCCCGTACGGCGGATCCGGTCGCGATGAGCGGATGGTCCTCGACGACAAGGACTCGGAAGTCGCGGAGCTCCTGGTGGAGCGCCGGCGGCAGCCGCAGGTCGTACGCCGAACCGTGCGTCAGCGGGTCCGGCCCGGCCATGACGTCGAGCAGGAGGGTGAGGTCACGGGCGCTGCGTGCCATCGGACCGACGACGGCGAGGTCAAGTTCGACCGGCAAGGCCGGCGCGGGCGCGGGGTCATACCGCGGTTCGCCGCCAGCCCGAGGGTCGGCTTGTGTGCGTAGACACCGCAGAAGCGTGCGGGGGTGCGCAACGAGCCGGCGATGTCGGAGCCGATGGACAGTGCGCCCTGCGGCAGAGGGTTCGCCGGATCGCCAGCGACACGCGGCGGGATCACCGACGGTGTCGCCGCTGGTTGGGCGAGGACGCCATCATGCCTCCGGCGGGATGGCGAACGGGTCGTACCCCTCGGGCATGAGGCACCCGTAGTCCTGCAGGGGGAGTGGATCGTTCAGCACGATCTGCTGCCGTTCGCCCGCAGGGGAGAGTCCGTCCGGGCGGTCCAGAACCCGTTGTCCGGGGCGTCCGGTGCTTGCGGGTACGTCGGCTGCGAGTCGGCCGAAGCGGTCCATCAGAGCCCACACGGCGTCGTAGACATCGCCGATGAATTCGGCTGCCCTCTCCTCGGTCATTTCAGGGTCGGTTTCGCGGAGCGCCGCGCGGGCCGCTGTGACCAAGCGCTCCGGATCGACGACCACTACGTCCTGGCGCATCCGAACGCTGATCGTCATGCCCGCCGTCGGGGTTGTCGTCTCGTCCACCGGCTCACGGTACTGCGTCGGAGGCGCGACCGACTGCGGATTCTCCCTTCGGCATGGCCGGCAGGGTGCACCCCGGATCTGAGCTGGTGGTTTCCGGTCTGACCTGAACTCCATCGCTGATGCTGTCGGGGCTGTTGATGGTTGTGCGGACGCCGTACAGCCGGCGCCACCACATAGAGAACCCCGGCAAGGCTACGACCGGTCGCTATCGGCCAACACCCTTGTACGGCGATTCAGTTGAACCAGCGGCATCCTGGCGGCCGGTGGCCGCTGCCAGACCTGTTGCGGCCTGCGTGGTTGGAAGGGATCGTGCCGTTCACCGACCGGTTGTCTGCGGTCAGTCCAGGTCGTAGTCGTAGGTACAGGGGGCGGACGGTGCGCCAGGTTCGACGGTGCAGCGGCCGCTCCCGCGCAGCCCGGTGAGCTCGCCGGTGCCGGTGCCGGTGCCGGATCCGGATCCGGATCCGGGCGCGACCGTGAAGGTGCAGCGCACGGTGCTGTGGGCGTCGAACGAGCCGCGCTCTTCGAGGGCGAAGGCGCCCTTGCGTCCGTCGAGACCGCCGGCCAGGACCTCCATGCCGGTGAACGTGCCGGTCTTCTCCGTGACGTAGACGATGGCGTGCTCACAGGTGGTCGTGGCGGCTTCGATGCCGCCGTCGAAGACGTCGGTCACGGAGGCATGGGCGAGTCTCGGGCTCGCCTCGGCCGGGGTGACGGGGCGCTCCTCCCCGTTGGCGAGGGTGAAGCGGCAGGTGATCTGCGTGGGTGCGGAAGTCCTCCCGATCAGTCGCGCAACGTCGTCCGTACGGCGTGAGCGATCGGGGAGAGGACGCGCAGGTCGGCCGGGCGGACGAGGGACATGGCGCGGCCGTCGCGCAGGACCACGGCGATCTCCGTTCCCTGGGTGGTGAGTCGGGTGAGTGCGGTGTCGGCGGGCTCGCCGTGGCCGCAGTGCGGCAGGGGCGGGCCGGGGTGGCTGCCGAGGGGGTCGGTGGGGGTGGCGCGGCCGGCCCGGAGGGTGGTTTCGAGGTCGGACAGGGTGACCGAGCCGGTGAGTTCGGGGGCGGTGGGGCGGCGGCCGTCCGGGCAGGGGCCGGTGGGCAGGACGGCGGGTCGGCCCGCTTCGGCGAGGGTGCGCAGGGCGGCGAGGGCGTCCCCGACGGTGGTGTGGGTGTTGAGGTAGGGGAGGGGCGCGGTGTGCTCGTCGGTGGGGGCGGCGTCGCCGACCCGGGGGTGCGAGGGGTCGCCGTCCAGGAAGCCCAGGCGGAGCATCCAGGTGTCGTCGAAGTACTTGGAGAGGTACTGCCGTCCGGAGTCGGGGAGGATGACCACCACGACCGCGTCCGGGCCGGCCTCGGCGGCCACCTGCCGGGCCGCCGCCAGTGCCGTACCGGACGAGCCGCCGACCAGCAGGCCCTGCTCGCGGGCGAGTTGGCGGAGGGTCAGCAGGGCGTCGTGGTCGGCGACGGGCAGGACGCGGTCGACGACGTCCTGGTGGTAGGACTTGGGCCAGGTGTCCGCGAGGGTGTCCGGGTGGCGGAAGTGCCCGGCGGCCTCGATGAAGTACGGGCTGCCGTCGCCGCCCGCGTACACCGAGGAGGCCGGGTCCGCGCCGATCACCTGGACGCGGCCGTCGCTGGCCTCCTTGAGGTAGCGGCCGGTGCCGCTGATGGTGCCGCCGGTGCCGATGCAGGAGACCAGGTGGGTGATCCGGCCGTCGGTCTGCCGCCAGATCTCCGGCCCGGTGCTCAAGTAGTGCGCCTCCGGGTTGGCCGGGTTGTCGTACTGGTCGGCGAGCCAGCCGTTAGGCGTCTCGGCGGCGATCCTGGCCGCCGTGTTCACCGGGTGGTCCGGGTGCTCGCGGGGGAGTCCGGCGGGTCGGACCACGACCTCGGCGCCCAGCGCCCGCAGGGTGGCGGTCTTCTCGCTGCTCACCCGGTCGGAGACCACGACGACGGCGCGGTACCCCCTCTCGGCGGCCACCATCGCGATCCCGATGCCGGTGTTGCCCGAGGTGGCCTCGACGATCGTGCCGCCGGGCCGCAACAGCCCGTCCCGCTCGGCCTGTCGCACCATGTTGGCCGCGATCCGGTCCTTCACGCTGCCGCCCACGCTCAGGTACTCCAGCTTGGCGTAGACGGCCGCACCCCGGTCGCCCTCGGGCGTCCGTACGCGCACCAGCGGGGTGCGGCCGATCAGGTCGAGCACAGACTCGTGAGCATCCATGGCGCCAACCTTGCCAGGCGGTGATCGGGACGGACCAGTGGGGCACAGGACGCGGGTTGCCACCGGCGGAGGGAGGAACTGTCGCCAGCGCGCGGACGGGGCGCGCGGGTTCCGTCCGCGCGCTGGGTGGGGGCGGTACTCGCGGTGGCGGGATCTACGCTGGTGGGGGCCGGTTTCGCGAGGTCTCGTCGCAGTCGTAGGAGGACCGAGGGTGCGTCACATCCGCATCGCGCTCGCCGTGGTGCTGGTCGCCGTGGGCGGGGCTGCTCTGGGGGCCGCCGGGGGTGACGAGGGGTCGGTGGTGCGGGGCGAGTCGATGCTCCTGCTGTCGGACCCGCAGGCGCAGCTCAAGCTCCACCGGGTGACCGACGCGGTCCAGGACTGGGCGGAGGCCGGGCCGGCCGCCTCCCTGGGGTACGCCGGTACGGTGATCGACGCGCCGAACCGGCGGGCGGACATCTACTGGGCGGGTGAGTTGCCTGCGGTGGTGCGGGAGTTGATCGGGGCGAACTCCTCGCCCGGCCTCACCGTCACGGTCCGTCCCGGCGCCTACTCGCGGGTGGAGATGCAGGCGGCGGTGGACAGGTTCGTCGCGGCGGCCGGGCCCGGGGTGTGGACCTCGGTCGGTCCGAAGGAGGACGGCAGCGGCATCGCGGTCACCTACGATCCGGCTGCGGCCGGGCCGCTGGCCGGGGCACGGGTCAGCGACGAGAGGTACGCCGAACGCGCCGGTGCCCTGGCCGGGATGGCGGTGACCGCGCGTCCCGGCGGGGTGACCGTCCCGCTGTCCGGCGGCCGCCGGGTGGACACCGCTCCGTACTACGCGGGTGCGCAGGTGCGGACCTCGACGGCCGACTTCTGCTCGGCGGCCTTCACCGGCTGGAAGGGTGCGGCCAGGGTCCAACTCACCGCCGGTCACTGCGGTGCGGGTCGCTACTACAGCGGGGCGGACCGCTACATCGGTGACCGGATCGCGGTGGACGCCGGTCTGGACGTCGGCCTGATCGGCATCAACGGTGACGGCGGGGTGCGTTTCTACGACGGCCGCTGGTCGGACACCGGCGGATCGTCGCGCCGGGTCTACGGCTCCGGCCGCAACAACGTCGGTGACCTGGTCTGCCTCAGCGGTGCGCAGTCCGGCTGGGTCTGCGACGTGAAGGTCACCAGCGTCGACGTGCGGACCAAGGACGCCGCCGGGGCCGTGACCACGCCGGTCGACGTGGCCGAATCCCGTGGCGGCGACCACCGCCCGATCGTGGCCAAGGGCGACAGCGGCGGCCCGGTCCTCGCCGACCCCTCCGGGCCGGGCGAGGACATGGCGGCCCGTGGGGTCGTGATCGCCGGCGGCTCCTCCACCGAGGTCGGCTGCCCGGCCAACTCGACGGCCACGCCGACCCGTTGCTACTGGCAGGTGATCTACGTCCCGATGACCCCGATCGTGAGCCGGCTCGGCTTCTCCCTCTCCTGACCCGGGAAGCGCGCCGACCTGCCGACGGACCGTGGTGCGGGCAGCGGACCGGCGGCCCTCGAAGCTGTGAAGGCCGCCGGGTGTCGCACGGTCATCGGTCAGGCGACTGAAGCGGCGTCAGGTTCGGTGCGGCCGGTGTGCCGACGGGTGCGGAGCAGGAGGCCGAGCGTGGTGGCCGCGGCCAGGACGGCGAGGACGATGCCGGTGCGGAACAGGTTGTGGACGTCGGCCGGGCCGATCCCGTACTGGGGCGGGGCGACCAGGAGTGTCCAGGGCAGGGCGGCCAGGGCGATGCCTGCGGCCCGCAGGGGGTCGGTGTCCGGGGCGGCGAGCAGCCCGAGGTAGGCGAGGCCGATCACGAAGGCGGGCCAAGCGGTGGCGACGTCGAACAGGGCCTGGTAGCTGGGCGGGAAGGAGACGTGGCGGTAGAAGCTGTCGTCGTAGGGCCAGGCGTTGAGCCAGAGGGCGGCGGCGCCGCTCATCGGCAGCGCGACGGCCAGGGCGGCGGCCGTGGTCCGGGAGCGGTCCTGCCGGGTGAGGTCGACGGCGTCGGGCGGTGCGACCAGGACCAGGACGCCGATGACGCTCCAGAGCACGGGCAGGCTGCTGCCCCGGTCGAGCCCCGCACCCGGGGCGGCCTGCGCCACCACCGCGCCGACGATCCGGGCCACGACGGCCACCAGGACCAGGGCCCGGGCCGGCGTCCAACGGCCGAGGGCGGCGCAGAGCAGGGCGAGCACCCAGGGCGCGGTCTGTGCCGCGCCCACGGCGATCCGGACGGCGGGGCTCCCCAACTCCCAGGAGTCGGACAGGAACAGGTCGAGCAGCAGGTGGACCAGACTCACCGCCGCGCCGCCGGCCAGCAGGAACGGCGCGGCGCCGGCGATGATCCGGCCCGCCGGGTCGCGGGAGCTGAGCTTGGTGCGCAGCCGGACGGCGTGTGCGGCGAGGGCGGACCACTCGCGCAGGGCGGTGCGTCGGTCGGTGTGCTCCACGGCCTCGGCGAAGACGGCGGTGATCTCCGCGCCGTGCGCCGCCCGGTACGCGGCGGGATACAGGACGTCCAGGGGGAGCCGTCCCAGCAGGCCGGGGGCGGGGAGGTGCGAGTGCGTCATGCCGTCCCCCCGGCGGTCCGCAGGGTCGGCTGCGGGCTGCCGAGGGCGAGCCGGCGGTCGGCCTCGGCCACCCCCGCGCGCAGCCGCTCGGTCTCGGCGGCCAGGGTCTCCCGGCCCGGTTCGGTCAGCGCGAAGCTGCGGCGCAGCCGCCCGGCGACGACCTCTTCGTGGTCGATCCTGATCAGCCCCTGCTGGAGCAGGCGGTCCAGGGCCGTGTAGAGGGTGCCGGTGAGCATCTTGGTCCGGCCGCCGGTGATCGCCAGGACTTCCTGGACGATCGCGTAGCCGTGCCGGGGCGCGTCGGCGAGTGCGGTGAGCACGAGCCGGGTCGGTTCCTGTAGTTGACGATCTGCCATACCGAGACCATAGATCAACGGCTTAGATATGTCGATGGTTTAGCTATGGAGTGAGATCGGGCCGGCTCCGCTCGTCCTCCTGACGGGATCCGGGGTCAGGCGTCCTTCCGGAGTGCGTACAGCACGTTGTTCCTGAGCGGGGGGATGCGGGTCTCCAGGAAGGGGGCCCAGTCCGGCAGTGCGGTGGCGATCGCCGAGCGGAGTTCCCGGCGGCTGGGGAAGTCGACGGTGCGGTCCCCGGAGATGTAGCGGTCGGCGGCGTAGGCCAGCCAGTGGGCGGCACCGGCGTCGCGCTCCCAGTCCTTGATGGCCAGGACCGCGCCCGGTGCGGCGAGGGAGGCCGCGTCCTGGATCAGTTGCCGGCGCTGCGGGACCGGGACGTGGTGCAGGACGTCGACGATCATGACGAGGTCGAACGGCTCCGGGTCCTCCGCGATCAACTGAGAGGTGCTCATCGACCGGAACCGGGCGCGGTCAGGATCGCCCAGGAAGAGGCGGCCGGGCGCGGGGGCGATGTCGATGCCCAGGTAACTCGAGGTGGGCGACCGGGCGGTGAGCCGATGGGCGAGGGCGGCGTCACCGCAGCCGACCTCCAGAACTCGCCGGGCAGGGCCGAGGCTGAGCAGGGTGGTGGCGAGGTCGTCCAGGTTGATGAAGGCCGAGCGATAGAGGTTCGCGGCCGGTACCTCCAGGCTTCCGAGACGGTTCCTGACCAGGGTGCCGAGACTCATGGGGGTGCCTTTCGGTCGGGCTTCGAATGAGGAGCGTGCCCGACGTCGGCTCAACGAAACGGGCTGGTGGCGAGTCACGCCGCCGGGGCCCGGATCACCCGCGGCGGCGAGCGCCCTCGGCCGGCCCGGTGAGCGCGGCAGGCCCGGCGGCCAGGGCGAGAAAACGATCGCCGGCGATCGCCGGAGCGGAGTAGGCTGCGCTGAGACGGCCGGACAACTGCTCATCGGAGCAGGATGGTTGGCCGCGATCGAGAGGGATACGGCCTATCGGCAGACACGTGCCGGTCGCCCTGTGGCGACTGCTCGGATTCAGCCAGACGCAGCCAGATGGCAGGGGCATGTCCATGCCCCGGATCTGGAAGCGGATCACCGGATGACCACCCCCGCGCGTCCTCCACGGGACGGCTCGGGTCATCGTCCGCAGCTGCTCCGAAATCGCGCGTGGGAAGAGGTTCGTATCGTGGAGATCGCTCCGCTGGTCGGGATCGTCAGCCTGGCCGTCGTCGCCACCACCGGCATTTCCCGGCAGCTCCGAGGAGCCGTGCCGGAGGTCGTCGCGCTGGTCACCACAGTGATCGACGCCGCCCGGGAGATAGCCCGCCATCTGCGCGCCGCTCCGGACGCCGGGGGTGCCAACGGCCGGGAGTGGCACCAGTTGCCCCTCGCGCCGATGACCGTCCTGACGGTCGGCGACGACGTCGCCCAGCATGCGGAGGAAGTCTCCGACGGTGACGATCCCCCACCGTCACCCGCGACCTGACGCCGACGGGTCTGCTGCTACGACGCCGCCGGGCTCCGGTACTGCTGCCCCCGGGGGGCAGCAGTACCGAGGGTCGCTCGACTGAACGGGTGGTTGTGAGTGTCGGTGACCGCATCGCGATCATCCGGCGTGGTCAATTGATCGCGCCGTGCACCAGCACGGTGTGATCCACCGTCAGGAGTGCTCATGCGTGTCCGCCGCACCACCCCCGCAGTGCCCACGTCCACCCGTGGCCGCAGCTCCGCCCTGCTGGCCGGCCTGACCGCGGCCGTGGTCGCCGTCCCGCTGTCCCTGGCGGGTGCCGGAGTGGCGTACGCCGCCCCGGGGCCGGCCGTGACCTGCACCCTGAACGGGACCTCGGTCAGTCCGGTCGCGGAGATCACCGGGACCGCCGGCAACGACGTCCTGGAGTGCGCGAACGGGGTGCCGGCCGGCCACCCGATCGACCTGCTCGGCGGGGACGACTCCGTCACCATCCGCGGTGGTACCGCCAGTGACGTGCGCGGTGGTGACGGCAACGACACCATCACCCTCACCGGCGCCGAGGGGTCCGACGCGATGATCGGGAAGATCGTGGTGGACGGCGGCGCCGGGAACGACAAGTTCTCCATCACCGGCGGTGCCGGGCGCACGGGGGCCACCGGCGCCACCGGGGCGAACGGCAACAGCACCGACACCGGCATCGGCGGGCGTGGCGCCACGGGCGGGACGGGTGGCAGCGGCGGTGTCGGCAACCCGGCCGGGAACGTGATCGGCGGCCCCGGCGCGGACACCATCAACGCCTATGGCGGCAAGGCCGGTTCGGGCGGTTCCGGCGGCCGGGGCGGCGACAGCGTGGAGGACCGGCCCGGTGGGCTCGGCGGCCGCGGCGGGGCCGGTGGCGAGCGCGGCATCCCGTACTCCGGCGGCACCTTCAGCTACGACGCCGAGGACACCTTCAAGGCCTACTACGGCCCGTACGGGAACGAGGGGGCGGTCGGCGCGCGCGGTGCCAACGGCCCGACGTACAAGGGCTGAACCGGCGGGTGGTGTGCGCGGGCCGCGCACCCGCGCACCCCGGTCACACCTGCGCGAGCCGCTGCTGCCACCAGGCGAGGGTGGCCGCGAGTGCCTCGTCCACCGGGGTGGCCTCCTCGCCGAACGTGGCGGTCCAGGCCCGCGAGTCGATCTCGAACGGCCGGTCGAACTGGTAACGGACCTCGCGCAGTTCGGCGAGGGTGGGGTTGGCGAGACCGGCCAGGCGCAGCGGCCACCACGGGAGCCCGCCGACCTTGGCCGGGGGGAGGCCCGCCAGCCTGGCCGTCCGCCGGAGCAGCTCCCTGACGGGGAGGGCCGGTGCGGTGGGTACGTGCCAGGCGCGGCCCCAGGCCCGCTCCTCGGTGCCGAGGCGGACCAGGGTGCGGGCGATGTCGGGCAGGTAGCTGAAGCTGTGCGGCGCGTCCGGGTCGCCGAGCACGCGGACGGGCTTGCCGGCGAGCAGCGGCGTCATCACCCGCTGGGCGAGGTAGCCGGGGTCGACGACGCCCGGCCCGAAGTAGTCGGAGGCGCGGGCCTCCGTGACGCGGACCCGGCCGGCCTCGTGCCGGGCCAGGGCGTCGCGCCAGAGGGTGGCGCGCACCCGGGCCTTGGCGCCGGTGCCCGCGAGCGGGTGGCTCTCGGTGAACGGCCGGTCGGCGGGACCGTAGGCGTACAGGTTGCCCATCATGACCAGCACCGCGCCGGTGGCCTCGGCCGCGGCCAGCACCGAGTCGGCGATCGGCGGCCAGTCGGTGGGCCAGCGGTGGTAGGCGGGGCTCGCGCAGTTGTAGATCACCTCGGCGCCGTCGGCGGCCTTGCGCAGGGCTGCGGTGTCGGTGACGTCCAGCGCGGTGCGGCCGGCGCCGCCCGAGCGGGTCAGCACCGTGACCTCCCGGCCCTGCTCGGTGAGCAGGGCTGCGGTGGCGGCGCCGATCGGGCCGCTGCCGATGACGATGTGACGGGCCATGGGTTCCTCCCCGGTGATGGAGAGCAGTGCTCTCCCGGGGGCAGTCTGGTCGGCCGGACCGGGGCAAGTCAAGAGCAGTGCTCTCTCTTGTGGTCACTGCTCTCACCGGACAGAATGGCCGGCATGACGGCGTCCCAGACCGCGCGGCAGCTGGCCCGCGCCGAACTCACCCGGGCCATCAAGGCGTCCGCCACCCGGCAGCTCGGCGAGACCGGCGCCGCCGCGCTGTCGCTCCGCGCGGTGGCGCGCGACCTGGGGCTGGCCTCCTCGGCGCTCTACCGCTACTTCCCCAGTCGGGACGCCCTGTTGACGGCGCTGATCGTCGACGCGTTCAACGCGATCGGCGCCGCCGCCGAGGCGGCGGCGGTCGGGCCCGCCGCTCCCGGGGCCCGCTGGCTGGCCGCCTGCCGGGCGGTCCGTCGCTGGGCGCTGGCCCATCCGCAGGAGTTCGCCCTGGTCTACGGCTCCCCGGTGCCCGGCTACCAGGCCCCGCCCGACACCGTGGACCCGGCCACCCGGATCACCCGGCTGCTGGCCGCCCTGGTCCTGGAGGCCCACGCGCAGGGGCAGTTGCGCCCGCCGGCGCAGCCGCTGCCGGGCCCGGGGCTGATCACCCGACGGGTGCTGGACCCGCTCGGCGGCCCGCCCGCCGCGCCGTACGCGGACCTGGTGGAGCGGTCGCTGACGCTGTGGATCTCGCTGGTCGGCACGGTCGGCTTCGAGCTGTTCGGTCACCTGGACGCGGTGGTCACCGACTTCGACGCGTACTTCGACGCCACGGTGGTCGTCGCGGCGGAGGCGGTCGGTCTCGCGGTCCCGCTGGGGGAGTAGCCGGGGCCGCGCGCCCGGACGGGTGCGCGGCCCCGAGGGTGGGTCGGGTGTCGGGTCAGCCGGTCAGGTCGGGGCGCTGGGTGACGCGGATCGCGTTCAGCAGCGTCTTGCCGTTGGCGGCCACGAAGCGGACGTCGAGGCGGCCGTCGGTGACGGTGACGGTGAAGGACTGGGTGAGGGCCTTGCGGCTGCCCACCCTGAGGGCGATGTCGAGGTCGGGGATCACCTCCCGGTCCTCGATCAGCACGTCGAAGACCCGGGTGTCGGGCGACTTGCGGTCGAGCTCGGCGAAGTCCAGCTCGACGGTGTAGACGCCGTTGGGCACGTGGTCGAAGGCGTAGCCGTACATGCCCTCGCGGGCGGTCTGGAAGCGCTTCGGGTCGGTGGTACCGGCGATGGCCTCCCGGGTGTCCTTGGCCGAGGACTTGCCCTGGTAGCCGTAGCCGCCGGTGGCGTACTCGCGGTCCTTGGTCCAGCTGTCACCGAGCGAGTCGGTGAAGCCGCCGGTGGCGCCGGCGTCCAGGGCGACCTGGTAGCCGGGGACCACCACCGTGACGGGGAGGGTGAGTTGGGGTGCCCGGCCGCTCGCGGAGCGGATCAGCAGCTGGGCGGTCAGGACGGTGCCGGGCGCGCTGCCGGCGGTGTCCAGGGACAGCTTGACGGTCTGCCTGCCACCGGTGCCGAGGTCGCCGGCGGCCGGTTCGACCTTCAGCCAGGCGGCGTCGACCGCCTCGGTGACGGTGTACGCCGTCGGGGCACCGGAGTTGGCGAGCTCGAAGGTGCGGGTGCGGGTCTGCCCGGCGGGCACCACGGCGGTCAGCGCGGGCACCGAACTGGTGACCCGGCCGGTGGCCAGCGCGGTGACGGGCCGCTGGACCGCGCCCGCCGTCACGGTGACCGGGCCGGTGGCGGTGGCGTAGTTGGCCGCGCCGGTCTCCAACCGGTAGTCCCCGGCGGCGGGTTGCAGCACATAGCCGCCGTCCTCACCGCTGGTGGCGGTGCCGGCCGTGGCACCGGCGGCGGTGAGCAGCTTGACGGTGGCCCCGGCCAGCGGCTTCCCGTCGTTGGCGTCGGTCACGGTGCCGCGCAGCAGCCCCGTCTTGCCGGGCCGGAAGGTGACGGCCAGTCCGTCGGTGAGCACGGCGGTGTTCAGCGCGTACTGGAGCGCGTCGGTGCCGGTGGCGTTCTCCAGGCCGACGGTGGCGCCCGATCCGGCCGCAGGACCGGCGGCGGCGGTGTCCTTGTAGCGGTAGGTGAAGCTGCCGTCCTCGCCGATCGCGACCGAGAAGGAGAGCCGCACGGTGCGGTCGGAGTAGAAGGTGACGTTGCGCCACTCGACCACGAAGGCCCGGTCGGTGCCGGTGCCCGTGGTGGCCGTGTAGACACCGGAGTTGGCGTCCAGGTAGAGGTCGTCCCAGAGCGGATAGAGCGAGCCGTTGGGCAGGCCGGGGGAGGGGATGGCGCCGTTGCTGTAGAGGGTCGAGGCGGCCGGGAAGGAGAACACGCCGTCGGTGCTGACGTACCCGGCGGTGTACACGTTCCCGTACAGCGGGACCGCGAACGGCAGCCTGACCTGCTCGGCGGCGGTGTCGCCAGTGAGGGCCAGCTTGGTGGTGCCGCCGACCCAGTCGCCGGCGGCGGCGGCGCAGCTGTAGCCGAACGTGTCGGTGCGGACCGGCAGTTCGATGTCGGCGGTGGTGTCACCGGTGAGCGACAGGTGCCGCTGGGCCTGGTCGGCGCAGCGGTACGGGGAGCTCGCGGTCACGTCGTACTCACCGAGCGGGAGGGTGAGCCGGTAGCGGCCGGCGGCGTCGGCGGTGGCGCTGACCGGGGTGCCGGTGGCGGTGACCACCGAGCCGGCCGCCGGGGCGCCACCGCTGCGGACGGTACCGGTGACGACGGCGGAGGGGGCCTGCTCGACCGCGAAGTCCCGGGTGACGGTCTGGTCGGCGACCACCACGGCGTCGGCGGTGGCGGGCAGGTAGCCGTACTTGGTCACCTTGAGGCGGTAGCTGCCCTCGGCCAGGTTGGCCAGACTGTACGAGCCGTCGGCGCCGGTCACGGCGGTGCGGTCGATCGCACCGTCCGCCAGCACGGTGGCACCGGCCAGCGCGGCGCCGCCCGAGGTGACACGGCCGGTGAGGGTGCCGACCGGGCCGTGCGGGGCGGCGGAGACCGCCGCGTAGGCGTCGAGCTTGCCCTCGCCGAAGATGTTGTTCTTCGCGGCCGTGCCGCCGCAGGCCGTGGCGTCGGTGTCGACGGCGGTGCGGTCCAGCAGGGCCCGGGTCTCGGCCACGTTGCCGCGCAGGGAGGGTGCGTAGGCCCAGATCAGGGCCACCGTCGCGGCGGTGTGCGGGCTGGCCATCGAGGTGCCGCTGAACGCGGCGTAGCCGGCGCCCGGCACGCTGGAGCGGACGTTCTCACCGGGCGCGGCCAGGTCGGGCTTGAGCTGCCCGCTCTCGCCGGGGCCCCGGGAGGAGAAACTGGAGATGGCACCGGCGCTGTTGAACGAGCCGGAGGAGTACCCGTTGGTGTAACCACCCGGGTAGCCGTTGGAGTTGCAGCTCGGGCCGCTGTTGCCGTTGGAGAAGGCGGGGAAGATCCCTGCGTCCACCCAGGCCTGCACGGTCAGCCGGTACCAGTCGTCGTAGAGCGTGCCGCCCCAGGAGTTGTTCACCACGTCCGGCGCGAGATCGGGGCGCGGGTTGTTACCGCTCAGGTCGGTGGGGGCGATCACCCACTGGCCGGCCGCGAGCAGCGAGGCGTCCGAGCAGCTGTTGGTCTCGCAGCCCTTGGCGGCGATCCACTTGGCACCGGGAGCGACGCCGATCCGGTCGGCGCCGGCGGAGCCGACCATGGTGCCCATGGTGTGGGTGCCGTGGTCGTTGTTGTCGCAGGGGGCGGCGGACGGGCAGACGCTCGCCGGGTCGAACCAGTTGTAGTTGTGGTCGTACGCCCCGTCCGCGCTGCGGCCGCGGTACTGGGCGTTGACGGCCGGGTGGGTGTAGTCGACACCGGAGTCGATGTTGGCGACCACGATGCCCTCGCCCCGGTCGCCCAGCTCGTCCCAGACCCGTGGGGCACCGATCCGGTCGACGTTCCACTCGACCGCGTCCGCCGCCTTGGGCTCGGCGGTGGCCGGGATGACCTCGTCCAGCTTGACGGTCTGCTCGGCGCGGATGGAGGCGACCTCGGGCTGCTGCGCCAGCGTGTCCAGCAGCTTGCGGTCACCGGTCACCCGGATCGCGTTGACGATCCAGTAGGAGCGGTAGTCGGCCCGGACGGCGTCGAGCAGGCCGCGCAGGTGCGCCTGGCTGGTGTCCGCGTGGGTGGTCTTGGCGCGCAGCAGGGCCTCGGCCTTGGCCGTCTTGGTGGTGGCGCGCTGCGCTTCGACCGTGGTGGCCTGGGAGTTGAGCTGGACCCAGTACACCGCCTTGTCGTCGTCGGCCAGCTGGTCCAGCACCTTCGCCTCGATCTTGGCGGCGGCGGGTACGGACGCGGTGGGTGGCGCCGGTGGTGCGGCCGGTGCGGCGAAAGCCGGTGCGGCGAGGGTGGCCATCGGGAGGGCGAGGGCGGCGAGCAGCCCGGTCAGGGCCGTACGCCGGCGGCTGGTCCGTAATGCCACGGATTCTCCTTCACGCGGTGGCGGCGGCCTGGGGGCCGCCGCGCGGACGGGTGAGAACAGTGGTGCGGTCGCCATCCCTGCCCGGACGGGGGCGGGCGGGAAACCGGATTTGAGTGGCAGGAACATGCCACTGTCATCAAGTGGCTTGTGGTGCGGGTGGTCTGACGCAGGGTCGGTGGACGGTGCGGTGTGCATGGCGGGGCTCGGGTGGGGCCTGCTCGGTGGTGGGGCCGGTGTTGCAATCGGGACCGTGCGTGCGGGAGGTGGTGGAAGTCACTCGGCGAATGGTTGGGATCGCCCGTCGTGGGCCGTCCGGTGGCTCGATGGGTCGTGTGCGGTCTGTAAGCTCATCGGGTTGTCTTTACAAGAACCACACATGGCAGGGGTCGGCGTCCGCGTCCGGCCCGGCTGTCCGATTGCCACGCAGAAGGTCTCCCATGAAGTTCCGCACCACGGTCGTCACGGCCACCCTGATCGCTGTCTCGGTACCGGCCGCCCTCTCGGTGGCACCCGCCTTCGCCGGCACCACCGCGGTGGTCCGACTCCATGGCACCGTCGCGCAGTTGGAGCAGAACGCCGCCGATGCGCGGGCCGGGTACGAAGCGGTCCTGGCCAAGGAGACCGCGCGCCGGCAGGAGCTGACCGCACTGCTGAGGAGCGGATGGTTCCCCGAGGCGATCCAGGCTCGGCAGGACGCGGCGACGGCGGCCGTGCGGCAGGCCGAGGTCGCCAAGGCGGAGGCCGACCGGGTGCGGGCCGAGCGCAACGACGCGATCGACGCCCTGCCCGCCACCACCACCGATGACGAGCGGGTGGCGGCCCTCCGGGAGCTCGGCAAGGCCGATCTCGCCGCCAAGGCCGCCGCCGCCACGCTGGCCGGTGCCGAGCAGGAGCTCGCCGCGGCGGCCGAGCAGGGCCAGGACTGGCGGGTCGGGCTGGTGCAGCAGGTCAGCGTCTCCGAGGGGGCCGTGGCCGACGCGCTGGCGGTGAGCCAGGCGGCCGACCGGGCGCTGGCCGACGCGCGGGCCGCCGAGGCGCAGCGGCCGACCCCGACCCCCACCCCGACTCCCACGCCCGCCGTTCCCACCGGTGGTACCGCGACCGCCACCGCCGGGGCGACCGTTGCGGCAGAGGCTGGCGCCGCCGGCTCGGTCCGGGTCGAGGACACCGCCGTGACCGTGCCGACGAGTCCGACGGCCGCTGCCTCGGTGGGGTCGACCCCCACGGCGCCGGTCGTTCATGAGGGCGAGCTCGCCGAGACCGGGTCCTCCTCGGCCTCCACCGTGCTCGCGATCGCCGGCGTCGCGACCATGGCGCTGGGCGCCGGAGCCGTGGTGGTGGCCCGCCGCCGCAAGGGCGACGCGGACCGCTGAGCCGACGAAGAGTCCGACCTCCTGGTCCCCAGCGGCCGAAAGGCCGTGAGCTGCGCAGGGGGGGGCGTCCGGGAAGTGGCGGGCAGCCGTTGGACGGTCAGGTCGCTGCTCGCTGCCACCTGAGAGGGAGTCATCCGGCCGCGGATGCCACAACGCCTGGTCGTCGACGGGCGGTGGTTCAGTGCGCTTGCAGAGGCACATCGCCTCGGTCCTTGTCGGCTCCGGCGCGAGTTCCGCGAAGCTGCCTGTCACGTCGTGCCGTGTATCACCGGGGGCAAAGTTCGCTGGAAAGCTCGGGCGGCTCCTGCGGGATCGAGCTGGGCAACATGGGCGACGTCCGCGAGGTCCAGGTTCCGGATCGATAGGTTCGTGTGGATGTCGTGGATTCCGACGGGGACAGCACGGGCCGATCTGCTGATCCTCACAATCCTCGTCGCTCTCGCACACGTCTCTGGTCAGGACAGCCACCGCCATCAGCGCATGGTCATGGTTCGGTCGTCGACGAAGACGACGCTCAGATCCTCGTCCACGGGCACGGCTGCACCCACGTCGTGGGTCACGGCGCCGGACCACGCTGGGGCGTTGATGAGTCCGAGGATCGTCTGCACGACCAGCGCGATCGAGAGCGTGTACGCCCGAATACGCAGGGCCGTCCGCGCTCGCGGGCACTTCCCCAACGAGGCCACCGCGCTCAAGTGCGCCTGCAGGGCCGTCATGAGTTTGGACCCACTGAAGTTCCCCCGTGATCCTGGACACTCGTTCTTATGCTGCGAGGGTGTGTCGTTGTCGGGTTTCGTGTGGGGTGAGGTAGCCCCAGCTGGGGTG
>NZ_JBIWML010000013.1:0-124966 GCF_044766665.1 Kitasatospora sp. NPDC101801
GGCCCTGCTTTCATGCGCGACGACCGCAGCGCTCACCCGATCGAGACCCCCGTTCGACCAGCACCCCTCAAGAACGGAACGACAACAGCCACTCACCCACGCCGCAGGCCTTCCCCAGTGCACGGTCCACGACCTGCGCCACCTTGCCGTGACCACCGCTGTCGGCGAGGGCGTCGACATCACCATCGTCTCCAAGACCGTGCGCCACGCCTCCGTGGCCACTACCGCCGACCTCTACGCCCACCTCACCCGCACCGCCGCCCGCCAAGCCGTCGACGCCATCGCCCACGCCCTGGCGCGCGAAGAGCGCCGTCAGGCCCGTGCTGCTGGCCGGAAGGTGGCGAAGGACCGGGGGCACTACGGCCAGGCAGCCTGACGCCTGCGCCGAAGCTGGGAGGTCCGGCACAGGTGCTCGTCACCGGTTCGCACCGAACTACTCAGCGAACGACCGTGACGCCCGCGTTCGCCGCCCATGCTTCGGCGCGTTGTTGATCGTTGGGGACCCACTGGTTCAGGACGATCTCGCCGTCCAGGGTCAGGAGATCGGATTCCACGACGCCGTAGTGCTGGTAGAGGTCGGCGAGGGCGGCGGCGATGCCGCGGACGAGCTCGGGGCCGCCCTCGGGGCTCGAGTCCAGGAGAACGCCGGCAGTCCCGGAGGCGCGGCCGTGGGCGCTGGTCCCGATGGTGACGTTGCTCCGGCTGTGAGTTGTCGTGCCGAGGTGGAGTTCTTCAGCGGCGTGGAGGGTGATCTGCAGTGTGGCGGTTCCGGCGGCACCGGCTCGTTCGGTGGCGTGCTGGAGGAGGTAGCGGAGTTGGTCCAGTACGGTTTTGACGATGTGGTGGCTGTCCCAGCCGGCGACGAGACCTTCGGTCTCGTCGTCATCGTTGGGGAAGTACTGGCGGATCGCGGCTTTGGATCCCCAGGAGCCGCTTCCGTCCGCGTGGAGGTGGACTGCATGGCGGCCACGGCTGGGCGCGTCGGAGGCGGTGATCCGGCGCGGTCCGACGGAGGTGTGCCGAAAGACCTCGGGGGAGTGCCAGAACATGTCCGCGCCGGGGTCGCGCCTGAACGCCTCCAGCGAGGACTTGCTGATGGTGAAGGCGCCCGGCAGGTCAGGAACGAGGGTGACCACAGTGATCGGGTAGCCGAGCCAGGCCGCGCCCAAGGCGTCTTTCTCCACCTGGGCCAGGAACTGCCGACGAGCGGCTGTGGTGGTGTTGGTCGCCATAATGGTGTTCTTCACCTGCGCGAGGCTCATGTAGTGGGTGGTGTTGTCGTTGCGTACGGGGAAGCGCAGCGTGCCGTCGTGCGGGTCGGCGGTGCCGACGACGGCGTGCGGGGCGCTGGCGCTCGGGGGCACCGCGATGAGAGTGACGCCCTCGGTGTCCCCGGGCTTCTCGGTGATGAAGTGGATCGCGCATTCGACGTGCGGGGCGGCCCGCTGAACAAGGATGGTGCGGTAGTGCTTTCGGGCATGGTCGGTGGTCGGCACCGGCACCACGGCGGACGGCACCGAGGTCTTTCGGTTCTCGGCGACGCCCAGCACCAGGACACCGCCACCGGAGTTGGCGAGGGCGAGGACGTCCTTGACGAACTCGCCGGCCCCTTCGGTGCCGGTCTTGTACGGGACAGGTCCGGCCTTGTACTCGAGGTCGGGGCCTTCGGTGGCGTTCTCGTTGCCAAGAAGCGTCAGCACGTGAGCCCACGTCGCATCGTTGAGGCTCCGTACGCCGAGAAGGGTCCGCAGCCGAAGATCGAACATCGGTCACCTCGCAGTCCGGCGGGGCCGCCGCGCGCCAGGTCGCGGGGCTGCACTGGTGCCCAGTGTGCCACTTGGTTGTCGTGATGAGCCGTCAGCTGTAGCGGCCCGCGCGCCCGCAGCTGACTGCCTTGCGCAGGCTTAGCTGGCTGGCCACGGTCGGCGGTGACCATTTTGCCGTCCGCACCGGGTTGATGACCCACGCTCTGGCCGTCGAGGCCGTGGCACCCGACGGCACCCGGCCTGGCCTCCACTCCGGCCTCGACGTGCTGCTGCGAGCACGCGATCACGGTCTTCGCGAGCAGTGCCCGGCGAATGCGGGTGGCCGCAGCACTGAGGTGCGCCACCTCCAGGACGGAGACAGCACACCTCAGTGATCAGTCTGGCTGGACAGCGGTCAGTGGTCAGCAGCTCCGCCGTGGACGACGCAGGAGGCGCTGTTCTCCCAGCCCCAGCCGTCGCCGTCGGGGTCGGAGGAGGAGCTGGCGCAGTACGGGTAGCCGTTCGGCGCCTTGCTGGGCAGCGGGGACTGCGAGGGGGAGGGCGACTGGCTGGGCCGGTCGTAGATGGTCGCGGGGCGGGCGGTGGCGGCGATGCCGTTGGCACCGTTGAAGAACCGCTGGCCCCAGGCGGTCAGGGAGTTCTTGTCGAAGCCGTTGACCAGGTCGAGGTACTCGACGCCGCCGCCGTTGCCGCTCCAGGACCAGCCGATGTAGCCGACCTGGAAGGACTGGGCGGTAGCCATAATGGCGTCCTCGTCGGGGTTGCCGTCGCTGTGGTTGGCGCCGAACTCGCCGACCACGATGGGCAGTCCGGCGTTGACGTACGCGCCGAGGTAGGACTGGACCTCGGCGGCGGTGTCGTAGACGCTGTACATGTGGATCGAGAAGATGGTGTTGCGGTCCGGGTCCGACTGGAAGACCGAGGCGGCGTTGTCGCGCATGGTGTTGGACCAGTCCTGGCCCCAGTTCGGCCCGTCGACCATCAGCGCGTGGTGGAGGCCGGCGCCGCGGAGCTTGCCGATGGCGCTCTTGGTGGCGGCGGTCCAGGCGGTGTAACCGCTGTTGCCCCAGGGCTCGTTGGCGATGTTGACGACGACGTACGGCTCCTGGCCCTCCAGCGCGCTCTTGTTGTCGACCCAGTACTGGGCGGCCCGGTCGAGGGTGGTGGCGGCGCCGTCCTCGCCGTAGCCGGTGGCGTCGTGGACCTCCAGCACGCAGATGACCTTGGCGGCCTTGCACTGGTTGATCAGGGTGGTGATCTGGGCGGAGCTGGTGCGGGTCCAGCGGTCGCCGCTGCTGAGGACGACGCGGACGGTGTTGGCGCCCTTGGCGGCGATGTCGGCGATGGCGGTCGTCTGGGTGGGGTACCAGGTGTACGCGTGGTTGACCCCGCGCATCACGAACTGGCTTCCGTTGGCCTCCAGGATCCGGCCGTTGTTGACGTGGATGCCGGTGCCGGCGGCCTGGGCGTTGCCCGGGGCGAATCCGAACACGGCGAACAGCAGCCCGAAGGCGGCTGCGATCGCTGCGCCGACCGTCGTGAGCGTTCTGCGGCTCTGCGGCTCTTTCATGGCTCTCCTCGAATCATGGGGTGGGGGTGCGGCCTGTCCGGCGCCGAGTCGATGGACGGCCTCTGCTGAGGGCCTCGAACTGGCGGAGGGAGCGCGGACGGTCGCTCGTCAACGTCTTGCCGGTCGACCCGCCGGGGGTGGGGGCGGGGACTTGGCCATCGTTGTCATCGGGATCCTGGCACACCGTCAGACGACGGTCAACGGATCTGACTTAACCGATTAGTTCCCGATGAGATGGCTGCGTCTGAAGTCGATTCAGGTCATCTGTGCTGCATCGTCTTCAGGTAGCTGGTGCCCCTGTGGGTACCTCCGGCACCAGATGGGTGAACCGGTTCGGCCATCGGTCAGGCGTCGGCAGGCAGGCATGGAGCACGGCCCTGTCGGCCTGGTGGGGCGTCAGTAGGTGCTGCAGGGAGCCCCGTTGAGAGTGAAGGAGGAGGGGATTCCGTTGGTGCCGGCGGTGGAGGTGCCGTTGAAGCCGAAGTTCAGGCTGGCTCCGGCCGCGATGGTGGTGTTGTAGGAGGCCGGGTTGGCCGCCGTCACCTGCTTGCCCGTCTGGCTGCTCACGGCGTTCCACATGGTGGTGACCTGCTGGTTGCCGGGGAAGGAGAAGACCAGCTGCCAGCCGTTGACCACGGTGGTGCCGGTGTTCTTGACGGTGACGTCGCCGTTGAAGCTGCCGCCCCAGTCGGACAGGCCGTAGTGCACCGCGCAGCTGCTCGCCGGCGGCGGGGTGCTGGGGGTGCTGGGGGAGACGGAGGGGGACGGCGGCGCGGACGTGGTGGCGCCGGCGGACGGCGACGGCTCGCCGGGGCTCGCGGAGGTGCTCGGGCTCGGAGTGCCGGTCACCAGGCCGGACTTGGCGCGCATGCGGTCCGAGTGGGTGCGGAAGGCGGCGAGTTCGGGCGCGCCCGCGAGGACGCCGAACTTGCCGTCGACGTTGTGGTCCTCGTACCACCAGAAGGCGCTGCCGTCACCGCCGGCCGCCTCGAAGTCGGCGTAGATCTGGCTCCACCACGCCGAGCGGTCGACGTTGTGCACGTTGAACTCGCCCATGAAGAAGGGCTTTCCGACCTTGTCGTGGGAGTCGCTGATCCAGGACCGGATCAGCGACTTGGTCTCCTCGATGGTCAGGTCCGCCCACGGCTCGGTCGGGTAGGGGTGCGCGGAGGTGTAGTCGATGTACGGCGACTGCTGCACGTGGACGAACGGGTTGCCCTCGTCGCCGCCGAAGCCGTACGCGGTGCCGTGTCCTTCGAGGCCGACGCCCAGCAGGTGCTTGGAGTCGATGCCCTTGACGAAGGCGCCCATCTCGTCGACCCAGGCCCGCAGCGTGGTGCCGTTGACGTTCTCGGCCTGGCTCTGCCCCTCGTAGCGGGGCTCGTTCATCAGGTCCCAGGCGAAGATGGTCGGGTCGTCCTTGTACGCGATGCCGCTGTAGTGGTTGACGCGGTTCAGCGCGTAGGAGACGTAGTTCTTGTAGGACGTGAAGCAGCCGGGGCACCGGGCCTTGTCGAAGAACGCGGCGCGGCCGGGCTGGCCGCCGGACAGGCCCTCCCACTGCAGGCGGGCGTCGATGCCGCCGTACGCCTCCCAGTAGTTCTCGAAGACCGGGATCAGGCGGATGCCGTGGGACTTGGCCGACTCGATGATGTAGTCGAACAGGGCGAACTGCTGCTCGTCGTAGACGCCCTTGGACCTCTCGAAGCCGTGCCAGTTCTCGTGGTTGAACATCCACAGCCGTACCACGTCGGCCTTGTCGGCCTTGAGGTTGGCGAACTGGGCGTCGATCCTCGCCTTGTCCATGAACTGCGACTCGGTGTCCCCGGAGGCGGAGCCGTAGGCGAACATGTCGTAGGTGTTGGTGCCCGCGAAGTAGTACTCCTTGCCGTCCAGGCAGAAGTGGACGCCGCAGCGGGTGGCGAACGACTGGGCGGCTTCGGCCTTCGCGGTGTCGGCGCGGCCGAGGGTGAGGCCGGCGGCGCCGAGGGCGGCTGCGAGCAGGAGGGCCGTCGGCGCGAGGTGTGTGGTGCGGCGGGTGCGGAGTCTCGGGTGCACGGGTGTTCCTTTCGTCCCATGAGTGGGGTGGGAGGAATCTGCGGGGGTGCCCCGCCGCCGGCGGCTGTCCCTGGCGCGGCGGGCGGGTGTCGGGCTGTGCTGGCGGTGACCGGTTCCGGCGGCGAGACCGCCTGCACCTGGTGTGGCGGGAGGGGGCGTTCGTGGTGCGCGGGGGAGCGGCCCACTGCATGCCGACCCTCTGCCTAACCGATTAAGCATGGAGACCGTATTGGCGGCCAGATTGCGGTGTCAATACATGGTTAACCGATTAGTCACAATCGAGAGCTCGGGCTGCGGGCCGACGCGGGATCCGTCCTGCGGCCGGTGCTGCCGGGGGGACGCGGTGGCCTGCGCGTTCGTGGTGTGGTCGGGCGTCTCCTCGTCCGGGAGCATGCCTCGTCGGCTGACCTCTCGTCAGGTCCGTCCGCCGGGCAGGCACCGGTGCACGGCGCGGGCCGCTCACGGCGCCGCCCCGCCGCAGGGGATCGCGGCGGGGCGGGGGAGCGGGCGGCTGGGGTACGCGGGAGGCGGTCACGACGTGCCGCCCGGACCGCTGCGCCTCCGGCCGGCCGGGTGGGAGGCGCCCGGTGACGGGGTGTCAGGCGGGCGCGTCGCTGAGCAGTGCGGTCCAGGCGTCGGCGAGCAGGCGGTGCCCGAGCGGGCTGGGGTGGACGCCGTCCGGCGCGATGAGGGCGGGGTCGCCTGCGGTGCGGGAGGCCTGGTTGAGCAGGCCGTCGGCGGCGAGCAGGAGGGCGCCGTGGGCGGCGGCGAGGCGGCGGACGGCCTGGATCCGCGGGTCAAGGTCCTCGCGCCAGCTCCATTGGGCGGCGGTGACGGGCACCAGGAATGGTTCGATGAGCACCAGGCGCGGGGCGCAGTGGGTGTGCAGCCTGGTCAGCAGCTGGTGGTACTCGTGCTCCCAGGTGTCGATCAGACTGTGCTGTGCGCTGTCGTAGCGGCGCCAGGTGTCGTTGACGCCGATCAGCACGGAGACCAGCGTGGGCCGGTGGGCGAGGGTGTCGGTGTCCCAGCGCTTGCGCAGATCGGCGAGGCGGTCGCCGGACACGGCGCGGTTCAGCACCGTGGGCCCTCCGGGCAGCCGGGCTGCGGCCAGGGCGGCGTAGCCGTGGCCGAGGTCGGCGGGACGGGTGCGGTCGCGGCCCGCGTCGGTGATGCTGTCGCCCTGGAACAGGACGGTGCTGGGCGGATGCAGGCGGTCCTCCTCGCGGTGGGGCCCGCCGCCCGGTGTGACGGCCACCGGGCGGCGGGTGGTCAGGGTGAGGGCGGGTCAGCTCGCCGCAGCCATGGCCTTTGCGTGGGCGGCGAAGAGCTGGGCGGCGGTGCGGGTGGGGTTGGCCGGGTCGTTGTTCCACATGACCCGGTGCCCGTCGTAGTCGGGGTAGAAGGAGCCGTCGTCGACGCGGGAGGTGAGCAGCCAGAACTGGTCACCGGCTGCGCCGCCCGCGAGTGCGGCGCCGGTCCAGGCCCGGTAGGCCGCGTCGCGGGCGGCGGTGTCGGCGATGTCCCGGGCGGGGTCGATCTGCAGGCCGAACTCTTCGACGACGACGGGCTTGCGGAGTCGGCGGCCGTCGGCGAGGTGGTCGGTGATCCAGCGGGTGCCCCAGGCGGTGGCATCGGTGCCGGGCTTGGAGCCGCTGGTCTCGCCCCAGTTCTGCGGGTAGACGTGGATGGTGCCGTAGTCGACGGCGGGCAGGGCGGTGAGCTTGAGCCAGTCGGCGCCCTCGTAGTCCGAGTAGGGGTAGTCGGCGTCGCCCCGGCGGCCGTAGAAGCCCTCGTCGCCGACGGCGAGGAGCTGGCGGGGGGCGAGGGACTTGACGTAGGCGCTCATCTCGCGGGCCCAGCCGAGCAGTGTGGCGCCGGACTTGTCGCTGCGGCAGCGCGGCTCGTTGGCGAGCTCCCAGGCCATGACGGTCGGGTCGGCGTCGTAGCGCAGGCCGGTGTAGCGGTTGCGGCGTCCGATCACGTGCTTGGCCCAGGCCCGGTACGCCTTCTTGCAGTTGGCGTCGGTGTAGAAGCGGTCGTGGTTGGCGCCCTCGCCGTAGGAGTCGTCGGGCAGGCCGAGGAACCAGGAGACGTACTGCCGCATGCCGCCGTAGTCGGGCCAGTTGTTGACCAGCGGGAGGACCAGGCGCAGGCCGAGCTGTCCGGCCTTGTGGACGGCGTAGTCGAGGCTGTCGAAGGCGGCCTCGTCGTACTGGAACGGCCTGGGCTGCAGGACGCGGTACTCGTGGCCGTCGCCGTCGGCGAAGGCCCAGGCGCGGATCACGGTCAGGCCCATGGCGGCGGCGTCGTTCAGCACCGCGTCGATCATGTAGTGGGACTGCTGGTGGAGGTAGTAGCAGTTGGTGCCGCCGAAGCGGAACTTCCTTCCGTCCAGGCGCAGTTCGCCACCTCTGCTGGTGACGAAGGAGCGCCGTCCGCCGTCCTGGCGGCTGCGGTCCTCCTGCTGCTCGGCGCCGGTGGCGGCGAGTGCGGTGCCGCTGAGCAGCGGGGTGGCGGTGAGGCCGAGCGCGGCGGCTGCGAGCAGGGTGCGGCGGCTGGTGGCGCGGTGCTGGTCGTTCACGGGTCTCCTCCGGACATGCGGTTGGGTGGGGTGGTGCCTGGGAGCGTGAAGTCGGGGGCCCGGTCAGCGGGGCTGCGGGACCTTGGCGCGGAACAGCGTCGCCTCGCCGGTCAGTTGGACGGGGCCGTCGCCGGCGGGCAGGTAGGCGGAGCGGCCGGGTGTGAGGCTGGGGCCGCCTTCGATGCGGGCGGTGCCGCGCACGCAGAGCAGGATCTGCGGGCCGTCGTCGGCGATCCGCACCGGCTCTCCGAGCTCGATCCGGGAGAGGCTGAACTCCTCGGCCGGGGTGAGGAATTCGAGCTCGCCAGGCCCGGCGGGGACGGCGGGGACGTGTTGCGGGGCGGTGGGGCGGAAGTCGACGACGGCGGCGAGTGCGGCGGTGTCGACGTGCTTGGGGGTCAGGCCGCAGCGCAGGACGTTGTCGGAGTTGGCCATGATCTCGACGCCGAGGCCGCGCAGGTAGGCGTGCGGGACACCGGCGTCGAGGTAGAGGGCCTGCCCGGGGCGGAGGCGGACGTGGTTGAGGAGCATCGCGGCGAGGATGCCCGGGTCGCCGGGGTAGTCGAGAGCGGCGTCGCGGTAGGCGGCCCAGGTGGCCGCCTCCGAGTTGTCGCCCTCGGCCAGCGCGGCCAGTACGGAGGGAAGTTGGGCGGCGATCTGCTCGCCCCTGGCCCGGTCGTCGGCAAGTGCGGCGGTCAGCACGGTGCGCAGCGCGTGTTCGGCGGGGGCGGTGCGCAGCTCGTGGATCCAGGGGCCCAGGAGGGGCAGGGCCAGCCGTTGCCAGAGCGTGGCGGTGGCGCGCGGGTCGCGGAAGCCGCAGAGGGCGTCGAAGTCGCCGAGTGCGCAGATCAGTTCGGGCTTGTGGCTGCGGTCGCGATAGATCCGGTGGGGCGCGTCCAGCGGGACGGCGGCGGCGTTCTCGGCGGTGTACCCGGCCACGGCCTGTTCGGCCGTGGGGTGGACCTGGACGGAGAGGGCGTGGTCGGCGGCCAGCAGCTTCAGCAGGAAGGGCAGGCGGGGCCCGAAGCGTGCGGTGACCCGGTCGCCGAGCTCGTGGTGCGGGTCGCGGTCGATGACGGCGTCGAGTGCTTCGCTGCCCTGGCCGCGGTCGATGCTGGAGGGTGCGCCGGGGTGGGCGCCCATCCAGAGTTCGGCCTCGGGCTCGCCGCTGGGCGGGCGGCCGGCCAGTTCGGCCAAGGCGGTGGTGGAGCCCCACGGGTAGGGGCGGATGGTGGTGGTGAGCAGGTCGGCGGTCATGTGGGCGCTCCGGGGCGGTGGGCCCGGCCCGGCCCCGAACTTCCTCACCCTCAAGAGGAGTCGGGGACGGGCCGGGAGTCTGTGGGCGGGAGTCAGGGGGCCGGCGGGCCGCTGCTGCCGCGCGGAACCAGGACGGGCGTGGACGGCTCGCTGGTGGGCGGTTGCCGGTGCTCGATGACGTCGAACAGGGTGCGGGCGACCTGGGCGCCGTAGCCGTGGACGTCATGGCTCATCGCGGACAGCGGGGGGTGGGTGAGCCGGCACAGCTGGGAGTCGTCCCAGGCGATCAGCGAGAGGTCGGCGGGGACCTGGAGCCCGAGTTCGGCGGCGACCGCGAGGCCGGCCACGGCCATGATGTCGTTGTCGTACAGGATCGCGGTGGGGCGCTCGGCGGAGGCCAGCAGCATCCGGGTGGCGCGTGCCCCGGCCCGGCCGGAGAAGTCGGTGGGCAGGCTGCGGGGCGGCTCCAGACCGAGCTGTCCGGCGACGGTCTCCAGCGTGCGGGTGCGGATGGCGGTGTGGCCGAGCGCCGGGTCGCCGCCGACGCGGGCGATGCGTTTGTGGCCGAGCATCGCCAGGTAGCGGACGGCGTCCTCGACGGCGGCGGAGTCGTCGGTCCACACGGCGGTCAGCGTCCGGCCGGCCAGGGCCGGGTGGCCGGCGGCGACGGCGGGCATGCCGAGTGCGGCGGCCGCGGGGATCCGCGGGTCGGCCTCGGTGAGGTCGACCAGGACGGTGCCACTGACCCGGCGGGTGCGCCACCAGGTGCGGTGGACCGCGGTCTCCTGCTCGCGGTCGCGCACCAGGCGCAGCAGCAGGGTCGCCGAGCGCTCCTCCAGGTAGCTCTCGATGCCGGAGATGAACTCCATGTAGAAGGGTTCCAGGCCGAGTTGGTGGGCGGGGCGGGCGATGACCAGTCCGATGGTCTCGCTGCCGGGGGCGAGCCGGGCCAGGCTGCGGGCGGCCTGGTTGGGTATCCAGCCGAGTTCTTCGGCGGCCGCCCGGATGCGCTGCCGGGTGGGGGCGGAGACGCCGGGCCGGTCGTTGAGGGCCAGGGAGACGGCTCCGGCGGATACTCCTGCGCGGGCGGCGACGTCGCGGATGGTGACGCGTGCGCTCATCGCCCGGTCTTCCCCGCGGTCACCTGCGGTGTGGTGCGGAGCGGCGGCACCGCGGCGCAGGTGCGGTGCCGCCGCTCCGGGTACCGGGAGGTGCGGCTCACTTGCTGGAGCCGGCGGCGAAGCCGGCGTAGATCAGGCGCTGCAGGGCGAGGAAGATCACCAGGGTGGGGAGGATGACCAGGATGGTGCCGGCCGAGATGATCTCCCAGTTGACGCCGAAGGGGCCCTGGAAGCGGAACAGCGAGGTGGAGATGGTGCCCAGGTCGCTGGAGGGCATGTAGAGGAAGGGGATGAAGAAGTCGTTGTAGACGGTGACGCCCTTGACGATGACCACGGTGGCGATGGCGGGCTTGAGCATCGGCAGGATGATCCGCCAGTAGATGGTGAAGCTGTTGGCGCCGTCGAGTCGGGCGGCCTCGTCGAGGGAGATGGGGATGGAGCGGATGAACTGCAGGAAGATGTAGATGGAGATGATGTCGGTGCCGAGGTAGAGCAGGATCGGCGCCCAGCGGGTGTTGAACGCGCCCAGGTTGTCGATGATCTGGAAGGTGGCGACCTGGGTGGTGACGCTGGGGACCAGGCTGGCGAGCAGGAACAGCGCCATCACGAGCTTCTTGAGCCGGAAGTCGAAGCGGTCGATGGCGTAGGCGGTCATCGAGCCGATGACGACCGTGCCGGTCACCGAGATCAGCAGGATGAAGGTGGTGTTGAGGAAGGCGGGGAGCATCTTGCCCTGGGTGAAGGCGATGCGGAAGTTCTCCAGGTTGAGCCAGTTGCCGGGCAGGTCGAGCGGGCCGGTGCCGAGGGCTTCCTGACGGGTCTTCAGCGCGGTGAACAGGATAACCAGCAGCGGGATGAGGACGACGGCGCTGGCCAGGATGAGTGAGAGGTACTTGGCGCCGTCGGCGACGGCGGTCCGGGCGTGGATCCTGCGCGCGGTGCGGGGGTGCGGTGCGGGGGTGACGGGGTTGGTGGTCACGAGAGTTCCACCCTCTCCTCCGGCACCAGGCGGCGCTGGATCCAGGTGACGAGCAGGATCAGGATGATCAGGACGACGGCGCTGGCCGAGGCCAGGCCGAACTTGTCGAACTTGAAGGCCATGTTGATGCTCTGGATGACGAAGGTCTGGGAGCCGTTGGCGCCGCCGGTCATGATGTAGGGGATCTCGAAGACTGCGAGCGAGCCGGAGACGGCGAGGATCGCGCTGAGGCTGATGACGGGCTTGATGCTGGGCGCGATGATGTGGCGGAACTGCTGCCAGCGGTTGGCCCCGTCGAGGGCGGCGGCCTCGTAGAGGTGCGGCGGGATGGACTGGATGGCGCCGAGGAAGAGCACCAGGTTCAGGCCGGTGTAGCGCCACACCGAGACGCCGGCCAGCGACTTGTTGACCAGGTCCGGGTCGCCCATCCAGAGGTGGTTGCCGTGGATGCCCAGGAGAGCGAGCAGGGAGTCCAGGGTGCCGTGGGGCCGGAAGAAGTAGAGGAAGACGAAGCCGATGGCGACGCCGTTGATCAGGTACGGGAAGAAGAGGATGCCCTTGAAGAGGTTGCGGAACCTCGTGTTGAAGCTCAGCACGGTGGCGAAGTACAGCGCCAGGCAGATCTGCAGCACGGCGGCGATCAGGTAGACGCCGCTGACCAGGAACACCTTGAACAGCTCGGGGCGGGTGAACAGGTCGGTGTAGTTCTCCGCTCCGACGTTGTTCCTCTCCGGGCTGATGCCGTCCCAGTCGGTGAAGCTGTAGCCGACCATGTCGGCGATCGGCAGGTAGGTGAAGGTCACCAGCAGCCCGAGCGGTACCAGCAGGTAGAGCCAGGGGGTGAACCACCAGTGCCTGCGGACCCCTTGGCGCCTGGGGCTTCGGCCGGCTCGGGCCGCGTCGGCGGCCGGTGCGGTCCGCGCGGGGGGCTTCGCGGTGCCCCGGTCCCTCTGCAGTGCAGTCATCTTCGTTCCTTCGTAGGTCCTGGCGTCCGGTGAGCGGCACGGCCCGGCCCCGTTGGTCAGGGCGGGTGGGCGCGGGCCGGGCCGCTCGGTCCCGGGTGGGTCAGCCGACCGTCTTCTGCGACTCGGACCACTTCTTGTTGAGCTCGGCGAAGTAGGACTTCTGGTCGCCGGGGGCTGCGCCGCGGGCGATGTCGACCAGCTTCTGCCGGTAGTCCGGGGCGTCCAGGTTGATCTCCGCGCCCTTGTCGATCTTCTTGACCGTGGCCAGCTTCTCCTGGTTCTGGCCGATCATCTGCACGCCCTTCTCGGTGAAGGGTTTGAGGGCGCTGGGCAGTTCGGTGCCCTTGACGGAGGAGATGCCCTGCTCGTTCTGGGCGGCGCCGGACTTGTTGACGAACCAGTCGATCCAGGCGCGGGCCGCCTCCTGGTTCTTGGAGTGCTTGTTGATCGCGTACTTGTAGTCCGGCTGCAGGACGGTGCAGGGCTTGCCGGTGGTGGAGGGGAAGGGCATGTAGCCGATGTCGTCCGGGTTCGCGCCTGCCTTGGTGGCGGCGTCGCGCACCTGCGAGATGGACCAGGAGCCGAGGTACATCGAGCCGATCTTGCCGGTCGCCAGCAGGACCTTGGAGTTGTCCCAGTTGGTGGTGGTCGGGTCGTCCTCGGAGAGCTTCTCGTGGACGGCCGAGTACAGCAGGCTGTCGATGGTGAAGATGTCGTTGCCGCTGGTCCACGGCAGCTGCGTGGTGGCCAGGGCGTCCTTGGCCTTGGGGTCGCAGCTCGGGGAGCTGATCGCGTCGGTCCACTGCCGCAGCGGCCAGCCGTCGTGGTAGTTGGTGTAGTACGGGGTCGCGGCGCCCTTCGCCTTGATGGCCTTCAGCGCGGCGGTGAAGTCCTCGGGGGTCTTGGGCCAGTCGGTGACGCCGGCCTCCGCCCAGACCTTCTTGTTGTAGACGAAGCCGGTCACGGTGCCGTAGTTGGCGATGCCGTAGACCTTGCCGGCCACCGTCGAGTAGTCGGTCCACTGGTACTGCTTGGAGAGCTCGGCGTCCTCGCCCAACGGCGAGAAGAAGTTGGGGAACTGAGCGATCGACAGGTCCGAGGGGATCGGCAGCACGTCACCGTAGTTCTCGGTGTTCATGCGGATCTTGACTTCGCCCTCGTAGTCCTTCATCCCCTCGAACTTCACCTTGACGTTCGGGTAGACCTTCTTGAACTCGGCGGCGTACTTGTCCAGCACGCCGTCGCCGAGCTGGTCGGTGCGGTTCGTCAGGACCGTGATCGAGCCGGACACCTTGGCCGGGTCGGAGTTGACCGTCGGGGCCGAGGTGGCGCCGCCGCCGTTGCTGCTACACGCCGTGAGGACCACCATGGTCGCGGCCGCGAAGGCCACCCATCCTCTTCGCATTTCGCTCATCCTTCGCGCTGATCGTCTGCTGACACGGGGGAAGCGGCACCCAGCGGACCCGTACCGGCCTCCCTGGCTGCTGGACGCTTAACGTAGACGTCACTTCGTCGCCATGTCCATAGAGCGGTCAACATTGATATCCACCAGTTTTGTTGCCAAACAAGGCTCACTTTACTAAACGTTTGCCTAACTTATTGAGCTCGCTGCCCCTGTTATCCGACCGCGACCGGGGAGTGCTGGACAACGTTGTCTAGCCGGGTCAGAATCACCGGGAACCCCCGGCCGCGCCCCGGCCCGCACTGCGGCGCAGCTCAGTCCCACGCCCGGAGACATCACAATGAGTTACGACATGGCCGGTGCTGCCCTCGCAGTCGGACCCGCTGGATCAGTGCAGAAAACCCCCGTAGGACCGTTGACGGCGGCCCTCGACATCGGCGGCACCAAGATCGCGGGCGGCCTGGTCGACACCGACGGCACCCTGCTCCACCAGCTCCAGGTGCCCACTCCCGCCGACGGCGACCGGCACGAACTGATGGCCGCCGTCGACCACGTCCTCGACGATCTCGCCCGCCTCCCCGCCTGGCAGCACGTACGGGCCCTCGGCATCGGAAGCGCGGGCCCAGTCGACATCGCCGCCGGCACGGTCAGCCCGGTCAACCTCCCCGGCTGGCGCAGCTTCCCGCTGCGCTCCGAGGCCGCCGAGCACCCCGCCGTCCGCGACCTGCCCGTCGTTCTCGGCGGCGACGCCGTCGCGATGACCGCCGCCGAGCACTGGCGCGGCGCCGCACGCCCCTACCGCAACGCCCTGTGCCTGGTGGTCTCCACCGGCGTCGGCGCCGGCCTCGTCCTTGACGGTTGCCTCCACAGCGGCCCGACCGGCAACGCCGGACACCTCGGCCACATCACCGTCGACCTCAACGGACGCCCCTGCCCCTGCGGCTCCCGAGGCTGCCTCGAAGGACTCGCCTCGGGCACCGCCATCGCCCGCACCGCCGCCGAACTCGGCTGGCAGCCCGGCCCTGACGGCAGTACCACTGCCGATGCGATCGCCACCGCTGCCCTGGCCGGCGACCCCCTCGCCCTGGGCGCCTACGACCTCGCCGCCCGTGCCCTTGCCGCTGGGATCGCCGCAGCCGCCACCCTCGTCGAACTCGACGTCGCGGTGATCGGCGGCGGTGTCGCCAAGGCCGGCCCCGTCCTGTTCGACCCCCTCACCCGTTACCTCGCCTCGTACGCCACCCTCGCCTTCACCCGCGGCCTGAGGGTGCTGCCCGCCCAGCTCGGCACCGACGCCGGCCTGGTCGGCGCAGCCGCCCTGGCGCGCCCCGCACTGCCCGCCCACCGCTGACAGAGCCCGACCGCACCACACGACCCTCTGCCTCCGAGGAGGGAGGGCGTGCACGCGGTGTCCTCGGTGAACAGGAATCCGCACACCCCGGCCGACCCGGGCCCACAGCTCCGCCGCCCGGAATTCCGCCAGCCGGGCCGGCGCGTACCCTGGCCTCCTCGCGGGCACGGCCCGCCCGCACGGACCGGAAGGAGACGGAGGAACCGGGCCCGCACGGCACCCCGCCTCCCACCACCGATGACCCCCACCAGGCACGGCACCAGGCCCACCATGAACGACGTCGCCGCCCGGGCCGGCGTCGGCCTCAAGACCGTCTCCCGGGTCGTCAACGGCGAAAGTGGCGTCACCCCGGCCATGGCCGAGCGGGTCAGAGCCGCCATCGCCGAGCTGGGATTCCGCCGCAACGACAGCGCCCGTCTGCTGCGCACCGGCCGCACCGCGAGCATCGCGCTGCTGCTGGAGGACATCGGCGACCCCTTCTCCTCCCAGCTGGCCCGCGCCGTCGAGGACGTGGCTGTCGAACAGGGCTGCCTGCTGTTCACCGGATCCAGCGCCGAGGACGGCGAGCGGGAGCGCGAGCTGGCGATGGCCTTCTGCGCCCGCAGGGTCGACGGCCTGGTGATCGTCCCCTCCGGCACCGACCACTCCTACCTGGAGCCGGAGATCGCCTCCGGCACCCCGGTGGTGTTCCTGGACCGTCCCGCCGCGGGCATCGACGCCGACGCCATCCTCAGCGACAACGCGGGCGGCACCCGCCAGGGCGTCGCCCACCTGATCCGCCACGGACACCGCCGGATCGGATTCGTCGGCGACCTGCCCGGCATCCACACCTGCGCCGAGCGCCTGCGCGGCTACCGGGAGGCGATGGCCCGGGCACACCTGCCGGTGGACGAGCGGTGGGTCGCCACCGGCCCCACCGACCCGCCCCGGGTCGCCCGAGCCGTCGCCCGCCTGCTGGAGGGGCCCGAGCCCGTCACCGCACTGCTCACCGCCAACAACCGGATCACCGCCACCGCCTTGGGCGTCCTCGCGGGTCGGGACGTTCGGCCGGCCCTGCTGGGGTTCGACGACCTCGAACTCGCCGAGCTCCTCACACCCGGCCTGACCGTCATCGCCCAGGACCCCGCGGCCCTGGGCCGTACCGCTGCGCGCGTGCTGTTCGAGCGTCTGCACGGCGAGACCGGCCAGGCCCGCCGCATCGAGATCCCCACCCGCCTGATCGCCCGGGGGTCCGCGGAGACCGGCCCGCCGGCGGGCTGACCCCGGACCGGGCGGCCGCCTCCCGCGGCGGCCCGACCTGACAGGATGATCCCCGAACGCGCCGTGCGCGTCGCGGGCCCATCAGCCGTCAGAGGGGAACAGCATGCAGCACCGGGTGACGATCCGAGACGTCGCCGCGCGCGCCGGGGTCTCCGCCGGCGCCGTCTCGCTCGCCCTCAACGGCCGGCCCGGCGTCTCGGAGGAGACCCGCCGCCGCATCACCGAGGCCGCCCGCGAGCTCGGCTGGTCCCCCAATCTCGCCGCCCGTTCGCTCGCCCGCAGCCCCCAGGTGCACACCGTCGGGATGGCGATCAGCCGCGAGGCCGTGACCGAAGGGCTCGACGCCCTCCACATGGCCCTGATCGGCGGCATCCAGAGCGTCCTGGAGGAACGGCCCTGCTCCCTGCTGCTGCACCTGACCGCCAGCCGCGAGATGGAGATCGACCTCTACAAGAAATGGTGGCAGTCCGGCCAGGTCAACGGCGCGGTGCTGACCGGGGTGACGCAGGACGACCCCCGGATCGAGCCGACCCAGCGACTGGGCATGCCGGTGATCGCCGTCACCCACCCCGACCTCAGCGGCCCCTTCCCGGCGGTGTGGACCGATGAAGCGGCGGCGATCACCGAGGCGGTGCGCTACCTCGCCGTCCTCGGGCACCGCAGGATCGCCCACGTCGCGGGACCGGCCAGGCTCGGCAGCGCCCTGGTCCGCTCGCGGGCGTTCGAGGCCGTCGCCGCAGAACTGTCCCTCGACGCCCACCGCAACCTGCCCACCGACCTGTCGGCCCATCAAGGCGCCCGGGCCACACAGGAGTTGCTCGCCGCCGCCGAACGACCCACCGCGATCGTCTACGACAACGACCTCATGGCCGTGGCTGGCCTGGCCGCCGCCCAGGAGCTGGGACTCCAGGTCCCCCGGGACCTGTCGATCGTCGCGTGGGACGACTCGGACCTGTGCCAGATCACCCGGCCCGGCCTGTCCGCCCTCAGCCACGACCCGTTCGCCTTCGGCTCCGAGGTCGCGCGGTGCCTGCTCGAACTGCTGGACACCGGCCGGGCCGAGTCCCGGGTCTCCGGCACCCCCGTCCTGGTCCCGCGCGGCACCACCGGCCCGCCGCCCCACCGGCCGTGAACCCCGGCCGCTCTGTGGCGGCCGCCGCTCACGCGGCAGGCGCGGCGGTGCTCCCCCGGGGGGTCAGCTGCGGAGCGGCGTCCTCGTAGCCCTCGCTCTTCTCGCCCGAGATCAGCGCCAGCAGGATCCGGGCGGCGTGCGCGCCGTAGGCGTGGATGTCCCGGGTCAGGGCGGTGAGCGGAGGCCGGACCACCTGGACCAGAGGGGAGTCGTCCCAGGCGACGATCGACAGATCCCGGGGCACCTGGAGCCCCATCTCCTGGGCCACCGACAGGCCGGCGACCGCCGTCATGTCGTTGTCGTAGAGGATCGCGGTCGGCCGGCCGGGGGAGAGCAGCAGGCGCCGCGTCGCCCGCGCGCCCTCCATGCCCGTGTAGTCGGTGTGGACGACCGGAGCGGCCTCCAACCCCAACTCCCGGCACACGGCGGCGAAGGCCTCGTCGCGCAGTGAGGTGTGCACCAGGCCGGTGAGTCCGGCGACCCGGCCGACCCGGCGGTGCCCCAGCGCCGCGAGGTACTCCAGCGTCTCGCGGATCGCGGCGGTGTCGTCGGACCACACCGGCGTCAGGCGGCCGGAGCCGGACGGGTGGCCGATGACCACCGTCGGCAGGCCGAGCTCCTCCAGGGCCGGTACCCGCGCGTCGTCCTCCCGCAGGTCCACCAGGATCGCGCCGTCGATCTGCCGCTCGCCCCACCACCGCCGGTACGCCTCCAGCCCGCGCTCGTGGTCCGAGACCACCTGCAGCGCCAGCGAGTAGGACGCCTCGGACAGGACGTTCTCGATCCCGCCGATCAGCTCCATGAAGAACGGCTCGGTCCCCAGCATCCGGGCCGGCCGCGCCAGCGCCAGACCCACCGCCGAGGACTTCGCCCCGCTCAGCGCCCGGGCCGCGCTGTTGCGCACGAACCCGATCTCCTCCGCGACCTCCGCGATCCGGGCCCGGGTCGCCTCCGAGACGCCCGGCTGACCGTTCAGCGCGTTCGAGACGGAGACCTTCGAAACACCGACGATCTTGGCGATGTCGGCGATCGTGGGCCGCCGCGCGGCCGGCTTCTGCTGCGGGGACACCTGATCCACGAGGACCCTTCTGAACCGATGAGGCAGACCTTCCGACCCCAAGCTACTACGCGCACCACCATCCGCAGTAGCCAACCCCGCACGCCTGGAACAACCGGTTAATCAGCCATTGACACTGCTGAGTCGCAGCCATAACGTTCCATCGAATTAACCGGTTAGGTCGAGGTGGCCACCCTCCGTGAACAGGTAGCGCGCCTGCCCCCGCCGGAGCTCCTGGCCCGCCTCGGCCTTCCCCGACGACCAACACGGAGGACGAGCGAATGCGCAGAAGATGGGTGGCCGTCACTGTCTCGGCGGCCATGCTGCTCACGGCCTGCGGGATCCTGGGCGAGGACGCCCCGCCCCCCGACGGCGGGGACAGCCGGATCTCCGGCGAGATCACGGTCCTGACCAACCGCACCGACCAGCTCTCGGACGGGACGCTGAAGAAGTACGCGGACCGGTTCCGCAAGCTCCACCCGGACGTCCGGGTCCGGTTCGAGGCCGTCACCGACTACGAGGGCGAGATCGGCGACCGGCTGGAGCGCGGCGGCTACGGCGACGTGCTGCTGATCCCCAACAGCATGGCCCTCGGCCAGTACCCGACCTACTTCGCCCCGCTGGGCTCCGCGGACGACCTGGCGCAGACCTTCGACTTCACCGAGTACGCGACGGTGGCCCACCAGGTATACGGCCTGGCGAACATCGGCATCGCCACCGGCTTCGTCTACAACAAGGCGATCTGGGAGCAGGCGGGCATCACCGAGTGGGCGAAGACCCCGCAGCAGTTCATCGACGACCTGAAGGCCGTCAAGGCGAAGACGCAGGCCATCCCCTACTACACCAACTACCACGACGGATGGCCGCTGCGGCAGTGGTCGGACCACATCGGCGGACCCAGCTGCGACAACTCGGCCCGGGACGCCCTGGCCGCCGTCGCCGACCCCTGGGGCCCTGGCAGGGACCTCCGCGCCATCGACGACCTGCTCTACCGGGTCGTCCGCGAACAGCTGACCGAGCCCGACCCGACCGCCACCGACTGGGAGAGCTCCAAGACCCTGCTGGGCACGGGGAGGATCGGCGCGATGTTCCTCGGATCCTGGGCGATACCGCAGATGCGGAAAGCCGCCCAAGCCGCAGGCCGCAACCCCGACGACATCGGCTACATGCCCTTCCCCGCGCTGACCAAGGCCCACTTCTGCACAGTCGTCCAGCCCGACTACAAGTACGCGGTCAGCGCGCACTCCAAGGACAAGGCGGCCGCGCGGGCCTGGATCGACTGGTACCTGACCAAGTCCGGCAGCGCCCAGGCGGAACAGGCCGTCTCCACGGTCAAGGGCGCCCCACTGCCGTCGGCCCTCAAGGCCTTCGACGAGCGGGGCGTGCGCATCATGACACAGACCCAGGACAAGGCCGCCGCCGTGAGCGAGATCGACAAGGGCGCCGGGATCGGGCTGAGCGCCCCCGACTACCGCCGCAAGCTGGTCGACATCGCCCGCGGCGCTGCTCCGGGCGACCAGGCCGGGTACTTCGCCGACCTCAACAAGCGCTGGGCCGAATCGAGGCGAAAGCTCGGCGCCTGACGCCCGGCGTCCTCGGCGGGCAGCCCGCGACGCGGCGACCACCCACGCCGACGAACCGGTAAAGCTATCTGATAGCCCTTCGAGCCCATCGGCCCAACCGAGCCGGCCCAGGTTGAAGAGTTGCTGGCGCTGATGAGGGATATCCCTCGTTGGTTGAGCACAGAACATCTACCTAACCGGTTTATAGACAGAGGATGTCGGACGGGCTACGGTTGCTCCCGCCAGCCCCCAGAACCCCCGCAGCGAACGGAGCCGCACCATGAAGGCCGCCACCCCCCTCGACCAGGGCTGGACCCTGCACCACGCGGGCAACCGGCTCCCCGCCGCCGTGCCGGGCTGCGTCCACACCGACCTGCTCGACGCCGGGCTGATCCCCGACCCGTTCCTGGAGGCCAACGAGACCGCGGTCGCCTGGGTCGGCCGCCAGGACTGGACCTACACCCTCGACCTGCCCGCCACCGCCACCGCTACCCGGCACGAGCGCACCGACCTGGTCTTCGACGGCCTCGACACCGCCGCCACCATCACCCTCGGCGGCACGGAACTCGGCTCCACCCGCAACATGCACCGCAGCTACCGCTTCGACGCCACCGGCCTGACCGGCGAGCTCAAGGTCCACTTCACCAGCGCCTACCGCGAAGCCGAGCGCGTGCGCGCCCTGGTCGGCGACCGGCCCAACGTCTACCCGGAGCCGTTCCAGTACATCCGCAAGATGGCCAGCAGCTTCGGCTGGGACTGGGGACCGACCCTGCCCACCGCCGGCATCTGGCGCCCGGCCCGGATCGAGCACTGGTCCACCGCCCGGCTGGCCCGGGTGCGCCCCCACACCACCGTCGACGGCACCACCGGCACCGTCGAACTCCACCTCGACCTGGAGCGCACCACCACCGGCACCGACCGCGAACTCACCGCCACCGCCACCATCGGCGAGCACACCGCCACGGTCACCGTCCCCGCCGACCAGACCACCGCCGTCCTCGTCCTGCACGTCCCCGACCCGGCACTGTGGTGGCCCCGCGGGCACGGCGATCAGGCCCTGCACGACCTCGACGTCACGCTCGCCGACGAACAGGGCCCGCTCGACACCTGGCACTGCCGCATCGGCTTCCGCACCGTCGAACTCGACACCTCCGCCGACGAACACGGCAGCGGCTTCACCCTGATCGTCAACGGCGTCCGCCTCTTCGTCCGAGGCGTCAACTGGATCCCCGACGACACCCTGGTCACCCGGGTCACGCCCGAGCGCTACCGCGAGCGCCTCACCCGCGCCGCCGAGGCGAACATCGACCTCGTACGGATCTGGGGCGGCGGCATCTACGAACAGGAAGCCTTCTACGACACCTGCGACGAACTCGGCCTGATGGTCTGGCAGGACTTCCTCTTCGCCTGCGCCGCCTACCCCGAGGAGCAACCCCTGCGCGGCGAGATCGAGGCCGAGGCACGCGAGAACGTCGCCCGCCTCATGCCGCACCCCTCGCTGATGGTGTGGAACGGCAACAACGAGAACCTCTGGGGCTTCCGCGACTGGGGCTGGGAGGACGAACTCGCCACCGACTCCTGGGGCGAGGGCTACTACCTCGGCCTGCTTCCCCGCATCGTCGCCGAACTCGACCCCACTCGCCCCTACACCGCCGGCAGCCCCTGGTCCGGCAGTTGGGACCACCACCCCAACGACGTCGACCACGGCACCCACCACTCCTGGGAGGTGTGGAACCGCCAGGACTACGCCGAGTACCGCGCCACCGTCCCCCGCTTCGTCGCCGAGTTCGGCTGGCAGGCCCCGCCCGCCCACGCCACCCTGCGCCGCGCCCTGCCCACCGAGGACCTCGCCCCCGGCTCGCCCGGCATGCTCCACCACCAGAAGGCCGAGGACGGCAACGACAAACTGAACCGCGGCGTCGAGCACCACTTCGGCCTCCCCGCCGCCTTCGACCGCTGGCACTACCTCACCCAGGTCGTCCAAGCCCGCGCCGTCGCCGCCGGCATCGAACACTGGCGCTCCCACTGGCCCCGCTGCGCCGGCACCGTCGTCTGGCAGCTCAACGACTGCTGGCCGGTCTCCTCCTGGGCCGCCATCGACGGCGACGGCCGCCTCAAGCCCCTCTGGTACGAGCTGCGCCGCGTCTACGCCGACCGGCTCCTCACCCTCCAGCCCGGCACCGACGGCGCCGCCCCCACCGTTGCCTTGGTCAACCAGGCCGCACAGCCCTGGCACACCACCGTCACACTGCGCAGGGTCTCCGCTGACGGCACCGTCACCGCGACCACCGAAGTACCGGTGACCGTCGAGACCCGCTCAGTGTTGCGCCTGGCCGTTCCGCAGGTGCTGGCGCCGGTGGACCAGTCGGCCAAGGAGTTCCTGGTCGCCGACGCCGACGGTCTGCGCGCGGTCCATTTCCCTGTCCGCGACAAGGAATTCGACTACCAGCAGCCCGAGTTCGAGGTGAGCGTGGAGGTCGTGGACGGCAGCCACGACACCGTCGACGTCGTGGTCACCGCGCACACCCTGCTCCGTGACCTGCTCCTCCAGGCGGACCGGCTGGCGCCGGGCGCCGTCGCCGACCAGGGCCTGCTGACCCTGCTGGCGGGCGAGCAGGCCCGCATCCGGGTCACCGGTGCGGCCGGTGCCGACGCGGCCACCGTCCGCGCCGCCCTGTACTGCGTCGAACCCGCATGACCACACACGCCTGACGGACCGACACCTTTACCGCGGTGGTCTCGGCCAGTCGCTCAGCGTCCGAGACCACCGCAGCCAAATGCCCTTCTGCCGACCACTGTTGGAGAGGGCTGTGCGGGCTCGACTTCCTCGCGGACCGCCGCCTGGCAGGTGCCGTTCCGGACACCGGAACGCCCCGCCGCCAGCGGTACTGGCCACCTGCTCAGGTGCACCGGTACCGCCACCACCGACTGCTTCTCACGAACGGGACGGGCAGATGCCCGAACTGACCGCACTTCACCTCTACCCGATCAAGTCCGCCTACCGAATCAGCCCCGACACCGCCGACGTCACACCGTGGGGCCTCACCGGGGATCGCCGCTGGATGCTCGCCGACCCCGCCGGCCACGCCGTGACCCAGCACCAGCAGCCGTCGATCGGCCAGTACCGCACCCGTCTCCACCCCGACGGCTCCCTGACCGTCACCGACCCGGCCGGCTCACGCACCCACGTCCCGGTGCCCAGCCCCACCACAAGTCCGCGGACGCAGGGCATCCTGTTCGGTGCCGCGTTCCCCACCCTGGAAGCCGACCGGCGAACACAGGCGTGGTTCGCCGCGCGGCTCGGCGCCGTCCGCCTGCTCTACCTCGACGACCCGGCCACCAGCCGAAGGATCGACCTGGAAGACGGCCCGGCGGACGCCTCCATCAGCTTGGTCGACGGCTACCCGATCCTGCTCACCACCACCGCGTCACTGGCCGCCCTCAACCACCACCTCACCCACGACCGTGTGACCGGCGACCCGCAGTCCGACCATCTGCCGATGGAGCGATCCCGCCCCAACCTGGTGATCTCGGGAACCCGACCATGGGAGGAGGACGGCTGGCGCAGGATCAAGGTGGGCGAAGCCGTCTTCAAGACCGTTGAGCCCTGCGGCCGCTGCGTGGTGATCACCATCGACCAGGAAACCGGCGAACGTCGGGGCTCAGCCCCGCTGAAGGCCCTCGCGCGCCACCACCGGCTCGGCGACAAACTCGCATTCGGCCTGAGCCTCGTCCCCGAACGCCCCGCCGCCTCGACCGGCGACCTGCTCGGAACCCTGCGACTCGGCGACGAGGTAACCGTCCTGGGGGTGACCGCGTAGGGCTGGACTTCGAAAGAGTTGCGCGAGGACAGTGCTGCCCAGATGTCCTGGCAGTGCGTCAGACTCTCTGCCGTGCCCACAGGCACGACAAGGAGACCCGGAGGTACAGCCCATGACGCGGTACAGCGTCGACCCCGACCGGCGCGAACTCATCGCCTCGTGGGGCACCGGAGAGGGAGACCTCTCCACCAGCATCGCCGCCCTGCCCAGCTCCGCGGACACGTCCGAGCTGCTGGCCTTGGCCCGCTCGCTCACCCACCTGTCCGAGGCGGCGTGACGGACCTACACCCATCCCGCCAGCGCGGCCGGCTCCGCCGAACCCAACTCCGAGGGCTGGCGCCGCGAACGGGAACGGGAGGCATTCGCGAGTGTGCCGAGCGTGGTCTCCGCGCCGAACCTGCCCAGCGGCGGCTCCATGGTCGTCGAGTACAGCCGTCTGCTCGAATCCGCCCACCGCATCGGCCGCGCTCTCCACGACCTCGACGACCAGGCCCTGACCGACGCGATCCGTGTCGAGGCCGAGCGGGAGCTCACCGCCGCCGAGAGCGCCGAACTCGGCGACCTCACCGGGCGTGCCCAGCAGGCGGTGCTCCTCAGCCGCGAGGACGCCTCGCCGGTCCAGGTCGCCGCCGCCGACCAGCTCCTCAACGAGGACCCGTTCGGGCCGGACGAGCTGTTCTCCGCGATCGACCCCACCGCAGCAGCTGTCGCCGCCGCGCACTGGCTCGCCTCAGCCGCCGAGGTCGCCGCCGAGACCTCCGGCGAGGATCCCACCCTGGTCGTCCGCAGCGCCGACGACATCGAAGCCCTGCCCCACCGCACCCCTACGGTCGTGCTCGGCCGCATCCTCGATGACGACGACACCCCCAAGGAGGCCGTCACCGAACTGGTCCGCCATGCCATGCACATCACCGACGGCCTCTACCTCGACCCCGCTACCCTCCAGGAGCAGCTCGACGACCTGGAGGAGAACATCGCCGAGTACACAGGCGAGGACGACCCCGACATGGCGAACATCGCCCTGCGCTTGACCCCGCTTGACCCCAAGCGCCCGGCCCGGGACCTCCTCGAAGACCTCCTCATCGGCATCCACGGCTGCTGGCTCATCCACAGCGAGTCCGCCGACCTGGAGGAGGACGAGGACCTGGGCGACGCCGAGGAGTGGGACGACGAACAGGCCGAGGAGCACAGCCGCCGCAGCCGCGCACGGTTCAGCGAGCTGGTGCGGCAGACCGCCGCCGCCAACCGGGACCGCCTCAGCTGACCCGCGCCTGGTTTCCCTGGGCGGTCCCCTCGGCACCGCCCAGGGAAAGACCACCGAATCAGGCGCGCGCAGCCGCCCGAGCACTCGTCACAACCCGTGACCGCTGACAGTCATGGCCTGGTGGCACCGATCCACGGTGCCACCAGGCTGTGCGGGTCAGGCCCGCACTTGGGCACGAGTCAAGGGATCGGCCCAGGTCACTGGTCCTGTCGGGGGAGTGGTGGTCGGGTTGTGGTCGTGCCCCTGGACCATCGTGGGCGGGCGGAGCAGGATGGGCAGTGCCGCTCACCGCGCTCGTTGCCTGAAGGTGATCGTCATGCGTGCCCGCCTCGCGGTGGGACGTGTCTACCGGCGTTGTGGCTGCCGCGACCAGCAGCGCCACCAGCTCGGCTCCCACTGCCCCCGTCTCACCATCGAACCCTCCCACGGCACCTGGACGTTCGCCTTCGAGCTCCCACCCGCCGTCCCCGGCGGACACAACCGCACGGTTCGCCGCGGCGGCTTCCCCACCGAAGCCGACGCCCGCGACGCGCTTCGCCGCTACCAGGCCGGCCGCACACTCGGCGTCAACGTCGACCCGAACCAGACCGTCGCCGACTACCTCACCACCTGGCTCGCGGCGAAGGAGCTCACCCTCAAGCCCACCACCTGGGTCCGCTACCGCGACTACGTCATCAAGGACCTCATCCCCGCGCTCGGCGCGGTGCGCCTGGACGACCTCGCCTACGAGCACCTCCTCGCCTACGCCCGCGGCCAACTCGCCGCTGGCCGAGGGCGGTCCACCCTCTGGCACATCCTCGCCACCCTCTCCTCCGCCCTGGGGGAGGCCAAGCGCACCCACCGCCTGCCGGCCAACGTCGCCCGGCCCACGATCATCCCCAGGCCCCACTCGGAGGAGCGCGTCATCTGGACCGTCGCCCAGGTGGTCACCTTCCTCCAGTACTGCCGCAGGGCCGACCCGAAGTTCGCGGACCTCATCGAGCTGATCGTCTGCACCGGCCTGCGCAAGGGCGAAGCCCTCGCCCTCCACTGGCACGACGTCCTGCTCCACCCCGCACTCATCTACGTCCGCTGGACCCTGTCCGCGATCGACAACAACCAGCTCTGCATGACCACCCCCAAGACGGCGGCAAGCCGCCAGTGGGTCGCCCTCTCACCCCGGGCCCGACAGCTCCTGCTCCGGCTCCGCAAGGACGCCGACCGCCCCGCACTCGACGGCTTCGTCTTCCACCACGACGACGGCAGCCCCCTGCGCCCCGAGTACGTCCTCAATCACTTCCACCAACTCGCCCGCGCCGCAGGCCTGCCCGACTGCACCGTCCACGACCTGCGCCACTTCGCCGTCACCACCGCCCTCGACGAAGGCGTCGAGATGACCATCGTCTCCAAGACCGCCCGGCACTCCACCTACTCCACCACCGCCAACGTCTATGCCCACCTCACCCGCAAGGCGGCCCGCCAAGCCGTCGACGCCATCGCCAACGCCCTCAAACGCGAAGAACGACGCCGCAACCGCCGCAGGAGGACGAAGGGAACATCCGGCCAGCAGCCGACACAGCGTCAGACCGTCTACGGGAATGCGGCGTGAACACCCGTCAGAACCCGAGCGAATACCAGTGGTCCCAGGAACGACCACCGGACGACCACCAATTCGAAAAGGCCACCCTCGCATCTCTGCGAGAACGGCCTCCGACCTGCGAAAACGCTGGTCGGGACGACAGGATTTGAACCTGCGACCCCTTGACCCCCAGTCAAGTGCGCTACCAAGCTGCGCCACGTCCCGTGGTCTGGCTGCCTGGGCCTGGGGCTTCGGCTTTCTGACCGTGTCGCCGATCTCCCGGCGACGTGGAAAACAATACAGCACGGGGAGGGGTGCTCGTTGCCAGTTTCCGGTGCGGGGCAGGCGTGCCGTGCAGGTCAGTGGGCGGGGTGGTGGGAGTCGTAGCGGCGGAAGGCGGGGCGGCGGGCCGCGAGGAGGAGGACGGCGGCCGCGCAGGTCAGGCCGCCGGTGAGGAGGGCGGTGGTGGAGGTGGTGAGGGAGGCGACGGTGCCGGCGAAGAAGTCGCCGAGGCGGGGGCCGCCGGCCACCACCACGATGAAGATGCCTTGGAGGCGGCCGCGCATGTCGTCGGGGGCGCCGACTTGGAGCATGGTGTTGCGGAAGATCATGCTGATGCTGTCCGCGCAGCCGGCGGCGGCGAGCATCAGCAGGCCGAGCCAGAGGTGGGTGGAGAGGCCGAACGCGGCGATGGCCAGGCCCCAGGCGGCGACGCCGGTGACGATGGCGATGCCGTGCCGGCGCACCCCGGAGACCCAGCCGGAGAACAGGGCGCCAGCCAGCGAGCCGACGGCGGGGGCGGCGACCAGCAGGCCGACTGTGCCGGGGCCGCCGCCGTAGACGGTGAGGGCGATGGCGGGGAAGAGCGCGCGGGGGGAGGCGAAGACCATCGCGATCAGGTCGGCGACGAAGCTGGTGCGCAGGTTGGGGCGGCTGCGCAGGAAGCGCAGGCCGTCCAGGACGGAGGCGCGCTTGCGGGGGGCGCCGTCGCCGGGGCGCATGGCGGGCAGCCGCCACATCGCGTAGAGGGTGCCGCTGAAGGCGAGGGTGTCGACCAGGTACGCGGACTGGACCCCGAAGGCGGCGATCAGCAGTCCGCCGATCATCGGACCGACGGTGGTGCCCAGGCTCATGCTCATGCTGCCCAGCGCGTTGGCGGCGGGGAGCTGGTGGGGCGGCACCAGGCGCGGGATCATCGCCGACCGGGCCGGGGAACTGAGCGCGAAGAAGCCGGACTGCAGGGCGACCGCCGCGTACAGCAGGCCCACCGAGCCGAGGCCGAGCATGGCCTGCACGGCCAGTACGGCGGAGGTGAGGGCGAGTCCGGAGGAGCCGACCAGGCCGAGCAGGCGGCGGTCCACGGTGTCGGCGATCGCACCGCCGTACAGGCCGAGGCCGACCAGCGGGACGAGCGAGAAGAGCCCGACCAGGCCGGTGGCGAAGCTGGAACCGGTGAGCGCGTACACCTGGACGGCGACCGCCACCGCCGTCATCTGCTGGCCGACGGCGGAGACCACCTGGCCGGTCCAGAGCCGCCGGTAGTCGGGGTGCTCCCGCAGCGGGCTGAGATCGGCGAGCGCACCGCGGCCCAGCCGGCGCCAGCGCCCACCCCCTCCCGCCGACCGGGGGTCGGCCGGGCCCACGGAGACGGGATCGGCGGGTACGGGGTCGGCGGGTACGAGGTCGGCGGGTATCGCCTCCGAGGACCCGCCCACGGAGAGGCCATGGTCGGCGCGACCGGCCGGACCGGCCGGACCGGCAGAACCGGCGGGATCGGAGCTGGACGGGGTGGCGGGCGCAGGGGGAGTGGTCGGCACGGGCCTCATCCTCGCTCACTGCCCCGCCGCCGCCGAAACGGTTTCCACCCGCCCGGCGCCCGTCCGCCCCCGCTACTTGGTCAGAACCTGCTTCTCGCCCGCCTCGACCGCCACCGTCAGCCGGTTGCCCGGCGGCGGGAAGGGGCAGACGAAGTGGTCGGCGAACGCGCACGGCGGCAGGTAGGCCCGGTTCAGGTCGAGCACGGTGCGGCCGTCGCCGTCCGGCGCGGGCAGCACGACGAAGCGGAACCGGTACGTCTCCCGCCCGCTGGTCCCGTCCGCGATCACCCCGGTCAGCCGGTCGCCCTCGCGGCTCACGGTCAGGGTGTGCGGCTCGCCGGCCAGTTGGAAGGCGATCCGGCCGGTGACCGCGAGCGGCCGCTCCCGGCCGTCGGCGTTCGGCACCAGCACGTCCTGGTCGCTCTCGAACGGGGTGAAGACGGCGGGCACCGCCCACTCCGGCGCGTACGGGTAGGCGGCGATCCCGGCGAACGATGCCCGCGCCGGGGAGTCCGGGTCGAAGACCCGGAGGGCGAGCTCACCCTCGCGTTCGATCGGCACCAGCAGGATCTCACCGAACGTCAGCAGGTCGGCGTCCGGAGCGGTGTCGGGGCGCAGCTCGACGGTGCCGTCCAGCGCGCCCTCCGCGCCCCGCACCCGCAGCCCGTCGGCGGCCTTGGCCTGCACGAGCACCGCACCGTCGGCGGCCCACCAGCTGCCGGGCAGGCCCGGGATCGCGGTGGGCTCGGGCTCCAGCCAGTGCGTGCCGGTGAGGGCGAGGGCCCCGTGCGGGGCGCCGACGGCGGCGGTGCGGCGCTCGGTCCAGCGCTGCCACGCCTCGGTGGCGGTGTCGGTCATGACTGCTTCCTCCCTGTTCGGGTACGGGCCTGTTCGCGTCCGGGCCGTACGCCTGCGTGCCGTGTGCATCCGGGTCGAATGCCTGCGAGCCGTACCCGTACCGGCCGTACGGCTACGAGTTGTGAGCGTACGACCCGTCCGCGCACGAGCGGCGTCTACCCTCAGACCCGTCGGTCACCCAGCGGCCGGAACAGTCCTTCCTGCATCACCGAGACGACCAACCGGCCGTTCCGGTCGAAGATCTGACCCCGGGCCAGCCCGCGCGCGCCGTGCGCGATCGGGGACTCCTGCTGGTAGAGCAGCCACTCGTCGGCCCGGAACGGGCGGTGGAACCACATCGCGTGGTCGAGCGAGGCCATGTCGAAGTTCCGGGTGCCCCAGAGCGGTTCGACCGGGGCCCGGACCGAGTCCAGCAGCGTCATGTCGCTGGCGTAGGTGAGCGCGCAGACGTGGATCAGCGGGTTGTCGGGAAGCGCGCCATTGGTCTTCAGCCAGACCCCGCTGCGCGGCTCGACCCCGACCAGCTCCTGCTGGGTCCACTTCAGCCGCTCCACGTACCGGATGTCGAAGGGCTGGCGGCGGCTGATGAACGGCGGCAGCTCACCCAGCCGGGCGCCCACCTCGTCCAGCGCGCTCGGCAGGTCCTCCGGGCCGGGGACGTCCGGCATCGCCTCCTGGTGCTCGATGCCGCCCGCCTCGGGCACGTGGAAGTCGGCGGTCAGGGCGAAGATGCTCCGCCCCTGCTGGATGCCGAGCACCCGGCGGGTGGTGAACGACCGCCCGTCCCGGATCCGGTCCACCTGGTACACGATCGGCACCCCGGGCACGCCCGGCCGCAGGAAGTACGCGTGCAGCGAGTGCACCGGCCGGTCGCCCTCGACCGTCCGCCCCGCCGCCACCAGGGCCTGCCCGGCCACCTGCCCGCCGAAGGTCCGCTGGAGCGCCTCCTCGGGGCTGCGCCCCCGGAAGATGTTGAGCTCGATCTGCTCCAGGTCGAGCAGGTCCACCAACTGGTCGACGGGGGTGCCCATAGTCGTGTCGTCCTCTCTCGGCCGGGCCGCGTACCGGGCCCGACGCTGCGTTCGTCTACCCAGAAGTCTGCACATCCCACCGGCATTCCCGCCCGGCGCGCCCGGCGGGCCGGGCCAGGCCGCGTCAGGCCGTGCGGGCATGCGGCGTAGGATATTTGCATGGGAGCGCAAGTACGACCGTGGGACGCCGCCGGGGCCGAACGGGCGGTGGCCGTGCTCAAGGCGGTGGCCGATCCGGCCCGGTACCGGCTGCTGTGGGCGCTGAGCGGGGCGGAACTGCCGGTGAGCGCGCTCGCCGAGCTCCTCGGGGCGCACGTGGCGGCCACCTCCCAGCACCTGGCGAAGCTGCGGGCCGCCGGACTGGTCGACTCCCGGCGGGAGGGGACACGGATCTTCTACCGGGCCGCCCAGGGCGCCGACGTGCGGGGCCTGCTGGAGACGGCCCTGGTGGTCGGGCGGACGGCGGTACCGGGCCCCGACGTCACCGGGGCCGCGCCGGCGGGGGAGCCGGCGGTGGCCCGAGCCCGAGCCCGGACCAGGCAGGCCCTCGCACCGAAGCACGCCTAGCCGCACCGGCCCCGCTCTCACTCACCCGTCTCACTCACCCGGCCCGTCGCCTTCGCCGCGCCCGAGCAGGCCGTTCTCGTCCAGGCGGTACTCCTGGCGCTCGGCGTCGTAGGTGTACAGCTCCGCGTACCGGCCCCAGTCGGTGGCGGTCTCCAGCTGGCGGTCCACCTGCACGCTGGTGAAGTGGTGCGCCAGGATGTCGCGGAAGAAGCCGGCCCGCAGGGTGCCGGACGGATTCTGCCGCAGGCTGCTGGTGATCAGCTGGACCAGCGGCACGCCGATCGCGGCCATCGCGAAGACGGTCTTCGAGGTCTGGACGTCGGCCCGGGCGAAGGCGGTGCCGCGCTCGGTGAGGACCAGGTCGCCGCCGCCGACGGTGGCCAGGTCGAGCAGGTCGAGGGCGTCCACCAGGGGCAGCAGGTCGTCGACCTCCAGGCCCAGGTCGTCGGCCAGATCGGCCAGGTCGCAGCTGCCGCCCGCGTGCGCGACCAGTTCGGCCAGGCCGGCCAGGCCGTCCACCCCGGCGGCGGGGAGCGGGGTGTTGGCGGGGGTGCGGCGCTCGGCCGGGGTGTCCCGGCCGGGGGTGCGGGTCTCCTTCGTCCGGCCGGTCATGGTCCGGTACACCTGGTCGATCAGCTCCTCGAAGGCGGGGCTGTTGCGGTCGCGCGGCCGGTCAAGACCGACCTCGAAGGTGGCCTGGACGGTGCCGTACGGGCGGGAGCCGAGCACCACGATCCGGTCGGCCATCAGCACGGCCTCCTCGATGTTGTGGGTGACCAGCACGATCGCCCGGGCCGGGAACCGGCCGGACTCCCAGAGCTCCATCAGCTCGCCGCGCAGGTTCTCGGCGGTCAGCACGTCGAGCGCGGAGAACGGCTCGTCCATCATCAGCACGTCCGGCTCGACAACCAACGCCCTTGCGAAGCCGACCCGTTGGCGCATGCCGCCGGAGAGCTCCTTGGGGTAGGCGGACTCGAAGCCGTCCAGGCCGATCAGGTCGATCGCCTGTCGGGCGGCCTCGGCCCGGTCGGTGGCGTTCCAGCCCTGGGCCTCCAGGCCGAGTTCGACGTTCTGCTGGACCGTCAGCCAGGGCAGCAGGGCGAAGCTCTGGAAGACCATCGCGGTACCGGGGTTGGCGCCGTTCAGCGGCCGGCCCCGGTAGCAGACGGTGCCGGAGCTGGCCGGCACCAGGCCGGCCAGGCAGCGCAGCAGGGTGGACTTGCCCGAGCCCGACCGGCCGAGCAGGGCGACCACCTCACCGGTCCGGATCTCCAGGTCGATCCCGCCCAGCACCGGCAGCTCGCCGTCGGCACCGGCGTACGACTTGGTCAACCCGACGGTCTCCAGCAGGACTTCGCCGTCCACGGCACGGGGCAGGGCGGTGGCCGGACGGGTCCGGCGCAGGGTGTTCAGCTTCACGGGGGAACCTCCGGAGGTCCAGAAAAGGGTCCAGCAGGGCGAGGGGTCAGAGCGAGTAGCGAGTCTCGGCGAGCCGGTACAGCCGCCGCCAGACCAGCCGGTTGAGCGCGACCACGTACAGGCTCATCACGGCCACCCCGGCCAGCAACCGGGGGAAGTCGCCGTCGCCGGTGGCCTGCGCGATGTACGCGCCGAGGCCGGTCGCGGTCAGTGTGGTGGCGCCGAAGGTGACCACCTCGGAGACGATCGAGGCGTTCCAGGCGCCGCCGGAGGCGGTGATCCCGCCGGTGACGTAGGAGGGGAAGACACCGGGCAGGATCAGCCGCTTCCAGCGCTGCCAACCCCGGACGCCGAGGTCGTCCATCGCCTCGCGCAGGTCGCCCGGGATCGACATGGCGCCCGCGATGGTGTTGAAGAGGATGTACCACTGGGCGCCGAGCGCCATCAGCAGGATGCCGCCGACGTCGATCGACAGACCGGTCCTGAGGAAGAACCAGACCGCCAGCGGGAACAGGAAGTTGGCGGGGAAGCTGGCCAGCACCTGGATCACCGGCTGGGCGATCCGGGTCAGCTTCGGGGAGAAGCCGATCCAGACCCCGACCGGCACCCAGATCACGGTGGCGGCCACGATCAGCACCGACACCCGGGCCAGCGTGGCCAGTCCGAGCAGCAGTGGCTCGCCGAACACGCCGAGTCCGGTGCTGGCGTCCAGGTAGCGGCCGAGGTCGACCAGGCCCCAGAGGATCAGGCCGCCCGCCACCACGGCGAAGACAACGTCCCCGGTCCGGCGCCTGGCCGGGTCGACCACCAGCGGGCGGTCGTCGATGCCGAACACCCGGCCGGCCCGGGAGCAGGCCAGTCCCAGCGGGCGGAGCCAACGGCCGATCAGGCGGGGCCAGTTGGATCGCCGCAGGAAGTCCAGCACCAGCGAGCGCTGGGCCTCGCCGGCCTCCGACTGCTCGTTCTTGAAGCGTTCGGTCCAGGCGGTCAGCGGCCGCCAGAACAGGAAGTTGACCCCGATCACCATGACCGCCATGGTCAGGATCGCCCAGCCGACCTTGCCCAGGTCGCCGTCGGCGATGGCCGCCCCGGCGTAGGAGCCGACGCCCGGCAGGGCGTACTCCCGGCTGCCGACGCTGATCATCTCGGAGGCGACCAGGAAGAACCACCCGCCGCCGAAGCTCATCATGCCGTTCCAGACCAGGCCGATCGCCCCGGCGGGCAGCTCGACCTTCCAGAACCGCATCCACCGGGTGAAGCCGAACGACCTTGACAGCTCGTCCAGTTCGCGGGGGAGCGAGGTCAGCGACTGGTAGAACCCGAAGGTCATGTTCCAGGCCTGCGAGGTGAAGATGGCGAACACCGCCGCGCACTCCAGGCCGAACATCGAGCCCGGGAAGAGCGCGAGGAAGCCGGTCACCGCGATGGTCAGGAAGCCGAGCACCGGGACCGACTGGAGGATGTCCAGGGCCGGGATCAGCACCCGCTCCAGCCGGCGGCTGCGGGCGGCGGCGTAGGCGTAGCAGAAGGTGAAGACCACCGCGGCGGCCAGTGCCACGAACATCCGCAGCAGGCTGCGGGCCGCGTCGTACGGCAGTTGGGACGGGCTGGTGTCGACCAGGGTGGTCCGGTCGGGGGTGAACGAGACCGTGGTGCCCTGGCCCACCCGCAGGGCGGTGTAGAGCAGGACCAGGACGGCCGAGGCGACCACCAGGTCGACCCAGGAGAAGCGGCCCGACCTGCGGGCAAGGGTGTGCTGCGTACGGAACGACATCACGAGCGGGACCTCCGGTGCACACTGTGCGCACGCCGAGGTCCCCGGTCTGCGGCAGGCACGCCGACGGCCGGGCAACCGACGGTGGCCGGTGCGGAGAGTTACGGAAAAAGGCTCAACGAACAACGCGGAGGCAGGGGCGACTGGGGGGCTCGGTACGCATGGCTGCCTCCTTTCGGTTCGGGGCACGGCGCAGGGCCGGTTTCGTTCCGTCCCCCCGAGTCTGCACCCTTGTTGCGCGAATGCGCAAATAAGCGCGGACCCCCGGCTCGCGACCAGGGGGCCGGGCACCCGGACCCGGGCCGCGGTGATCCGGGAGGTCAGGCCGGCGACCGGGAGTGCGCCCGTCACGGTGTCGGTGTGGTCGAAGACCGGGGCGGCCGCGCAGTGCACCTCGGGCTCGTTCTCCCGGTCGTCCGCCGCGTAGCCCCGGCCTGACGATGCTGCCGGGGCTGCTGTTCTTCGTCCTGGTCCAGCGTCACCTGGTCTCCGGGCCGGGAGGTGCGGTCAAGGACCGAACGGGTGCTCAGTTGACCCCGCGGGGGCGGAACTGGATGCTGATCCGCGGCCCGACCGGGCGGGCGGTCTTCGGCACGGCGTGGTCCCAGGTCCGCTGGCAGGAGCCGCCCATCACCAGCAGGTCCCCGTGCCCGAGCGCGTACCGGACCGACTCCCGGCCCCCGCCGGCGGGCCGCAGCGCCAGGGCGCGCGGCTCGCCGACCGAGACGATCGCCACCATGGTGTCCGCCGACCGCCCGCGCCCGATCCGGTCCCCGTGCCAGGCCACGCTGTCGTTCCCGTCCCGGTAGAGGCAGAGCCCGGCCGTCACGAACGGCTCGCCCAGCTCGGCACCGTAGTGCGCGCTCAGCTCCGCCCGCATCTCCGCCAGCACCGGATCGGGCAGCACGTCCCGCTCCCCGAAGTACGCCAGCAGCCGGGGCACCGCCACCACCCGCTCGTACATCTCCCGCTGCTCGGCCCGCCAGTCGACCTCGTCGGCCAGCCGCTCGAACAGCGCGTCCGCCCCGCGCACCCACCCGGGCAGCACGTCCACCCATGCCCCGTGGCCCAGCGTGCTGCGGCGCAGGCCGTCGAGCGGCCCGAGCTCGGGGCGGTCGGCGCTCAGCAGTGATCCCTGGAAGTTCATGGGGCCAGCGTACGCCCAGGATCGAATGAACGTTCTATTTGGGAGTGGGGGATCATTCGTTCGGGGGCGGGTGGTCGGCGGCCTCCGAAAGTCGGTGGAGGCGGCGCGAGGGTCGCTGGCAGACTGGCGCGCATGACCGATTCCGGGCCCAAGGCAGACCTCCAGCTGTACCTGCAGGACGCGCGCGACGTCCTGCTGCTGAAACTCGACGGGCTCTCGGAGTACGACCTGCGTCGGCCGATGACGCCGACCGGGACCAATCTGCTCGGGCTGGTCAAGCATCTGACCAGCGCCGAGGCGGCGTACTTCGGTGAGACCTTCGGGCGGCCGTTCGAGACGCCGAGGCTCTGGATCGCCACCGACGCCGAGCCGAACTCCGACCTGTGGGCGACCGCCGACGAGAGCCGCGAGCAGATTGTCGGCCTGTACCGGGCGGCTTGGGCCCACTCGGACGCGACGATCGCGGCGCTGCCGCTCGACGCGCTCGGTCGGGTGCCGTGGGGGCCACGGAGCGAGCTGACCCTGCATCGCATCCTGGTCCACATGATCGGCGAGACCCACCGGCACGCGGGCCACGCCGACATCGTCCGCGAACTGGTCGACGGATCGGTCGGCCAGCGCGGCGAGAACGACAACCTGCCACCCGGCGACCCCACTTGGTGGGCGGCGCACCATGCCAGGCTGGAGCAGGTGGCCCGCGAGGCAGGTGCGAGGGCCTGACCCTCGCGTGGTCAACTTGTCGACATGGAAACTGTGTTGGCCGCCGCCGTGGCCGTACTCGGCACGCTGACGGGGACGTTCGGGACGCTGGTGCTCCAGCGCCGCCAGGCCGACCGCACAGCGGCGTCCGCCCAGGCGGAGCGCCTGCGGCAGGAGCGGGCGAGCGCCTGCCTGGTACTTGCCGAGGCGTTGGCGGAGCTGGAACGCGCAGCCGTCGGCGTCTGGCTCCGCCGCCACGACCGTCCGCGCGACGAGGACGCCGTCCGCGCCGCCCGGCAGGAGGCCGACCGGTCGGGTGCGGCGGCCCAGTCGGCGATGTTCCGGATGCAACTGATGACCGGTGATCAGCGACTGGGGACGCTCGCCCACACCGCCTTCGAGCTGGTCGGCGGCATCCAACCCGCCGCCGACCGTGCGGAGTTGAAGCGCACGGAACGGGCCTTCGAGCAGGCGGTGGAGGCGTTCATCGCGGAGGCCCACCGCCTGGTGATCTGACGGGCGCCCGGCTCAGCGACCGGCGACCAGCCGTGCCATGACGGCACGCGGCAGGGCCGGGTGGGCGGCGGCCGCCTCCACCACCTGGAAGTCGTCGTCATCGAGCAACTCGGTCAGCACCGAGGGCGGGAGAGCGGGATGCCCGGCTGCCGACCGCCGAGCCCGACGGTCGGTCAGGCAGACCCGGAGGGCCGGCGCCGTCGCGTTCGGGTGCCGGGCGATCTCCCGGAGTGCCCTCAGGGCCGGTGGGTTGCGATGGGCGAGGTCCGCCAGCAGGGCCGCCGGAGCACCGGGGTTGGCGGCCACCGCAGCGGCCACCCGGTCACCGTGGCGGGCGAGCACTGCCCGGAGCTGAGCTTCCGACAGCCCGGGATGCGGTGCCACCGAGGCGACGACTTTCGCGTCGGGATCGGCCGCCAGGGCGTCCCGCACCCCGTCCGGCAGGTCCCGGCGCTGTGCCACCAGCATCCGGACCTGCGGACTCGCGGACCGGGCGAGTTCGGTGACCTCGCTCGGGGAGGCGGACGCCACCCGGGGCAGCAGGACCGGTCCGATCCGGCCGGTGGCGGCCAGCCGGGTGAGCAGGTCGAGCGGCAGCCGGGGGTGGTGGGCGAGGCTGCGCCGGACGTCGTGCCCGTCGTCCTCGGCCAGTCGGCGCTGCAGGGCCGCTCCGATCGCCGGGTTCGCCGCCAGGGTGGACCTGGTCCAGGGCATGTCGTCCTCGGCGACGCGCGCGTAGGTGGCGGCCGACTGGTCGGTCCGGCAGGCGAGTTCGCGGCGCAGCAGCAGGGATGGATGGTCCGCGAAGGCTGCGCAGGGGGCCGGCGGAGTGGCCGGGTTGGCCAGGGCCGCCCACTGGATCGCGTGCACCGTGGACTGGTGTCCGGCGTCGCAGGCGGCGCCCGGCGGCAACGCGCAGTCGGGGCGCGGGCAGTGCGGATCGTGCTCGAACGGGATGGTCGCGCGCTCGCAGACCAGGCACCAGCGGGCTTGCGGCAGTCCCTCGCCGGTGAGCAGCATCGCCAGTACGGCCGGTGGCGCGGCCTGGTTGACGGCCACCGAGCGGCGTACCTCGGCGTGGGGGTGCGCCGCCAGCCGGGCGGCCACTTCGGCCGTGGTGCACAGCGCGAGCTCCGCGACCACCCGGATCTCGGGGTCGACGGCGAGCTGTGCCACCACGTCGGACGGCAGGCCGGGGCAGGCCGCCAGCTTCTCGCGGACCTCGACGGCCGGATCGACTGCCAGCAACCGGGCCCAGGACGGGAGTCCGCGACCTTCGTCGAGCAGGGCGAGCGCGGCCCCGGGCTGCCCGGCGGGATCGACGTCGGCGGCGGCGAGCAGGCCGGACCGCGCCAGCCGGACCGCCGCGTCCTCGTCGCGCGCCGCCAGAGCGACCACCTGGGCGGCTGTCAGGTCCGGACGGCCCGCGAGCTCCGCCAGCACGTCCGGGTCGGCCCCGGCGATCAGCCGGTCCAGGAGGGCGCCCGGCAGTGCGGGGTTGACGGCGAGGCCGAGCAGGCGGGGGTCCACGGCAGAATCCTGCCCGAAGGGTGTTCCCGTGGCCCGTGGATTTCCACGGGCCTCCTCGACCACGGAAGGTCTTACCGCCATGAACGACCGTCAGCCCGCACCGTTCGGGAACTTCGAGACCGCCTTCGCCGCCGCCACGCTGGCGGAGCCGCTGGTCGGGCCGGTCGCGGACGCGTTGAAGAACTGGGACGTGCCCGGCGCCGCCCGGTCGGTGCTGTACGTGGACACCGATCCGGCGAGGGCGGACACCGCCGTGTTCTGCGAGGCGTACGACGTCGCCCCCGAGGCGTCCGCGAACTGCGTGGTGATCGCCGCCAAGCGCGGCGGGGAGACCACGCTGGCGGCCTGCCTGGCGCTGGCCGGTACCCGGGTGGACGTCAACACGGCCGTCCGCAAGCACCTCGGCGCGCGCAAGGCGTCCTTCGCGCCGATGGAGACGGCCGTCGCCGAGACCGGCATGGAGTACGGCGGCATCACGCCCGTCGGCCTCCCGGTCGGCTGGCCGCTGCTGATCGACGCGGCCGTGGTGGCGGCGCCGTACGTGCTGGTGGGCAGCGGGCGGCGGCGGGGCAAGCTGATCCTGCCGGGCCGGATGCTGGCCCAACTGCCGGGCGCGCAGGTGCTGGAGGGCCTGGCGGGGTAGCGGTCCAGGGCCTGTGGTCGAACTCCCGTCGTCGCCCGGAGAGCGGCCCTGCGGCGTCCGGTGCGGGCTCTCGGCATGCCGGGCGGGAGCCCTCGTGCTGGGTCGTCCTTGGGCTTTCGTCCGGTGCGGCGAGCGTGCGTGCCAGACGTCGTGGGGCAGGCGGGAGTCTGACGACAGGTCCTAGGGTGGCCCGATGAGCGAAGACACCGGCATCACCCTGCGGCCCGTGCGCGAGGACGACCTGCGGGTCCTTGAGCCGTTCCTCACCGATCCCGAGGCGGCCGGCGAGTTCCAGTGGCAGGGCTGGTCCGACCCGGGCCGGTGGCGTCGGCAGTGGCTGGAGAACGGGATGCTCGGCGAGGAGGGCGGCACGCTGATGGTGGTCACCGCCGACGGGGCGCCGGCCGGGTTCGTCTCCTGGCGGAAGGTGATGTGCTGGCGGGGCTCGTCCTGCTGGAACACCGGGATCTCGCTGCTGCCGGAGGTACGGGGGCGGGGTCTCGGCGCACCGGCGATGCGTGAACTGGTCCGCTACCTGTTCGCGCACACCCAGCTGGTCCGGATCGAGGCGGCCACCGAGGTGGCGAACCTCGCCGCCCAACGGGTGCTGGAACGGGCCGGGTTCAGCCGGGAGGGCGTGCTGCGCAGCGTCGCGTACCGGCAGGGCCGGTGGCACGACGGGGTGGGGTACAGCGTGCTGCGGTCCGACGCCGGCTGGCAGTAGCCGACGCTGGGAGGGCCGGGCCGGGCCCGTCCTGATCCCGACACCCGCGCGGGCCGGGCGCCGGTCAGGCGCCGGTCCGTTCGGCCAGGGACCGACGCAGCCGGGTCAGCCGGGCGATCTCGGCGTCGAGTGCCGCGAGCCGTCGCTGCACCACCGTGGCGGCGGGGGAGGGCGGCCCGGCGGAGGGACAGGCCGGGAGCGGGTCCGCGGCGAGCAGGTGGAGCCGGTCGGCGCAGTGGCGGACGTCCTCGATGGTGAGGCCGAGCGCGAGCAGGCCCCGGACAGCCCGGACCCGGGCCAACTCCGCCGGACCGTACTCACGTTGGCCCGAGGCCGAGCGCGCCGGGGTGAGCAGCCCGCGCTGTTCGTAGAGCCGCAGGGCCCTCGGTGTGGTGCCCGCCGCTGCCGCCGCGTCCCCGATCCGCATCCGCCCGCCTTCCCGCCGCCGGTGCCCGGAGGCTACAACTCGACCACGACGGCGCCGACCTGCCGACCGTCGATCAACTCCCGCAACGCTCCCGGTGCGCGCCCGATTCCGGGGAGCACCGCGTGCGGGAAGGTGATCTCCCCGGAGCGCAGCCAGCCGCCGAACCGAGCCGTCCACTCGGCCGCCACCCCGGGGTGCTCGGTGCCCCGGTAGCCGCGCAGCGAGATGCCGTTGACCACGATCCGGAAGCTGTCCAGCAGCACCGGTGAACTGCCACCCGCCCGGTCGGCGGCGAACTGGCCGGAGAGCGCGCCGACCAGGGCGAACCGGGCCCCGGCCCGGCCCGCCCGCACGGCCGCCGTCAGCTGTTCGCCGCCGACGGTGTCCAGCAGGACGTCGATCCCGTCCGGCGCGGCCCTCGCCAGCTGTGCCCCGAAGGGCTCGGCCGCATCGCGCAACAGGACCGCGTCGTAGCCGAGTTCGGCGGTCAGCCGGGCCGCCTTAGCCGCCGAACCGGTGCTGCCGATCACCCGCCCGGCCCCGAGCAACCGGGCGACCTGGCCCGCCAGCGAACCCACGCCGCCGGCCGCGCCGGTCACCAACACCGTGTCACCGGGGCGGACTTCGGCCAGTCGGGTGAGCGCGCCGTAGCCGGCCTCGCCCATCGAGAGCTGGGCGACCGGCTCGGGCAGCGCCGGGTCCATTGGTGCGCAGGACCCGGCGGGCAGTACGGCGTACTCCCGCCAGCCCGCGTGGTGCGAGACCAGGGTGCCCGGTGGCAGTGCGCCGGCCAGCACCTCGCCGACCGCCGGGCCGAACAGGGTGTCACCGGCGTGCAGCCGGGGGAGCGGCACCCCGTCCACCTCGCCGCCGATCAGGGTGCGCAGACCGGGGAAGACGGCGAAGTACCGGTTTCTGACCAGGACTTCACCCTCCCGGAGGGCCGGCAGTCGGGTTTCCATCAGGGCGAAGTGACGCGCTTCGGGCAGCCCGTCGGGCACGGCGGTCAGCCGGACCTCTCGGCTGTGGGTGGGCAGGGTCGGGCTCATCGGTGACGGCTCCTCGGAATCGGTCCGGAAACGGGAGCCGCGACGCTAACCCCTGCCCCGTGGGTCAGGGGCAAGCGACTGGTTGACGTGGAGTGCAATTGAAAATGAAAACGCATGTCGTATAGGTTCTCCTTCCACACCGTCTGCCGGGTGGAGCGAGAGGGAGAGCCGTGGCGCATCTGTTGGTGATCGAGAGCTGGGTCGGGTCCATGAGCAGACTGCTGCGCCCGGCCGGGAACCGGATTACCGAGCTGGTCCGCCGCGTCACCGGCATCGACCTGGCGGCGGCCGCCGTGGACGTCGCGCTCGGCGCCGCACCGGACCTGACGCACCGTCCGACCGGTGTCGCCAGCGCGGCGATCGCCTTCCTGCTGCCGGAGCGGAACGGCCTGCTGGCCGGTGTCGACGGCGCGGAGCAGGTCGGGCAGCACCCGGCGGTGGTCGAACTGACCCTGGCCGAGCCGGGCCGCCAGGTCCGCCGCGCGGTCAGCAACAACGAGTACCTCGGCCACCTGCTGGCCACCGACCCCGAGGGCGCCGCCGCGCTCGACACCGCCGAACGGCTGCTCGCCCGGCTGGTGCCGCGCTACGCCGAGGAGGCGGTGCGGGCATGACCAGCGCCGTCGGCACACTGGTCGAACGGGTCAACTCCGGTGCGTACGGCCTCGATCCGGCGACCGAGCGGATCGCGCTCGCCTTCAGCACCAGCCAGGCCGTCCGGCACCCGGGCCGGTCGGGCGGGTACCGGAACGAGGTGCTCAGCCTGCGGCTCGGCGCGGCCGTCGGCTCCTGCGCGGTCGAGCCGGGGACGCTGCCGCCCGGGACCCTGGACGACTGCGTCGGCGCGAGCGCCGCCGAGCTGTTGGGGCACCCGGAGCTGCCGGTGCGGATCGCCGCGCTGGACGCCTTCCTGCTGCTGGCCCGCCCGCACGTCCCCGAGCACGGCGCCCGCCCGGTGCCGATCCCGGCCGGGAGTACGCTGGCCCGCTCCCGGGCCCGGGCCCGCGCGGTGGTCGGGCTGGTCCCGGCCCGGGTCCGGCGGGTGCTGGTGGTCGGCGTGGTCAACTCGCTGCTGGAGCGGCTCCGCGAGCGCGGTACCGCCTACCTGCCGTGCGACCTCAAGGGCGGCCGGACGGAGTGGGGCGAACCGATCCGGACCGAGGCCGAACTCGACGACTGCGACGCGATGCTGGTCTCCGGCATGACGCTCGGCAACGGCAGCTTCGAGACCTTCGCCGAGCACGCCCGGCGCACCGGCAAGCCACTGGTGATGTTCGCCCAGACCGGCAGCGGCGTGCTGCCCCGGCTGCTGGGCGACGGGGTCACCGCGGTCAGCGCCGAGCCCTACCCGTTCTTCTGGCTGGACGGCGGCCCAGGCACCGTCCACCTGTACGGGGGGCCGCGATGACCACCGCGCTCCGCCCGCCGGTCACGGCCAACCCCGAGCTGCTCGCCCTGCTCGGCCGCACCCCGCTGGCCCGGATCGGCACACCGCTGCCGCAGCCGCATCCGGGCTTCTGGGCCAAGCTGGAGTACCTCGGCGCGGGCGGAATGAAGGCCAGATCGGCCGTCGCGATACTGCGCGGTGCCCACGCCCGGGGCGAACTGCTCAGCGGAGCACCGGTGGTGGAGTCCACCTCGGGCACCCTGGGCATCGGGCTGGCCTTCGCCGGGCAGGCACTCGGGCACCCGGTGGTGCTGGTGGGGGACAGTGAACTGGAGCCCTCCATACGCCAGTTGCTCCGCTCGTACGGGGCCCGGCTGGAGCTGGTCGACCGGCCGGCCGAGCGGGGCGGCTGGCAGGCCGCCCGGCTGGACCGGGTGCGCGAGCTGCTCGACCGGATGCCCGGGGCGTACTGGCCGGACCAGTACAACAACCCCGACAACGCGGCCGGTTACCTCTCGATGGCCCGTGAGCTGACGGACCGGCTCGACCGGCTGGACGTGCTGGTGTGCAGCGTCGGCACCGGCGGCCACAGCGCCGGGCTGGTCGAGCCACTGCGCCGCCGCTGGCCCCGGCTCCGGGTGATCGGGGTGGACTCGGTCGGCTCGGCGATCTTCGGGCAGCCCGCCAGGCCACGGCTGATGCGCGGCCTCGGCAGCAGCATCCACCCCCGCAACGTCGGCCACCGGCACTTCGACGAGGTGCACTGGGTCGGCCCGGCCGAGGCGGTGGACGCCTGCCGGCGGCTGGCCAGGGGCAGCTTCGTCAGCGGCGGCTGGAGCACCGGGGCGGTCGCGCTGGTCTCCGCCTGGGCCGCGGGGGCGCAGCCCGGCGCGGTGGTCGCCACCGTCTTCCCGGACGGACCGCACCGCTACCTGGGTACGGTCTACGACGACGACTGGTGCCGGGCCCGCCGGCTGCCCGCGCCGGTCCCCGCACCGGTGGAGATCCCGCACGCGGGCGCCGTCGAGGTGACCGGCTGGGCCCGCTGCCGCACCGTCGTCGACCCACTGGACCCTCCGAGGGAGCCCCGACCGTGAGACTCGACCTGCGGGTGGTGGAACTCCAGCTGGCCGAACCGCTGCGGATCTCCCGCTCCACCATGACCTCCCGCGACGCGGTCGAGCTCACCGTCCGACACGCTGGGGCGAGCGGCCACGGCGAGGTGGTCGCCAGCACCTACCTGGGGCTGCCCACCGGGGAGATCCTCCGGCACGGCCGGGCCCTGGACCTGCTCCGCTACCCCGACCCGGAGACCGCGCTGAGCGAACTCCATTGCCTGGCGGCCCCGTTCGGGGAACTGCCGCCCGGGGTGCCGGCCGGCCTGGAGGCCGCGCTGCTCGATCTGGTCGGCAAGCGCGCGGGCGCCCCCGTGCACCGGCTGCTCGGCCTGTCGGGGGCACCCGCCGCCACCGCCCGCACCATCGCGATCGTCGACCCGGCCCGGGCCGCCGCCCAGGCCGCCCGACTGGCTGCCGACGGCTTCCGGGTGCTCAAGGTCAAGGCGGGATCGGCCGATCCGGCGGACGACCTGGCCCGGGTCAGGGCGGTGCGGGCCGCCGCCCCCGAGGCCGAGCTGCTGCTCGACCCGAACGGGGCCTGGACGGTCGCCCGGTCCCTGGCCCTGATCCCGCGGTTCGCCGCGCTCGGGGTGACCGCTGTCGAACAGCCCACCGTCCCGGGGCACCCGGAGTGGCTGGCCGGGGTGGCCGAACGCTCCGAACTGCCGGTGATCGCCGACGAGGACGCGGTCTCCCTGACGGACGCCGTCCGGCTGGCCGGCCGGGTGCAGGGGATCAACGTCAAGCTCGCCAAGTGCGGCGGCGTCTCGGCCGCGCTGCGGATCTGCGCCGCCCTGCAGGGCAGTGGCACCGAGGTGATGCTCGGCTGCCTGACGGCCAGTTCGCTCGGCATCGCCCCCGCCGTGCACCTGGCCGACCGGGCCCGCTGGGTCGACCTGGACGGCCACCTGCTGCTCCGGCACGACCCCTGGCGCGGCATCGGTGGCACCGACGGCGTGGTCCGGACCACCGACCGGGCCGGGCTCGGGGTCGTCCCGGCGGGGACGGTGACGCCGCCCGCCGGGCGCTCTCAGTCGCCCGGCGGTGGCGTGTCCGGCTCCCGCAGCACGGCCAGATAGCGTTCCCTGGGAAGTAGTTCGGCCCCCAGTGAGCGGACGTGCGGGCTGTCCCACTGGGCGTCCAGCAGCCGGCCGCCGACCGCTCCGAACCGGGTGGCCAGCTCGGCCAGCGCCAGGCTGCCCGCCCCCGGCCGACGGTGGAACATCGAGTCGAGGCTGAGCACCGGACCGACCCGGATCCCGTACGCGCCGCCGACCAGCTGCTCGCCCGCCCAGACCTCCCCGCTCACCGCCCGCCCGTCCCGGTGCAGTTGCTCCAGTGCGGCCAGCAACTCGTCGGTCATCCAGCGGGGTTCGCGCTCGGTCCGGCACTCCTCCAGCACCCGGCCGAAGGCCCGCCCGACCGTGCAGTGCAGGCCGGTCCTGCGCCGGGCCCGCAGCCGGGCCACCGGCAGCACCGGCCGGGGGTCGGGCGACCACCAGGCCAGCGCGTACGGGTCGGCGCCGCCGACCAGCGGGGCCGGACCGCCCGCCCAGCGCGCCTCGTTGAAGGCGGCCAGCACCGGATCGGCCGCCGGGAAGGGGAACAGACCGGCCCGGCAGGCCCCCAGCAGGGTCGCCGCGTCCAGCACCCCGCCGAACGCCACCGGTCCGTCGGCCGGGGCCTCGCTCAGGTCCAACTCCTGCCACCACACCGCCCGTTCACCTGCTCACCGACGGCGGGTCGAGGTAGCCGGAGCCGATCAGGTGGCACAGGTAGCGGTCCAGCAGCGGCCCGTCCACCGGCGGGAACTCCAGCCCGCTGCCGGCCAGGTCCGCCACCACCCGGGACCGGTCGAAGCGCGGGAAGGTCCGGCGGAAGTACATCTCGCTGACCGTCAGGTCGGGCCGCCCCGCACAGCGGTCCACGAACAGCGGCAGGAACGGGGTGGCCGGGTGCTTGGGGTGCTCGGCGGCGTACCGGGCGAACTCGCGCACCCAGTCCTGGTACGGCAGGTCCCGCACCGGGTACCCGAACGCCCGCAGCCGGGAGGTCAGTTCGCCGATCAGCGGGTGCCGGGGATTGGTCAGGTGGTACGCCTGCCCGGTGGCCTCGACGTGGGTGGCGAGGTAGGTCACCGCGCGGGCGAAGCTGTCGGCGGGCAGGAAGTCCATCGGCAGGTCCACGTCGGGTGCGGAGCCGCTGTCGGCGAACAGCCGGATCAGTGCGCAGATCTCGGTACTGCTGTTCATCGCGCCGGTGGCCCGGTCGCCGGTGACGTCGTTCAGCCGGTGCGAGACCACCGGGAGCCCCGCCTCGGACGCCTGCCGCAGCAGCTCCTCGGCCACCCACTTGGTCTCGGCGTACCCGACCGAGAGGTGCCCGGGGTAGCCGAGCGGGGTGCGCTCGGTGACCTGCCGGACCCCGGCCGCCCCGTACCCGGCCAGCACCGACATGCTGGACAGGTGGTGCAGCGGGATGCCCCGGGAGTGCCCGGCCAGCCGGACCAGCTCGCGGGTGCCCCCGACGTTGACGGCGCTCAACTCCCGGTAGGGATAGATGAAGTTGACCCGCGCGCCGCAGTGCAGGATCAGGTCGAGGCCCGCCGCCAGCTCGGTGAAGCGCCGTTCGGTCAGCCCGAGCAGCGGCGCCCCGAGATCGCCGGGCTCGGGCACCACCCGGCCCGGAGCCGTCCCGTCCAGCGGGTCCCGGAGCAGGTACCGCAGGCCGGCCGCGCGGAGCCGCTCCAGGCCCTGCCCGGGGTCGCTCTCACGGACCAGGCAGTGCACGGTGGCGTCGGTCTCCCGGAGCAGCGCGTCCAGCAGGTGCGAGCCGCAGTAGCCGGTGGCTCCGGTGAGCAGGATCGCGCCCGGTCGGCGCCAGTTCGGCGGCGGGCCGCCGTCGGACCGGATCGGCACCCCGAGCTCGGCCTCGGCGGCGAAGTCGGGCGGCGGGCCGCCGCCCGTCAGGGTGCCGGCCCGGGCCGCCTGGGTGTTCCCGGCGAACGCCGCCAGCGTCGGCTCCTCCAGCAATGCCCGGGTGAGCGCCCGGAGTTGGCCCACACCGATGCCGAACATGATCCGGGCCCGGGCGAGCATCTCGGTGGCCAGCAGCGAGTCGCCGCCGATCCGGAAGAAGTCGTCCCCCGGCCGGACCTGCGGCAGGCCCAGTATCCGGGCCCAGAGTTCGGCGACCCCGGTGCCGACCGGGGTGAGCACCCCGGTGGTGGCCGGCACCGGCGGGGGTGCGGCGGACAGCAGCAGGCCCTTGCGGTCCACCTTGCCGTTGTGGTCCAGCGGCAGTTCGGCCACCTCGTCCAGCCTGGCCGGGAGCATCCAGCGGGCCAGCCGGTCGGCCAGGTACCGGCCCAGCTCCTCGGCCCGGACCGGGGCCGCGGCGGTGTAGAAGGCGGCCAGCGCCCCGCTCTCGGCCACCACGGCGGCCTGGTCCACCGCCGGGTGGTCGGTGAGCGCCGACTCCACCTCGGCCGGGTCGACCCGGTAGCCGCGGATCTTCACCTGCCGGTCGATCCGGCCCAGACACTCCAGCTCGCCGTCCGCCCGCCACCGGCCCAGGTCCCCGGTCCGGCACATCCGGGCGCCCGGCTCGGCCGCGAACGGGTCCGGCCGGAACAGTTCGGCGGTCCGCCCGGGCTGCCGCCACAGCCCGAGCGCCACGCCGGGGCCGCCGAGGTAGATCTCCCCGGGCCGCCCCGGCGGGACGGGCCTCAGCTGCTCGTCCAGCAGGTGCACGGTGGCCCCGCCGACCGGCCGCCCGATCGGTGCCGGGGCGCCGGCCGGGCCCGCCAGCAGCTCGGGGCGCAGCTCACAGAGGGTGGAGGTGATGGTGGTCTCGGTCAGCCCGTAGGCGTTCATCAGCCGGACCCCGGGCCGGCGCCGGAGCCAGCGCCGGCAGTCCGCCGGCCGGACGGTGTCGCCACCGACGATGAGCAGCCGCAGGTCACCCGGCGGCGCAGGGTCCCGCTCGGTGGCGTTCTGGAACTGGTGCCAGTACGCGGGGGTCAGGTCCGCCACGGTGACCCGGTGATGGGCGAGCCGGTCGGCCAGCTCGGTCGGAGCGCACCCCCGCCGGTCCGCCAGCACCAGGGTGGCGCCGCCGACCAGGGTCGCGAAGACCTGCTCCAGCGAGGTGTCGAAGCCGAGCGCGGCCAGCTGCAGCACCCGGTCCGCCGGGCGCAGCCCGTACGCCGCGACCAGCGCGGTCAGCACGGTGGCGAACGAACGGTGACCGATCAGCACGCCCTTGGGCTCACCGGTCGACCCGGAGGTGTAGATCAGGTACGCCGGGTCCTCCGGCCCCGGGGCGGGCAACGGCCCGTCCTGGTCGGGCCCGGGCAGGTGGAGCTCGTCGTCGACCACCATGGTGTGCTCGGTGAGCCAGCCGTGGTCCCGGTCGGTGAGCACCGGCTCGGCCCCGGCGTCGGCGATCAGCCGGTCCAGCCGGCGCCGGGGCAGCGCGGGGTCGAGCGGCAGGAACGCGGCGCCGGACTTGAGCACGCCCAGCAGGGCGACCACCATGCCGGGGGAGCGGTCGTGACAGACCGCCACCGTCCGCCGGGCCCCGACGCCGCGGCCGCGCAGCCGCCGGGCCAGCAGATCCGAGCGCCGGTCCAACTCCGCGTAATCGAGCGAGCCGTGTTCCGAAATCACCGCAGGGTGACCGGGAATCAGCCGGGCCCGGGCCCGGACCAGCTCCGGCACGGAAAATTCCGTGGATTCCCCGGAATCCGGCCTGATATCCGTCCACAGAGCGTCGACGGCCGCTGCACAGTCGGCCAACACCGCTGGTGGTCCCACCTGTTGCCAGCCCGACGGCAGCTCGCGGAGACTCGGCCAGATCGAGTACTGGCCGTGTGAGTTCAGTACCGTCACCTGCAATTCACGATCAGCCACCTGTGCTCTCCCGGTGTGCTTCGGACCCGCGGTGAACTGTTCTTCGAATATACGCCGTCGGGTATTCTGGTCAGGATTCCATTCGGCTCCCGCCCAGAGGCTGCGATGACCAGATGGCGATGGCCCTACCCGGCGTTCGTCTTCCTCGGCTGGATGACCCTGCTGACCGCGCTGTACTACACGCACCCGGATCAGCGGATCATCTGGTGGACCGGGATCGGCCTGAGCGGTGTGGTCGCCATCGTGCTCGGCGTCGTCCGCAACCGGCCGGCCCACCCGCTGCCCTGGTTCCTGCTGGCCGCCGCGAACCTCAGCTTCACCGCCGGCGAGGTCGCCGAGGTGGTGCAGACCGAGATCCTCCAGCTGGTCAACCCGTTCCCGTCCATCGCGGACGGCTTCTACCTGCTGACCTTCCCGCTGTACGCGGCCGGGCTGCTGCTCTTCATCCGCCGCCGGAGCGCGGGCCGGGACCGGGGCAGCCTGCTGGACGCGCTGACCTTCACCGCCGGCCTGGCGCTGCTGGTCTGGATCTACATCGTGCTGCCGTCCGCGCAGAACTCCGAACTGACCTGGGTCCAGAAGGCGTTCTCGATCGCCTACCCGCTCGGCGACATCCTGGTCCTGGCCATGCTGGTACGGCTGCTGGTGCCACCGGCGCCGCGCAGCTGGTCGCTGCGGCTGCTCACCGTCGGCACCCTCGGGATGCTGGTCTCGGACGTGATCTTCGGGCTGATCCAGCTGCACGGGACGTGGCGGATCGGCACCCCGGTGGACCTCGGCTGGGCCGCCTTCTACACCGCCTGGGGCATTGCCGCGCTGCACCCCTCGATGGTCACCATGACCCGCCCGGCCCCGCGCCGGATGCTCGAGGTGGCCCGCGGCCGGATCGGGCTGCTCGCCTTCGCCTCGCTGATCGCCCCGGCGATGCTGATGCTGGACGCCTTCGTCGGCGACACCAGCAACGTCGGGGTGGTGGCCGCCTTCTCCGCGCTGATCTACCTGCTGGTGCTGGCCCGGCTGGCGGGCGTGGTGCGGACCCACCGGCAGGCCGTGGCCCGGGAGCGGGTGCTCCGGGTGGCGGTGAGCTCGCTGGCCGCCGCCACCCGGGTGGACGAGATCACCAGTGCGCTGCGGGCGGCCGGCACCGCGCTGCCGCCGCCCGACCCGGGCCGCCGGGTGCTGCTCGGGCTGAGCGACCAGGAGGGCGGGGTCAGGTTCCAGCCGCCGCACGGCCGCCCCGACGAGTGGCCGCCGTTCCGGGTGCCGCGCGCCGTCCGGCTGCTGGCCGCCACCGGGCGCAGCCACCAGTGCCGGCCGGCCGAGCTGGGGGCTGAGCTGGCGTCGGTGCTGGACGGCGCGGACCAGGCGCTGGTCTGCCCGCTGGCCCTGCGGGAGCGGCCGACCGGCGACCCGCTGATCGGGGTGCTGATCGTCGGCGGCGACGAGGAGGAGCTGTTGGCGCTCACCGACACGCTGGGCTCGCTCGCCTCGCAGGCGGCGCTGGCGCTGGAGCGGATCACGCTCAGCGAGGAGGTCAACCGCCGCAACAGCGAGGCGTACTTCCGCAGCCTGGTGCAGAACGCCTCGGACGTCATCCTGATCCTGGACGAGGGTGACCGGGTCAGGTACGCCTCCACCTCGGCGGACCGGGTGCTCGGCTACCCCGACCTGGTCGGCACGCCGATCGGGTCGCTGGTGCCGTCGGAGGAGAGCCTCGCCGTGCTGGGTGCGCTGGACCAGATGCGCCGCGGCCCCGCCACCCGCGAGCGGCGCGAGCACTGGCGGATGCTCCGGCACGACGGGGTGGCGATCGAGGTCGAGGTCAGGCACAGCGACCTGCGCGGCGACCCGACCGTGGCCGGCTTGGTGCTGACCCTCCGGGACGTCACCGAACAGCGCCAGCTGGAGCGCGAGTTGAGCCACCGGGCGTTCCACGACTCACTGACCGGTCTGGCCAACCGGGTGCTCTTCCACGACCGGGTCAACCAGGCGTTCCGGCGCGGGGTCAGGGGCGGCCGGGCGGCCGGGGTGCTGCTGATCGACATCGACGACTTCAAGGTGGTCAACGACGCGATGGGCCACAGCGTCGGCGACGAGCTGCTGGTGGCCGTCTCGCTGCGGCTGTCCACCATCGCCCGGGCCTCGGACACCGCCGCCCGGCTCGGTGGCGACGAGTTCGCCGTGCTGATCGAGGACGCCCGCACCCCGGCGGACGCGGAGGGCTTCGCCGAGCACGTGATCCGGGCCTTCGACGAGCCGTTCCGGCTCAGCGTCGGCCCGGTGACCGTCTCGGTCAGCCTGGGCGTGGCCACCACCGACGACAGCGTCGACTCCACCGAGCTGATCACCCACGCGGACCTCGCGCTGTACGCGGCCAAGGGCTCCGGCAAGCGGCAGTGGCGGCGCTTCCAGCCGGTCCTGCAGGAGGGCATGATCGAGCGCCACGAACTCCAGGAGAGCCTGTACGGCGCCGTCGCGGACTCCGCCTTCCACCTGCTCTACCAGCCGATCGTGGAGATCGGCAGCGGCACCCTGGAGGGCTTCGAGGCGCTGGTGCGCTGGCCGCACGCCAAGCGCGGGATGGTCCCGCCGGAGCAGTTCATCACGCTGGCCGAGGAGAGCGGGCAGATCGTCCCGCTCGGCGCCTGGGTGCTCGGCCACGCCACCGCCGAGGCGGCCCGCTGGCAGCAGGTGACCGGCACCGGCGGCCCGCTGTACGTGAGCGTGAACGTCTCGGCCCGGCAGTTCCGCGACCCGGGCTTCGTCGAGGTGGTGCTGGCCGCGCTGGACGGGTGCGGGATGGAGCCGGAGTCGCTGGTGCTGGAGCTGACCGAGAGCGTGCTGATGCAGCGGGACGACCGGGTCAGGTCCGACCTGACCGCGCTGAGCCGGCTGGGGATCAGGCTGGCGATCGACGACTTCGGCACCGGGTACTCCTCGCTCAGCTACCTGCGGGAGTTCCCGATCACCATCCTGAAGATCGACAAGTCCTTCATCGACGGCCTGGAGCGCTCCCCGCAGCAGTACGCCCTGGTCGAGGGCATCACCCGGATCGCCGAGACGCTGGGGGTGCGGGTGATCGCGGAGGGGATCGAGACCGCCCGGCAGCGCGAGCTGCTCGGCGCGATGGGCTGCCCGCTCGGGCAGGGCTACCTGTTCTCCCGCCCGATGGACCCGGACCAGGCGGAGGCCCTGATCCGCAGCGGCCGGGCGTACGCGGAGCTGCCCCGGACGGTCTCCTGACCGAGCGCGCCGACGGCCGTGGAGGAATACCCCAGGGGGTATATGGTCCGGGTGTCCGCAGGGACGACCGGGCACGGGGAGAGCCGATGAACCGCGAGCACGCCCGGGGCGGCCGGAGCGCACGCCGGTCACGGCGGCACCGGGGCGGCGGGCATGATGACCGAGGCCGAGCCGGCCGGGCTGAAGGACGCCACCGGGGCGGCCTTCGACACCGCCTTCCTGAAGCCGATGGTGGCGCACCACGCCGGGGCCGTCGGGATGGCCAGGACCGAGCGGGAGCAGGGGAGTTACGCCCCGGCAAAGGAGCTGACGACCCGTCGGCCAGCGGTCAGAGCGCCGAGATCGAGCAGGTGCGGAAGCTGCTCGGCGGCGCCGCGGCCCGCTGGCCGACGGGTCGTCAGCGGCCGGACTGTCGGGGCCCCGTGGCAGAGTGAGGTCCATGACCGAAGCTGTGAAGGGCCCCGCCAGTTACTTCCCGTCGATCGAGCAGAAGTACGGCCGGCCGATCGCCGAGTGGCAGCAGCTGATCCGCGCCTCGCCGCTGACCAGGCACCTGGAGCTGGTGGGCTGGCTCAAGGCCGAGCACGGCCTCGGGCACGGGCACGCCAACGCGCTGGTCGCGTACACCCTGGCCGAGGACGCCAAGGGCTGACCCGCACGGTCAGACCGGCCCCAGCGGGTGGCCGCAGCGCAGGTTCCACCGGCCGGCCCGGCCGGTCAGTTCGGTGGCGGTGAGCGGCGGTACGTCGATCCGCCAGAACGCCTGGGCCGGTACGGCGAGTGCGTGCACCACGGCCGCCCGGATCAGCTCGGGTTCGGCCACCGCCAGCACCGGTCCGTCCGGCAGCGCGGTCAGCCAGTCGGCGGTCCGGGCGCAGAGCGCGGTCAGCGACTCCCCGCCGTGCGGCGCGGCGTCCGGGTCGGCCAGCCACTGCCCGACCGCCTCCGGTTCGGCGGCCGCCACCTGGTCCAGGGTCAGGCCCCGCCAGCGGCCCATCGACCACCCCGCCGGGCCCGCCGCGCCGGTGAGCCCGAGCGCCTCGGCGGTCTCCCGGCAGCGTGCGGTCGGGGAGACCAGCACCGCCCCGTCGGCGCGGACGCTCCCGGCCGCCGCCTCGGCCCGGCCCCGCCCGCCGGCGTCCAGCGGCTCCCCGTCCTCGAACCGGGCGCCGCGCAGCGCCGCCCCGACCGCCGGTGAGATGAACATCACCCGTACCGTCATCCGTCCCGCTCCCTCTGCTCAACTGCTGGTCACCGGTGCCGGATCGGCCGCCTCCCGGCGCATTCGGACGAACCGGGCGCCGTCTCGTGCTCCCTTGGCTGCCTCCCCCGAATGGCGGTACGGTTCGCAGCGACATGACGACGGCAGGACGGAAGCCGGTGAGAACCCGGCACGGTCGCGCCACTGTATGCCGAGCAGCACCCCACCCGAGGGCGGGAACTGCCGGTGAGTCAGACCCGAGGGTCGTCGTCCGAGCTCCAACGACCGGGACGCGCGTTCCCCAAGGAGGTCCTGCCATGGCTCAGGCCATTGTCTCTCCCGTCACCGAGGTCACCGAGACGCTTCCGATCCGGGCCCTGCTGCCCTGGGCGGTCTTCCTCGGCACCCTGATGCTGGTGCTGCTCTACTTCGTCGGTGCCGAACAAGGCGCCACCTCCGTGTTCTCCGGCGCCTCCGTGCACGAGTGGGTCCACGACGGTCGCCACCTGCTCGGCTTCCCCTGCCACTGACGGAGAACTCGCACATGCCTTCCACCACCGTCAGAAACCTGCTGGTCCGCGGCATGCTCGCGGGCCTGCTGGCCGGCGTGCTGGCCTTCGCGTTCGCCTTCCTGGTGGGTGAGCCGTCGGTCGACGACTCGATCGCTCTGGAGAGCGCGGCCTCCGCGCCGCAACACGTGCACGGCGGGGACACCGCCGCCGCCCCGGCGGCTCCGGCCGCCGAGGAGGAAGAGGAACTGGTCAGCCGGTCGATGCAGTCCACCTTCGGGCTGGCCACCGGCGTCCTGGTCTACGGCGTCGCGCTCGGCGGCATCGCCGCCATGGTGTACTGCTTCGCGCTCGGCCGGATCGGCCGCTTCTCGCCCAAGGTGACCGCTGCCCTGGTCGCGGCGGCCGCGTTCACCACCGTGTACCTGGTGCCGTTCCTCAAGTACCCGGCCACCCCGCCGGCGGTGGGCAACCCGGACACCATCGGCAAGCGCACCACCCTGTTCTTCCTGATGATCCTGCTCAGCGTGCTGCTCGCGGTCGCGGCCGTCATCCTCGGCCGCCGCCTCGCCCCGCGCCTGGGCAACTGGAACGCCTCGGTGGTGGCCGGCCTCGCCTTCGTGGCCGCCGTCACGCTGGCCTTCGTGCTGCTCCCGGGCAACGGGGACGCCATCAAGGAGACCTTCCCGGCCGCCCTGCTGTGGAAGTTCCGCCTCGCCACCCTGGGCCTCCAGGCCGTCCTGTGGACGAGCTTCGCCCTGCTCTTCGGCCACTTCGCGGAGCGCCTGCTGGCTCCCCGCCCGGCCACGGTCACCCCGCCGGCCACGGCGGTCCCGGCCGCCTGACCCACCGTCACACCTTCTCGGGGCCCGCCGCACGCGCGACCGTCGGCGGGCCCCGAGGCGTGTCCCGCCCCCTCGCGGGCGGCGGGACCGCGCCGGTCAGCTCTTCTTGCGCAGGCCCAGCAGGACGTCGACCGTCAGGAAGGCGGCCAGCGAGAGGCCGAGCAGCGGGAGGAACCAGCCGACCGCGACGGCGCAGACGGCCAGGGCCGCGGCGGCCTTGGGGGACTGCCGCCAGGCGCCCGCGGGGTAGGGGCGGCCGAAGGCGCGCGGGCCGGGTCGGCGGTGCCACCACATGCGGTAGCCCAGCAGGGTCATCGCGACCAGGCCGGCCGCCAGGGCGATCAGGGCGAGCTGGTTGGCCAGGCCGAAGGTGACGCCCATGTGCAGGTCGATGCCGAAGCGGGTCAGCTTGGCGCCCAGCGGGTGGTCGGCGAAACGGAGTTCGGAGGTCACCGCGCCGGTGCCGGGGTCGACGGCGACCTGTCCAGCCGGACCGGCCACTGCTTGTCGATCTCCTTGACCGCGTAGGCGCTGCCGGCCCCCTTCGGCGGGACCAGCTCGACCGGCCCGTCGATGCCGGCGGCGGTGGCGGCCGCCATCAGCGTCCCGGCCTGGACCGGGGCCCCGCCCGCCAACCGGTGCACACCGAGCGACGCGGCCGCGCACACCGCCGCGAAGGCGAGGGCGCGGAACGCGCGGAACGGAGGCTGGCCGGTGTGCACCCGGGAAGGATGACAGACCTGGCGCCCGGTCGGCAGAGGGGGTGTCCCGGTCCGTCAGGAACGGGAGCCGGGCCGGGGGCGGGGGGTCTTTGCCGATCTGTGACCACCCCCGGTGTGGGCATCGGCTTAGGCATGGCTTACTTTACTGATGGGTGAGGGTGTCCTAACCAGGTGCCCGCCCGTCCCTCAAGCCGTCCCCGTCCGTGGAGTCCTGATGCCCGTCCGCCGCCCGCACCTCGCCGCGCTGCTCACCTTTGCCGTGGCCGGTGCCGCGCTGACCGCCTGCACCGAGCAGAAGAAGGACGTCTCGGCCGACGGCGCGATCCAGGTGAACGCCTCGGACAGTGCCTGCGAGCTGTCGAAGACCAGCTTCCCGGCCGGCGCGGTCAACTTCGCCGTGCAGAACAAGGGTTCCAAGGTCACCGAGGTCTACGTCTACGCTCCGGGCGACAAGATCGTGGCCGAGCGGGAGAACATCGGGCCCGGCACCAAGGCCACCATCACCTCCGAGATCAAGGCCGGCGAGTACGAGGTCGCCTGCAAGCCGGGCATGACCGGCGACGGCATCCGGCAGAAGATCACCGTGACCGGTGACGGCGCCCAGGCCAAGGGCGACCCGCGCCTGGACAAGGCGGTCGCCGAGTACCGCAAGTACGTGCAGGAGCAGGCCGACGCCACCATCCCGGCGGTGCAGAAGTTCGCCGACGCGATCAAGGCCGGGGACCTGGAGGCCGCCAAGGCGGCGTTCGCCCCGTCCCGGGTGGGCTGGGAGCGGACCGAGCCGGTGGCCGAGAGCTTCGGTGACATCGACCCGAAGACCGACGCCCGCGAGGACGGCCTGGAGGCCGGTCAGGAGTGGACCGGCTGGCACAAGCTGGAGAAGTCGCTCTGGGCGGCCGGCGCGATCACCGACGCCGACAAGAAGCTGGCCGACCAGCTGGTCGTCGACCTGAAGGAGTGGCAGAAGGTGGTCGGCACCGCCGACATCACCGCCACCAGCATGGCCAACGGTGCCAAGGAGCTGCTGGACGAGGTCGCCACCAAGAAGATCACCGGCGAGGAGGACCGCTACAGCCACACCGACCTGTTCGACCTGGCGAGCAACGTCGAGGGCGCGCTGAAGGCGTACGAGCTGCTCAAGCCGGTCGCCGCCGAGAAGGACCCGGAGCTGGCCAAGACCCTGGAACAGGAGTTCGCCGCGCTGCAGGCCGTCGCCGCCAAGTACAAGCAGGCCGACGGCAGCTACACCTCGTACGACAAGGTCACCGAGCCGGAGCGGAAGACCTTCTCGGACGCGGTCAACGCGCTCGCCGAGCCGCTCTCCAAGCTCGCCGCCGCCGTCGTGGTCAAGTAAGACCTGAGGGAGAGTCATGGTCGAGCAGACGCAGGAGACCGGCGCGGAGCAGGGCCCGGAGCCGAAGGGCGCGGTCAGCCGACGCGCCGTCATCGGCTGGGCCGGGGCCGGGGTGGCGCTCGGCGCCGCCGCGGTCGGCACGGTGGCCGCGGCCACCCGCAGCTCCGACGAGGAGGCCGAGGCCGCCCTCAAGGCGGTCCCGGACATCGAGTTCTACGGCGAGCACCAGGCGGGCATCGCCACCCCGGTCCAGGACCGGCTGCACTTCGCCGCCTTCGACGTCTCCACCACCAGCCGGGACGCCCTGATCCGGGTGCTCAAGGAGTGGACCAAGGCGGCGGCCGTGATGACCGGCGGCCGCGAGGTCGGCACCGGGGCGACCGGCCTGGCCGAGGCCCCGCCGGACGACACCGGCGAGGCGCTGGGCCTGCCCGCGTCCCGGCTGACCCTGACCATCGGCTTCGGCCCGACCCTGTTCGAGAAGGACGGCAAGGACCGGTTCGGCCTCAAGGCCAAGCGGCCCGAGGGCCTGATCGACCTGCCCGCCTTCCCGCACGACAACCTGGACCCGGCCCGCAGCGGCGGCGACCTCTGCGTGCAGGCGTGCGCGGACGACCCGCAGGTGGCGGTGCACGCGATCCGCAACCTGGCCCGGATCGGGATGGGCGTGGTCACCGTGCGCTGGTCCCAGCTCGGCTTCGGCAAGACCTCCTCCACCACCCCGGAGGCGCAGACCCCGCGCAACCTGATGGGCTTCAAGGACGGCACCCACAACGTCTCGGGCCAGGACACCGCGACCCTGGACGAGCACATCTGGGCGGCGCCCGGCGACGGCCCGGAGTGGATGACCGGCGGCTCGTACCTGGTGGCCCGGCGGATCCGGATGCACATCGAGACCTGGGACCGCACCCCGCTCAAGGAGCAGGAGGACATCTTCGGGCGGACCAAGCGCGAGGGTGCCCCGTTCGGCAAGCAGAAGGAGCACGACGCTCCGGACCTGGCGGCGATGCCGAAGGACTCGCACGTCCGGCTGGCCCACCCCGACAGCAATAGCGGGGCCAAGCTGCTCCGCCGGGGCTTCTCCTTCACCGACGGCTCGGACGGTCTCGGCCGGCTGGAGGCCGGGCTGTTCTTCCTGGCGTACCAGCGCGACACCCGCAAGGCGTTCGTGCCGGTGCAGCGCAAGCTGGCCGCCACCGACGCCCTCAACGAGTACATCCAGCATGTCGGTTCGGCGCACTTCGCCTGCCCGCCGGGGGTCCGCAAGCCCGGCGAGTGGTGGGGTCAGTCGCTCTTCGGCTGACCTGCCCCGATCCCACAAGTACTGGAAGGACACCGCCGTGTTCGGCAATTACCTGATCGGCCTGCGCGAGGGGCTCGAAGCCAGCCTGGTGGTCTGCATCCTGATCGCCTACCTGGTCAAGACCGAGCGCCGGCAGGCGCTCGCCCCGGTCTGGACCGGCATCGGAGTGGCGGTCGCGCTGAGCATGGCGTTCGGCGCCGTGCTCCAGTTCGGCTCCAACCAGCTCACCTTCCAGGCCCAGGAGACCCTCGGCGGCACGCTGTCGATCATCGCGGTCGGGCTGGTCACCTGGATGGTGTTCTGGATGCGCCGGACGGCCCGTCACCTGAAGACCGAGCTGCACGGCAAGCTGGACGCGGCGGTCGCGATGGGCACCGGCGCGCTGGTGTTCACCGCCTTCCTGGCGGTCGGCCGGGAGGGCCTGGAGACCGCGCTGTTCATCTGGGCGGCGGTGCAGGCCACCAGCGACGGCGTCCGGCCGCTGGTCGGCGCCTGCCTGGGGCTGCTCACCGCGGTCTTCCTCGGCTGGCTGTTCTACCGGGGTGCCCTGAAGATCAACCTGGCCAAGTTCTTCACCTGGACCGGCGCGATGCTGGTCGTGGTGGCCGCCGGGGTGCTGGCCTACGGGTTGCACGACCTCCAGGAGGCCGACATCCTGCCGGGCCTGGCGAACCGCGCGTTCGACATCAGCAGCACCGTCCCCCGGGACAGCTGGTACGGCACCCTGCTCAAGGGCGTCTTCAACTTCCAGCCCGACCCGACGGTGCTCCAGGTCTCGGCCTGGACGCTGTACGTGGTGCCCACGCTGTTCCTGTTCCTGCGTCAGCCCGGCAAGGTGGCCGTGCCGCCGGCCCCCGCGAAGGCCCCGGCCGACGCGAGCTGACGCTCCGCCACCCGCCGCGTGTCCCTGGGTGCGCGGCGGGTCACCCGGCGGGAGACTGGGCGGCGGAGGTGCCTCCCATGTCCGACTGGCGTTCCCGCGCGGCCCGCGCGAGCAGGCGTCCGTTCGCCCGCCCGACGGGTCAGCAGCCCGATCCCGCCCCCGAACACTCGATGGACCCCCGCGCCGAGCTGCTGGACGACGGGGTGCGGCTGGAGCGCTCGGTGGTGGACGCCGCCGTGTACCGGGGCGGCCACCGGATCGCCGGTGCCGACAGCCTGGCCGAGGTGTACCGGCAGGTGCCCGGCGAGCCCGGCACGATGGCCTGGATCGGCCTCTACCGCCCGGCCGAGGAACAGCTGCTGGAGGCCGCCGAGCGGTTCGGCCTGCACGAGCTCGCGGTCGAGGACGCCATCGTCGCCCACCAGCGGCCCAAGCTGGAGCGCTACGGCGCCACCCTGTTCGTGGTGCTCCGGGCGGCCCGCTACCTGGACGAGAGCGAACAGGTCGACTTCGGCGAGATCCACCTCTTCGTCGGCCCGCAGTTCGTCCTGACGGTGCGCCACTCGCAGTCCCCGGACCTCTCGGTGGTCCGTCGCCGGCTGGAGGCCGACTCCGAGCTGCTGGCGCTCGGCCCGGAGGCGGTGCTGTACGCCGTGCTGGACGCGGTGGTGGACGGCTACGCTCCCGTGATCGCCGGGCTCCAGCACGACATCGACGAGATCGAGACCGAGGTCTTCAGCGGCGACCCGAAGGTCTCCCGACGGATCTACGAGCTCTCCCGCGAGGTGATCGAGTTCCAGCGCTCGACCCGCCCGCTGCTGCAGATCATGGCCAGCCTGGAGGCCGGCTTCGGCAAGTACGGCACCGACGAGGAGCTCCAGCGCAACCTGCGCGACGTGGCCGACCACGCCACCACCGCCGCCGAACGGGTGGACGGCTTCCGGCAGATGCTGCAGAACATCCTCACCGTCAACGCCACCCTGGTCTCGCAGGCGCAGAACGAGGAGATGAAGCAGCTCGCCGAGGCCGGGCACGCCCAGAACAACGAGATCAAGAAGATCTCCTCCTGGGCCGCCATCCTGTTCGCGCCGACCCTGATCGGCACCGTCTACGGGATGAACTTCGCCCACATGCCGGAGCTCGGCTGGGTGTTCGGCTACCCGTTCGCGATCGGGCTGATGGCGCTGGTCTGCGGCGGGCTCTACCTGGTCTTCAAGCGCCGGGACTGGCTCTGAGCTGGTGATCCGGCCGACAGGGCGAGCGCGATCAGCAGCGCGAACGCGAGGACGGCGGTGAACGTGCGCAGGTCGTTGAACAGCTCCCAGCGGTGCAGGACCTCCGCGTGGTCGGCCGGGGCCGAGGTGCGGGCCCACTCCTTGATCCGGCCGTTGACCGGTACGTGGCCGAACCGGGTGGTCAGGAACGGGACCAGGGTCAGCGCTCCCGCCGCGCCCGCGAGCAGCCGGGCCCGGCCCCGGGACAGCAGCGCGAGTCCGTGGAGGAGTCGGGTGCGCATGGTGGTGGCTCCAGTACGTGGGTGCGGGTGGGTGCGGTGGGTCGTCGGTCCGACGACGCGGGCCCGCGAGATGTGAGGCCGGGCCGCCCGGACGGGCCGCCGACCGGGCTGGGAGGATGGCGGGGTGAACGACGTCCCAGGCTCCCCGATCCGGTCCGGCATTCCCGAGCACGGCCGGGTGCCCAAGTACTACGCGGTGAAGGCGGAGCTGGAAGCCCTGCTGGACGAGCTCGGCGAGGGCGGTGCGCTGCCCACCGAACGGGAGTTGGCGGCCAGGTACGAGGTGTCCCGGGAGACCCTCCGGCAGGCGCTGCGCGACCTGCTGATCCAGGGCCGGGTCCGGCGCCGGGGCCGCAGCACGGTGGCGGCGGGCCCGAAGCTGGAACAGCCGCTCTCGCTGGCCAGCTACACCGAGGGCGTCCGCCGGCAGGGCCGGGTGCCGGGCCGGACCCTGATCGGCCTCGAACAGCTCGGCGCGGACGGACAGTTGGCGGACCAGCTGCGGCTGCCGGCCGGGGCGCCGGTCTGGCACCTGGAGCGGGTGCTGCTCGCCGACGGCGAGCGGGTCGGCCTGGAGAGCACCTATCTCGCGGTGGCCCGGATCCCTTCCCTGGAGCGGGAGTTCGACCCGGGGGCGTCGCTCTACGCCTTCCTGACCGAGAAGCTCGGCATCGGGTTCGGCGCGGCCGACGAACGGATCGAGACCGTGCTCGCCACCCCCCGGGAGGCCCTGCTGATCGGCACCCCGCCGGCCCTCCCGATGCTCCTGCTGCACCGGCTCACCCGGGACACCACCGGCACTCCGCTGGAGCGGGTCCGCTCGCTCTACCGGGGTGACCGCTTCAGCTTCACCACCCGCCTGGCGCCCGATTCCTGACTGCACGAAGGGCGTTCGGCCCGGGTGGGCTTTGGCCACGGAACGGTAACGGGTCTGGACCGAAGTTCGGACGCTGTTCACGCCGGGTACCGCAGCCGGGGGAGCTCGCGCCACCGGACGGCCCGAGTGTGGTCCGCGCCCCGCTCCAGCTCTGACGCTTCCTCAGGAGGACGACGTGACCGCAGGACTCCCCAGGCGCAGCCTGCTCCTCGGCACCGCCGCAGCCGCTCTCGTGACCGGCCCGCTCGCCCGCACCGCGCTCGCCGCCGCCGCCCGGACCCCCAAGGTGCTGGTGATCGGTCTGGACGGCACCATGCTCAACCGGATCAAGGACGCCGACGCGCCGAACCTGGACGCCCTGATGGCCGGCGGGCTGACCGCCGCGAGCAGCCTGTACGCCAACCCGATGGCCGAGACCTCCTCGGGTCCGGGCTGGACCACCATCGCCACCGGCGTCTGGCCGGACAAGCACAACGTCAAGGACAACAACTTCACCGCGCCCAACCTGGCCGCCTACCCGGACTGGCTGACCCGGGTGGAGCGGGCCGACTCGGCGCTCTCCACCTACGTGGTGGCCTCCTGGGCGTCGATCCCGAACACCATCTACTCGGCGACCGTGGACACCCGGGTGGCCACCCCGAGCGCCGAGTACGACGCCGGCACCACCTCCCGCGCGGTGGCCAGGCTGCGGGACGGCAACCCGGACGCGGTCTTCGTCCAGCTCGACAACGTCGACCACGCGGGTCACGCGAGCGGCTCGGCCAGCCAGGCGTACCTGGACGCGATCAAGGGCGTGGACGGCCAGGTCGGCCAGATCGTCGCGGCGGTCCGGGGCCGGGCCACCTACGCCCAGGAGGACTGGCTGATCATGGTGACGGCCGACCACGGCCACACCCCGACCGGCGGCCACGGCGGCTCGACCTGGGAGGAGCGGCAGACCTTCGTGATCGCCAACGGCGCTGGTCTGGTGGCGGGTTCGGTCCGCTATGACGTGCGGATGGTGGACATCGCGCCGACCGCGCTGGCCCACCTGGGCATCGCGATCGACCCGGCCTGGAGCCTGGACGGCGCCCCGATCGCGGGCCTCACCCCGGACGCCTTCGACGCGCTGCGTCCGCAGCTGACCGGCCGGGTGGACGAGACCGGCATCGCGGCGTGCGTGCTCGGATTCACCCACACCGCGCCGAGCGGCTGGTCGGTGGACAACTCGGCGATGGGCACCGGCGGGGTCACCGAGTGGCGCGGCTGGTCGTTCACCACCGACGAGTTCTGGACGAGGACCCAGCGCGACCAGTACCGCGAGCTCAACGTGCGCTCCCGGAACGTCTTCGCGGTCGCCGACTCCGACGAGTGGGCCGACAAGTCCTTCTCGGGCACCTACGACACCACCCTGGTCAGCCCGGCCTACCCGGTCTCCGGCCTGGCCACCGTCAAGGTCGAGTACACCAGCTACTACCAGCAGGACGGTGCCCAGACCGCCAAGGTGCTGGCCTCCTGGAACGGTGGCACGCCGGTCCAGCTGGCCTCGTACAGCAGCCTGGTGAACGGCCGTCAGACCCACACCCTGACCGTCCCGGCCGGCGCCGGCACCCTCCAACTGCGGTTCCGCTACACCGGCAGCAACAACTGGTACTGGGTGGTCGACAACGTCCGGGTCTACGGCGTCTGATGCCCGCCCGGGTGGCCCGCCGATCCGGCGGGCCACCCGGGGCCGGGGTCAGTGGGTGTCGTGCGCGCTGTCGGTGGCCTTGATCTCCGACCAGGACTTCGGCTCCTGAACGGCCTTGGCCCGCACGGCGGGTGAGGTACCGGCAGCCGGCTTGCCGCTGGTGTAGAGCCAGGTCTGCAGCAGGTCGCCGAGCGGCTTGCCGGAGACCCGCTCGGCGTACCGACGGAAGTCCGCGATGGAGGCGTTGCCGTACTTGCGCTCGGCCGGCCAGCCGCGCAGGATCGCGAAGAACGCCTGGTCGCCGACCGTGTTGCGGAGGGCCTGGACGGCGAGCGCGCCGCGGTCGTACACGGCGGCGTGGAACTGGTTGTCCGGGCCCGGATCGCCGGGCAGCACGGTCCAGAACGGGTCCTCGGCGGGCTTGCTCGCGTACGTCCAGTCCGCCAGCTCCTGGGCGGTGCCCTCGTTCTCGTGCTCGGACCAGAGCCACTGGGCGTACCGGGCGAAGCCCTCGTTCAGCCAGATCTCGCTCCAGTGGTCGAGCGAGACGCTGTCGCCGTACCACTGGTGCGCCAACTCGTGGACGACGATCGAGGTGTTGGAGCCGGCCGCGAAGATCCGCGGGCTGTAGTAAATCTGGCTCTGGGTCTCCAGGGCGTAGCCGGGGCGGGTGTTGGGGACGTAACCGCCGACGGTGTCGAAGGGGTACGGGCCGAGCAGGGTGCTGAGCCAGTCGGTGAGCTCGCCGGTCCGCTCCAGGCTGGCGCGGGCGGCGCCGGCGTTGGCGCCGAGGTCGCGGCTGTAGGCGGTGAACACCGGGATGCCGCCCGCGGTGACCGAGGTGCCGATCTCGAACCGGCCGACCGCCAGGGTGGCCAGGTAGGTGGCCTGCGGCTTGGTCTGCCGCCAGTTCCACCGGGTCCAGCCGAGGCGCGAACTCTGGGACACCAGGGCGCCGTTGCTGATCGCCTGGGTCCCGTCGGGGACCAGGACGGAGACGTCGAAGGTGGCCTTGTCGGAGGGGTGGTCGTTGCTCGGGAACCACCACCAGGCGGACTCCGGCTCGTTGGCGGCCACCCCGCCGTCCGGGGTGCGCTGCCAGGAGGTGAAGCCGTACGCCGTGACGGCGGACGGCACGCCGGAGTAGCGGACCACCACGGTGGCGTGCTCGCCCTTGCCGAGCGGGGTGGCCGGGGTGATCTCCAGTTCGTGCTCGCCGGTCCGGGCGAAGCCCGCCTTCCGCCCGTTGACCTGCACCTCCTCGACGGTGAGCGCGAAGTCGAGGTTGAACCGGGACAGCGCGGCCGTGGTGGTGGTCAGCAGCGTCGCGGTGCCTTCGAGCCGGTCGGTGGCGGGCTGGTACTTCAGGCGCAGGTCGTAGTGCGAGACCTGGTAGCCGCCGTTGCCGTACTGCGGGTAGTAGGAGTCGCCGAGGCCGGACGCGCCGACGGCGCCGGTGGCGGCGCCGGCCGGATCGGTCAGCAGCAGGGCGGCGGTCAGCGCCGCGGAGATGGTCAGCCTTTTGCGCACGGGTCCTCCGAAGTACCGGGGCGGTGAGCGGACTGATCGACCGTAGGACGCGCGGCGGGCCGCCGGGGGTGTCCCGGGGCAGCTGTTATGAAATGTTCACGCTAAGAAACGCCGGGCACCTGGGCCCGGGTCTCGGCCTGCGGGCGCCGGACGGGCTGCGGCGCCAGGCGCCGACGCACGGGCGGGTGCGGCAGCAGTCCGAGCACCCGGGTGACGGTGGCCCGGCCGGGCCGGAGCAGCAGGGTGCAGAGCACGGCGGCCAGCAGGTGGGCCAGGGCCAGCGCGACCGAGGGGCTGGGGACCGGCAGGCCCGGGTCGGTCAGGCCGAGCAGGTGGCTGGGCCGGGGGATCGGGGCGGGGGTGGCCGTGGTCCGGGCGAACAGGACGTAGAGGGCGATCTGAGTGGCCGTCATCCAGGCGCCGGTCAGGCCCAGGCCCGGGGTGCCCCGGGCCAGCAGCCCGTTGCAGAGGGTGGTGCCGGCCACGGCCAGGGCCAGTGCCGGGAGGTGCGGCCGGGCGCCTTCGAGGGCGAGGTGGGCGGTGGCGGTGAGGGCCACACAGAGGACGGACGGGACGGCGACGCGGAGGGTGCGGAGCTGCCAGGTCTTCACAGTCGGTCACTGTGACATCACCGCCTTGTGGCGGGCTTGGGCCACCGGATCACCGTCGGGCCCCGGGGGTGGCCGGCCGACGGACACCAACCAGCCAACCACCCGCTGGCCGAACCGGCCTGACGGTCGCTCAGTTCGAGTCATTGGGGCCGGACCTCTTCCCCAGCCATGTGATGTATGCAATGGTACATGTCACACTCCCCACCGTGTTCACGACAGAACCGGGTCCGAGCTCGACTCCCGGCGCTGCCACGGTCCGCAATCCCCCACTGTCGCGTGTCCCCAACACGCGGCCGCAGACCGGCCCGGAGGCCACCTTCATGCGTAGTTCCCCCACGACGAAAGACGTCGTCCGGCTGCTGATAGCCGCCCTGATCTGCTGTCTCGGGCTGACCCTGCTCGCGCCGGCCGGCCACGCCGCGGCCGTCGGCGCCAAGGGCCCGCAGCCCACCCCGGCCAACGCGCCGAGGTCCGGCCCGGCCCCGCAGCCGGCCACCGTGGTGGCCGCCGCTGACCTGCCCGCCGAGGAGAGCAAGCAGCCCGTCGCGATCTCCGAGCGCGCCCCGCTGCGGGCGGTCAAGGACAAGACGCAGCACGTCCCGAACCTCGCCAAGTCGCAGGCGGCGCCCGGTGCGGCCGGTGCCACGGCCACCTGCAACGTCGCCGACTTCACCTCGAAGACCGGCGCCGCGCTGGTCCAGCAGATCAAGGGCTCGGACCTGACCTGCGTGAACACGCTGTTCGGCCTGACCGGCCCGAACGCGCAGGCGCTGTTCCGCGAGGCGCAGATGGTCACGGTCTCCGACGCGCTGCGCAGCGCCGCGGCCAACTACCCGGGTGACAACAGCACTTCGACCGGGCAGCTGGTGCTGTTCCTGCGCGCCGGGTACTTCGTGCAGTGGTACAACGCGTCCACCGTCGGCAGCTACGGCCCGGCGCTGAAGAGCTCGATCCAGGGCGCCCTGGACACCTTCTTCGCCGCCCCGCGCGCCGCCGACGTCAACGACGCCAACGGCACCACGCTGTCCGAGGCGGTCATCCTGGTCGACAGCGCCCAGGAGAACGCCCGCTACCTGGGCCTGGTCAAGCGGCTGCTGACCAACTACAACAGCTCGTACGACAGTTCGTACTACATGGTGGCGGCGGTCAACAACGCCTACACCATCCTGTTCCGTGGCCACCAGACGGACGAGTTCCTGCCCGCCGTGCAGGCGGACCCGAGCATCCTCACCGTGCTGCGCGACTTCGCGGTCGCCCACGACAACCTGCTCGGCACCGACAAGTCCTACCTGACCGCGAACGCGGGTCGCGAGCTCGGCCGCTTCCTGGTCCACCCGGAGCTGAAGTCGGCCGTCAGCCCGCTGCTCAAGCAGCTGCTGGACCGGACCACGATGACCGGCCGGACCGCGTCCATCTGGGTCCCGATGGCGGACATGACCGCCGAGTACGACGCGGCCAACTGCGCGTACTACGGCACCTGCGACCTGTCGAACCGGGTGCGCGCCGCCGTGCTGACGATCAACCACACCTGCAGCCCGAGCATCAGGATCGTGGCCCAGGCGATGACCGCGGCCGACCTGGCCGCCACCTGCACCAGCCTGAACAACCAGGACGCCTACTTCCACGGCGTGGTCAAGGACACCGGGGCGGTGGCGAACGACAACAACAGCACCATCGAGGTCAACGCCTTCGACTCCAGCGCCGACTACCAGACCTACGCCGGCGTGATCTTCGGGATCAGCACCAACAACGGCGGCATGTACCTGGAGGGCAACCCGGCCGCCGCCGGGAACCAGCCGCGGTTCATCGCCTACGAGGCCGAGTGGGTGCGTCCGGACTTCCAGATCTGGAACCTCAACCACGAGTACACCCACTACCTCGACGGCCGGTTCGACATGTTCGGCGACTTCAACGCCGGCATGACCACCCCGACCGTGATGTGGGTCGAGGGCTTCGCCGAGTACATCTCCTACTCGTACCGGAACGTCACGTACACCGCCGCGCTGACCGAGGCGGGCAAGAACACCTACAAGCTCAGCACGCTGTTCGACACCACCTACGACAACGCGGACTCCACCCGGGTCTACAACTGGGGCTACCTGGCGGTCCGTTACCTGATCCAGCAGCACCCGGCGGACGTCACCACGCTGCTCGGGTACTACCGGGCCGGCAACTGGGCGGCCGCCCGCACCCTGCTCACCTCCACCATCGGCACCCGCTACGACGCGGACTTCGCCGCCTGGCTGGCGCGCTGCTCGACGGGAAGCTGCGACCCGACGCCGCCCGCCAACAAGCCGCCGGTGGCGGGCTTCACCGCGCTGGTGACCGGCCTCGCGGTGAACTTCACCGATGTCTCCACCGACCCGGACGGCACCATCGCCGCCCGCGCCTGGAACTTCGGTGACGGCACCACCTCGACCGCCGCCAACCCGGCCAAGACCTTCGCCGCGGCGGGCACCTACAGCGTCAAGCTCACGGTGACGGACGACAAGGGCGCCACCGCGACCACCACCCAGCCGATCACGGTGGCCGTGGCCGGCCTGCCGGAGTGCGCCCCGGCCGACGACACCCGGGTGCTCGGCAAGAACTGCCGCCGCACCAACGTGTCCAACACCGTGGCGAACTACAGCTACTTCTACCTGAACGTGCCGGCCGGCACCGCCTCGATCAAGGTCACCGTCGCCGGTGGCACGGGCAACGCCGACCTGTACTACAGCCCGACCAGCTGGGCCACCACCACCAACTTCACCCAGCGTTCGGTGAAGAACGGCAACAGCGAGACCCTGACCATCAAGAAGCCCCCGGCGGGCTACGTCTACCTGAGCCTGTTCGCCGCGGCCAACTTCGACAAGGTCAGCATCACGACCGAGTTCTGAGCCGTCCGATCCACGGGCCGCCGCACCTCTCCGGGGGTGCGGCGGTTCCGGCTTTTCCGGGCCGGAAGTGCGGGGCCGGGAATGCGCGGCCGGTTCACCACCGTACGCCGCTGATATCTGCTCCGATCACGAACTACCTTGATGGAGAACCCGACGGTCGGTCGGGTTCGGTCATGCGGTATTGGTGCGATATTTCAGTGCAGATGAAGTGAGGCGCAGATGAGCAGGTCCCGAATCGCTCTCGGTATCGCGACGGGTGCGAGTGTCCTCTCGCTGGCCCTGTCGGCCGGCACCACCGCCGGGGCGGTCGCCCCGACGGCCACCGACGGCCTCCGGGCGGTCAAGGCGGCACCGCCGGGCGTGGGCGCCCAGGCCGCGCCGTCGCTCGCCGCCAGCTACCGCACCACCCGCTTCACCAGCGGCCACGGCGGCCGGTGTCTGGACGCGGACCTCAACACCATCAACGGCAACGGCACCAAGGTGCAGCTCTGGGACTGTAACGGCTGGTCGAACCAGACCTGGATCTGGACCCCGGCACCAGGCCAGCCGGTCGGCTACTACAAGATCCAGACCGAGAAGAACTACCGGTGTCTGGACGCGGACCTGAACACCATCAACGGCAACGGCACCAAGGTGCAGCTCTGGGACTGCAACGGCTGGGACAACCAGATCTGGATCTGGGACGGCCAGACCCTGCAGACCAAGAAGAACGCCCGGGTCCTGGACGCGGACCTGAACACCATCAACGGCAACGGCACCAGGGTGCAGCTCTGGGACCGCAACGGCTGGGACAACCAGCGGTGGATCTTCGGCTGACGCACCGACCCCTGACCCACCGTCCCCTGACCCACCGTCGGTGAGCGGCCCGGCCCCACCCGTCCCCGGACGGGTGGGGCCGGTGCCGTGGTCAGCCCTCGGCGAAGGCGTCGGCCAGCCGGCGCAGGCCCTCGCCGATCTCCTCGGGGCCGTGCGTGGTGAAGGACATCCGCAGCGTCCGCCCGTCCGGCTCGGCGGCGTAGAACGGCGCGCCGGGGACGTACGCGACGTCGTGCCGGACGGCGGTCCGCAGCAGGGCGGTCGCGTCGTGGCCGTCCGGCAGCCGGACCCAGAGGAACATGCCCCCGGCCGGGTGGTTCCACCGGCTGCCCGCCGGCAGGGCCTTGGGCAGACCGGCGAGCAGCGCGTCCCGCCGCTCGCGGTAGGCGGTCCTGATCCGTCCGAGGTGCCCGTCCAGGTCGGCGTCGCGCAGGTAGCGGGCGGCGGCGGCCTGGTCGACGGTCGAGGTGTGCAGGTCGACCGACTGCTTGACGATCACACAGGCGCGGCGCAGCGCGGCGGGCGCGCGCAGGAAGCCCAGCCGCAGGCCGGGAGCGAGGATCTTCGAGAACGAGCCGAGCAGCACGGTCCGGTCGGCGGCCGCCGGGAGCCCGGCGATCCACGGCTCGGCCTCGCCGTCGTAGCGCAACTCGCCGTACGGGTCGTCCTCGACGATCCAGAAGCCGTGCCGTTCGGCGAGTTCGGCCACCGCCCGGCGGCGGGCGGTGGCCAGCGTGCGACCCGTCGGGTTCTGGAAGGTGGGCACCAGGTAGAGCAGCTTCGGCCGCTCGGTGGTTACCAACTCGGCCAGCGCGTCCGGGATCAGGCCGCCGTCGTCGGTCGGCACCGGCACCACCCGGGCGCCCGCCAGGGCGAAGCACTGCAGCGCGGCCAGGTAGCCAGGGTCCTCCACCAGCACCACGTCGCCGGGCTCCAGCAGTGCGGTGGCGAGCAGGGTCAGCCCCTGCTGGGAGCCGGTGGTGACCAGCAACCCGTCCGGCCCGGTGGCCAGTCCACGGCCCGTCAGCCGTTCGGCGATCGCGGTGCGCAGCTCAGGGTCGCCCTCGGTGGTGGAGTACTGCAGGGCCCGCTCCGGGATCTCGGTGAGCACCCGGTGATAGGCGGCCCGCAGGCCGGCCGCGTCGAAGAGTTCGGGAGCGGGCAGGCCGCCCGCGAACGAGATCACCTCGGGCCGTGCGGTCAGCGCGAGGATCTCCCGTACGGCGGACGGCCCGACGGTGGCGGCACGGGCGGCGAGGGGCGGCAGTTCGGCTCGGGTCATGGCCGGAGCCTACGAGCAGAGGGGCCGCCCGATCGAGCCCCTTCCACCATGTGACCGGGGTCAGCCCCGGGGCAGCACCAGGGACTGGATCTCCGGCAGCGAACGCCAGTCGCTGGTGGCGATGCTGGCGTGGGCGGCGGCCAGCTGGGTGACCCTGGCCCGGGCCTGGTCGGCGGTGGGGGCGGTGCCGGAGATGGCCGGGGCGACGTTGTGCGCGTCCGTCATCACCAGCAGGTAGTGCCGGGCCTGGTACCAGGAGGTGTCGATGTTCCCGGCCAGGTAGGCGGCGGCGTCGCCGTCGAAGACCACGAACCACGGGCGCAGGTCGGCCTCGCCGTACCTGCCCCGGGGGTCGCCCGCGGCCGCGCCGTGCACCACCGGGAAGACCTGGGCCTGGCCGACCCGGCCGGCCGCCGCCAGGTCGCGCAGGTAGCGTCCGTACTCGACGTCGGTGTGCAGGGTGTCGAACGGGTTCTGCTCCTCGACGGTGCCGGGGATGACGTCGACCAGTACCCGCCCGGCCAGTGCCGACCGGCTCGGCCAGTTGCCGGCCCGGGCGGCGTCGTCCAGGGTGGCGTACGAGCCCAGCAGGTCGGCCGGGCGGAACACCCGGCTGCCGAGGTGGGCGGCGATCAGCGCGTCGAGCTGGGCCGGGCCCATGCCCCGGTTCGCGGCGAAGCCGCCCTTCAGCTCCAACTTGACCACCAGCGGCCCGGACCGGGGGTGTGCGCCGAGCCAGAGCCGGATGTCGTCCAGGCAGTGTTCGAGGTTCTTGTTGGTGCCGCCGCCGTACAGCTGGGAGGCGTCGGTGGCCGCGACACAGTTGTTGCTGTTGCCCAGCGGGTTGGAGTGGCTGACCTTCCACTCCTTGGTGACGGTGTCGGTCCAGGCGTCCAGCTCGATCAGGCTGGTACCGGTGTCCAGCGAGCGGGCCAACTGGGCGAAGGCGGCCGGGTCGTAGGTGTTGTGCAGGCCGACCGTGGTGGACCCGGCGAACGGGAGGTCGGTGGTGGCGGCTGCCTGTGCCGGGGCGGTCGGCAGCAGGGTGGCGACTGCGACGGCGACGGTGGTGGCGAGCAGGGCGGCGGCGGTCCGGCGAAGGCTCAACGGTCTCTCCTGGTCGGGGGGTTGGCGGGGTGGCCAGCATCGGACAGTCGAGCGGACGTCAGGTGACATGACAAGTACATCTGGCAGAAGAGTTCGTCACGGATGGGCTTGACCCACGCATGACAGTGCCGCCACCATCGTGCTTGGCGCGCGCCGCAGTTCCTCCCGCCATCCGTCCTACCGGACAACCCCCACAGGAGGACAGTCATGCGACTGCTCAGTCGCGGAAGGCCCGCTGCGGCCGTTGCCGCCCTGCTCGCGATAGCGCTGGCGATGCCGCTGGCGTCCGAGGCCAGCGCCAAACCCGCACCGGCGAACGAGAGTTCGTCCGCCACCCTGGACGAGGCGATCGTCCAGTACGCCATCGACGGCCCGCGCACGCCGGCCGAGCGCACCGCCATCGCCGCCGTCGGCGTCTCGATCGACGAGGTGGACGCCCAGTCGGTGGTGGTCTCCGCCACCGCCGCCGAGGCCCGCCGACTCCGGTTCCAGGGCTGGAAGTTGACCGCCCTGCCCGGCCCGGAGCCGGAGACCGGACTGGGGGTCACGATCAACGACTTCCCGTCCAAGGACTCGATGTACCACAACTACGCCGAGGCCACCGCCGAGATCAACGCCGTGGTGGCGGCGCACCCGGCCATCATGAGCAAGCAGGTGATCGGCAAGTCCTACGAGGGCCGGGACCTGTTCGCGATCAAGATCAGCGACAACGTCGGCACCGACGAGGCCGAGCCCGAGGTGCTGTTCACCCACCACCAGCACGCCCGGGAGCACCTCACCGTCGAGATGGCGCTCTACCTGCTGCACGAGTTCGGTGACAAGTACGCCACCGACAGCCGGATCGCCGGGGTGGTGAACAGCCGGGAGATCTGGATCGTGCCGGACGTCAACCCGGACGGCGGCGAGTACGACGTGGCCACCGGCAACTACCGCAGCTGGCGGAAGAACCGGCAGCCCAACGCCGGCTCCAGCTACGTCGGCACCGACCAGAACCGCAACTGGGACTTCAAGTTCGGCTGCTGCGGCGGCTCTTCGGGCTCCACCTCCAGCGAGACCTACCGGGGCAGCGCCGCGGAGTCCGCCAAGGAGGTCAAGGTGGTGGCCGACTTCGTCCGCAGCCGGATCGTCGGCGGCAAGCAGCAGATCACCGCCGCGATCGACTTCCACACCTACAGCGAGCTGGTGCTCTGGCCGTTCGGCTGGACGTACAACAACACCGCCACCGGCATGACGGCGGACGAGTACAACACCTTCGCCACCTTCGGGAAGACCATGGCGAACAGCAACGGCTACACCCCCGAGCAGTCCAGTGACCTGTACATCACCGACGGGACGATCGACGACTGGCTGTGGGGCACCCAGCGGGTCTTCGCGTACACCTTCGAGATGTACCCGTCCGAGAGCGGCGGCGGGGGCGGGTTCTACCCGCCCGACGAGGTGATCGCCCGGGAGACCAGCCGGAACCGCGACGCCGTGCTGCGGCTGCTGGAGAACGCGGACTGCATGTACCGCGCGATCGGCAAGCAGCAGCAGTACTGCGGGATCGCGTCCTGAGCGCGCTCCGTCGGCCGGGCCTGCCCGGGTCCCGGCCGACGGAGCGTCAGAACCGGCCCGGGGCCGCCCCGGCCCGGGCGCCGTCCACCACCGCGCGGAGCGCGGGCTCGGCGGGCGAGCCGGCCTCGGCGGTGTAGACGACCAGCGCCTGGTCCGGGTCGTCCGGCAGCCGCAGGGTCTCGTAGGCGAGGGTGAAGGTGCCGGCCGCGGGGTGCCACACGGTGTACTCGCCGTGGGTCTTCTCACGGACCTCCTGGTTCTCCCAGAGCCGGGCGAACTCCGGGCTCCGGTCGGCCAGTCGGGCCACCAGGTCGGTGTACCCGGGGTCGCACTGGTGCCGGCCGAGGTCCATCCGCAGGATCGCCACCAGGTCGCGGGCCTTGCACTCCCAGTCCAGGTACCGGCTGCGCATCCGCTCGTCGCAGAAGTGCAGCCAGGTGAGGTTCCGCTGCTCCGGCGGCAGCCCGGCCAGGTCCACCAGCATCAGCGCGGCGAGCGCCTCGTTCCAGGCCAGCACGTCCGTCCGCCGTCCGACCACCAGGGCGGGGGTGTCCGGCATCGAGTCGAGCAGCCGCAGCAGCCCCGGGCGGACCTGCTGTGCGGGCCGGCGGCCGGTGGGGTCGGGGCGGACCAGGTGCAGCAGGTGCTGCCGCTCGGCCGGGTCGAGCCGCAGGGCGGTGGCCACCGCGTCGATCACGCTGTCCGAGACGTTCTCCGCCCGGCCCTGCTCGAACCGCACGTAGTAGTCGACGCTGACCCCGGCCAGCTGGGCCAGCTCCTCCCGGCGCAGGCCCGGCACCCGGCGGCGCTCGCCGTACTGCTGCAACCCGGCGTCGGCCGGCTGCAGCCGGGCCCGTCGTGACCGCAGGAAGGTCCCCAGTTCACCCTTTTTGCCCATGCCCCGATCCTAAGGGTGGTTCTCGCAGACCCAGGTCCGGTTGTTCCCAGGTGGCGTGGAGTGCTGGGTAACCCGTCCCGGCCCCGGCAGGATCGGTGCTGACAGCACGCCGGACCGAAAGGCACCGCTCATGAGCATCACCACCGTCGCCGCCTACGCCGCCCCCGCCCCGAAGGCCCCGCTGGAGCGCATCACCGTGCCGCGCCGCCCGGTCGGCGAGCACGACGTCCTGATCGACATCAAGTTCTCCGGCATCTGCCACTCCGACATCCACCAGGTCAACGAGGACTGGGGCCAGGCCCCGTTCCCGATGGTGCCGGGCCACGAGATCGCGGGCGTGGTCTCCGAGGTCGGCCCCGGGGTCACCCGGTACGCGGTCGGCGACCGGGTCGGGGTCGGCTGCTTCGTGGACTCCTGCCGGGAGTGCGACAACTGCCTGGCCGGGCACGAGCAGTACTGCACCGGCGGGCTGACCTTCACCTACCCGGCGGGCCCGGACGGGCAGCCCACCTACGGCGGCTACAGCACCCACGTCGTGGTGGACGAGAACTACGTGCTGGGCATCCCGGAGGGCATCGGCCTGGCCGAGGCGGCCCCGCTGCTCTGCGCCGGGATCACCCTCTACTCGCCGCTCAGCCACTGGGAGGCCGGCCCGGGCAAGAAGGTCGCCATCGTCGGCCTGGGCGGTCTCGGGCACATGGGCGTCAAGATCGCCCACGCGATGGGCGCCGAGGTCACCGTGCTCAGCCAGTCGCTGCGCAAGCAGGAGGACGGCCTGCGGCTGGGCGCGGACCACTTCCACGCCACCGCCGACCCGGCCACCTTCACCGAGCTGGCCGGCACCTTCGACCTGATCGTGAACACCGTCTCGGCCAACCTGCCGCTGGACGACTACCTCGGCCTGCTCCGCACCGGCGGCACCCTGGTCAACGTCGGCGCCCCGGCCGAGCCCGCCCCGGTCAACATGTTCTCGCTGATCGGCGGCCGCAAGCAGCTGGCAGGATCGATGATCGGCGGCATCCGGGAGACCCAGGAGATGCTGGACTTCTGCGCCCGGCACGGCCTCGGCGCGGAGATCGAGACCATCGCGGTGGACCAGATCAACGAGGCGTACGCCCGGGTGCTGGCCAGCGACGTGCGGTACCGCTTCGTCATCGACACCGGCACGTTCTGACGGTGCCCGAGTGCTCACCGTACTGGTCGGGTACGAGGCGGCCCCGGGCCGGCAGGACGAGCTGCGGACGGAGCTGGAGGCCCAGTTGGAACCGGCCGCCGAGCTGCCCGGCTGCCTGGCCTTCGAGCTCTACATCGACCCGAACTGCCGGGACCGGATGCTGACGGTGGAGCAGTGGACCTCGTTGGCCGGCTGGCGCCACCACCGGCCGGCGCGGCTCGGGCAGCTCGCTGAGCTGCTCGCCCGCCCAGCCACCGTCCGCTGCCTGACGGTGAGTTGAGCCGTCACTTGAGCAGTCTGGACAACCGGCGGTCGGCCAGCACCCGGCCGCCGGTCTGGCAGCTCGGGCAGTACTGCAGCGAGGAGTCGGCGAAGTTCACCGAGCGGACGGTGTCCCCACAGCGCGGGCAGCGTTCGCCGGCCCGGCCGTGCACCGCCAGGCCCGCCTTCTTCTCCGCCTTGAGCGCGTCGGCGGTGGTGGCGCGGGCCCGCTCGACCGCCGAGTCCAGCACCTGCCGGGTGGCGGCGTACAGCCGCCCGAGCTGCTCCCGGTCCAGCGCCGGGGCCAGCGCGTACGGGGAGAGCCGGGCCTCGTGCAGGATCTCGTCGGAGTAGGCGTTGCCGATGCCGGCCAGCCCGGTCTGGTCGGTGAGGAAGGTCTTCAGCCGGTGGCGCCGCGCGGCCGCCAGCTCGGCCAACCGCTGCTCGGTGAACTCCGGGCCGAGCGGGTCCAGCCCGAGCCGGGCGATGCCGGGCACCAGCTGAGGGTCGGTCACCACGTAGGCGGCCAGCCGCTTGGTGGTGCCCTGCTCGGTGACGTCGAAGCCGGAACCGTCGTCCAGCACCAGCCGCAACGCCCCTGGACCCCGGCCGGGGCGGGCGCCGCCCGGGCGGTCGGCGAAGGCGGCGCGGTGCCTGATCCAGCCCGCCCTGGCCAGGTGCAGCACCAGGTGCGGGCCGTCCCCGGCCAGCAGGTCGAGGAACTTCCCGTGCCGGGTGACCGAGCTGACGGGCTGTCCGTGCAGGGCGGTCACCGGCGGGTCGAAGGTCTTCAGCACCTGGATCGACAGCACGTCCACCCGCTCGACGGTCCGCCCCTCGGACGCCTCGGCGATCCGTTCGGCGAGCGCCTGAACTTCCGGCAATTCGGGCATACCGTCCAGTCTAGGCACTGTCGGGAGCGGGCCGTTCGTCCATGGTGCGGGCCAGCCGGGTGATGCCCTCGGTGAGATCGGCGAGATTGCGGGAGGCGGCGTAGCTGAGCCGCAGGTGCGGGGCGGGCGGCTCGGCGGCGAAGTACGGGCGGCCCGGGGTGACCGCCACCCCGTTGCGGCGGGCGGCGGCGACCAGTTCGCGGTCGTCGGTGCCGTCCGGCAGCCGCAGCCAGAGGTGGTAGCCGCCGGTCGGGATCCGCTCGCCGAGCAGCTCCGGCCGCAGCCGGGCCAGCGTGGCGACCGCCGACCGCCGACGCTCCGCCAGGGCGGCCGAGATGTCCCGGAGTTGGCGGGGCCAGGAGGGCGAGCCGACCAGTTCGAGGGCGGTCTCCTGGAGCGGCCGGGGGACGAAGAAGCTGTCCACCGCCTGCATCGCCCGCAGCCGCTCGAAGGCCGGGCCGCGGGCGGTCAGCCCGCCGATCCGCAGGCTCGGCGAGGTGGCCTTGGTCAGCGAGCGGACGTGCACCACCACCCCGTCCGGGTCGTCCGCCGCCAGTGCCGGGGCCGCCGGCGGGGCGTCGGCGTGCACCAGCAGCCGGGCGAAGTCGTCCTCCACCACGAACGCCCCGGCCGCCCGGGCGATCCGCAGCACCTCGGGCCGCCGCTCGGCGGAGAGCGCCGCGCCGGTCGGGTTGTGGAACAGCGGCTGGCAGACGAAGGCCCTGGCCCGGGTCGCGGCGAAGGCCGCAGCCAGCAGGTCGGTCCGTACCCCGTCCTGGTCGACCGGCACCGGGACCGGCCGCAGCCCGGCTCCCCGGGCCACCGCCAGGATGCCCGGGTAGCTCGGGGACTCCACCAGCACCGGCGCGCCGGGGGCGACCAGCGAACGCAGTGCGGTGCTCAGCCCGCCCTGCCCGCCCGCCGTGACCAGCACGTCCGAGGCGCTCAGCGTGCCGTCGGGGCCGCCGATCTCGCGGGCGAACCAGGCCCGCAGCTCAGGCAGTCCGGCCACCGGCGGACGGCCCCAGGCGCCCGGCCGCCGGCCGGCCCTGGCCAGCGCGGCGGCCAGCGCCCGCTCGGGCTGGAGCGAGGGGTGCAGGTAGCCGCTGTTCAGGTCCAGCACGTCGGCGGGCTGCATGGCGAGGGCGCCGAGCACCCCGCTGGCGTCGGTGCGCCGGTCCTGCCCGCCGAAGGTCTCGGCGCTCAGCGCCAGCTCCTGCCAGGAGACGTCCCCGGGCCGGGCCGGAGCCGCCCGCCGCTCGGCCCGGTACACCCCCGCGCCCGGCCGGGACACCACCAGGCCCTCCGCCACCAGTACGGCGATCGCCCGGGAGACGGTCACCGGGCTCACCTGGTGCCGCTCCACCAGGGCCCGGCTGGACGGCAGCTTCTCATGTGGTGAGTAGCGGTTCAGCTCGCTCCGGAGGATGGCGGCCAGCTCGGCCACACTGCTACGCTCGGTCATGACAGCGAACAATAGCGCTATCCGATCCAGCACGATAGCGGTCGGCGGTGGGACGGCCCTGGCCGCGCTGGCCGTGGTCTCCTTCTCGCTCAGCTTCCCGGCCACCGTCTGGGCGCTCGGCGGCTTCGGCCCCTGGACCTCCACCGGCCTGCGCGGGGTGCTCGCGGCGGTGGTCGCCGCGATCGCGCTGACCGTCGCCCGGGCCCCGCTGCCCGCCCGTCGGCACTGGCCCGGGCTGCTGGTGGTGGCGGGCGGCTGCGTGCTCGGCTTCCCGTTGCTCACCACGCTCGCGCTGGGCATCTCGTCCACCGCGCACACCGCCGTGGTGGTCGGGCTGCTGCCGCTGGCCACGGCCGGCTGCGCGGCGCTGCGCTCGGGCAACCGCCCGTCCCGGACCTTCTGGTACGCCGCGCTGGCCGGGGCGTCGGTGGTGCTCGGCTTCACCCTGCAGCAGAGCGGCGGGGCGCTGACCCTGGCGGACCTCTACCTGCTCGGTGCGCTGGCGGTCTGCGCGGCCGGGTACGCGGAGGGCGGGCGGCTGGCCCGGGAACTGCCCGGCTGGCAGGTGATCGCCTGGGGCGTACTGGCGGCCGCGCCCGTGATGGTGGTGACGGCGGCTGTCGCGGTGAGCTTCGAACCGATGCAGCTGACGGTCCGTTCGCTGACCGGGCTGGCCTACATCGCGGCGGTCTCGCAGTTCGGCGGCTTCGTGCTCTGGTACCGGGGGATGGCCGAGATCGGCATCCCGAAGGCCAGCCAACTGCAGCTCGCCCAGCCGCTGCTGACCCTCGGCTGGGCGGTCCTGCTGCTCGGCGAGACCCCGAGCCCGGCCGCCCCGCTGGCCGCGGTCGGAGTGCTCGCCTGCATCGCCGTCACCCAGCGGGCCCGGAGCTAGGGCCTGTCGTCAGACTCCCGCCTGCCCCACGACGCCCGGCACGCACCCTCGCCGCACCGGACGAAAGCCCAGGTACGACCCAGTACGAGGGCTCCCACCCGGCACGCCGGGCGCACGCACCGGACGCCGCAGGGCCGCCCTCCGGGCGACGCGGGAGTTCGACCACAGCCCCTGGGGCCGGGCCCGGTCGGTGCTACCTGACCCCGGCGTCCGCGCAGGCGGCCGCGTGCGCGGCGTCGCAGATCTCCTCGGCGGTGTACAGGCCGCCGGCCACGATGGTGTCGGCGACCTTGGCCTTGGTCACCACGATCGGGCTGAGCAGCATCGAGGGGATCTGCTCGCCGCCGCTGTCGGTCACCGAGGTGGCCACCGAGGTGATGCCGATGCCCTTGAGCAGGTAGACCGCGATGCTGGCGGCCGCGTCGGCCTCCGGGCGGTACGGCTTGTAGATGGTGTACGCCTGCTCGCCGGTCAGCAGGCGGCGGACGGCGTCGATCGAGGCGTCCTGGCCGCCGACCGGGACGTTCTTCATCCCGGCGGCCTTCAGGGTGGCGATGATCGAGGTGGCCATGCCGTCGTTGGCCGAGTAGACCGCCTGGATGTTGTCCTTGCCGAGGCTCTGGATCGCCTCGGTGGTCTTCTGGGCGGCGGTCTCGGGCTTCCACTCGCCGGACTGCTCGTAGCCGATCCGCTTGACCTTGCCGTCCAGCACCTTGTGCGCGCCGGCCTTGAACATCGCGGCGTTCGGGTCGGAGTCGGCGCCGTTGATCATCGCCACGGTGGCCTGCGCGGCCTTCGGGCCGAGCGCCTGGAGCAGCGCCTCGCCCTGGAGCTCACCGGTGCGCTGGTTGTCGAAGGAGACGTACGCGGTCACCTTGCCCGCCGCCAGCCGGTCGTACGCGATCACCTTCGCGCCCTGCTTGTCGGCCTGGTCGACCCAGTCCGCGGTGACCTTGGAGTTCACCGGGTCGAGCAGGATCACCTTGACGCCCTTGCCCAGCAGCTGGTCGAACTGCTGCCGCTGGAGGGTCTCGTCGCCGTCGGCGTTGGCGTAGTCCACCGTGCACTTGGTGCACAGGGCGGTGATCGCCGACTCGATCATCGGCTTGTCGAAGGTCTCGTACCGGGTGGACGAACTGCGCTCCGGCAGCAGCAGACCGACGGTCTTGCTGCCGGTCGAGTCGGAGCTCGGCGTGCCGTCCTGGCCACAGGCGGCCAGTGACAGCGTCATCGACACGGCGACCGCGGCGAGGAGGGTGCGGCGCGTTGCGTTCATGGTGGGTGGTGCCTCCCTGACTGCGTGCCGCAGCTTTGCGGCAGCGGGGGGAGTCAAGCTGTCGAGCCGATGTAACGTCAAGAATTTAACCATGGGGATGGCACAGGTATGCCAATCGTTACTTTCCCGAATCGAGCTGTCCCCCTTTGCTCGGTATATGCCAAGGGCCCGCCTTCAGAAAATGGCGGGCCCCGGCTGACGTTCGGTCACCGTTCCTTGCGCACCACCAGGCAGACGGCGGCGACCACGATCGCGCCGCCCAGCACGATCGGCCAGCTGAGCGGTTCGGCCAGGATCAGCCAGCCCAGCAGGACGGCCACCACCGGGTTCACGTAGGCGTAGGTGGCGACCAGCGGCAGCGGGGCGTTCTGCAGCAGCCAGGCGTACGCGGTGAAGGCGACCAGCGAGCCGAACACCACCAGCGCGGCCAGCGCGACCCAGGAGCGGGTGGAGACGGTGGCCAGGTCCAGGGCCTGCGGTTCGCCCCGGAGCGCGGCGACCGCCAGGCAGCCCAGGCCGCCGACGATCATCTCGTAGGCGCTGGTGGCGAAGACGTTCTCCGGCATCGGCAGCCGGGAGGTGAGGAAGGAGCCACCGGCCCAGGAGAGCGTCCCGACGATCACCAGCAGCACGCCGGCCAGCTTGACGTCACCGCTCAGCCCCGGCACCGTCAGCACCCCGAGCCCGGCCAGGCCGAGCAGCACGCCGGCCAGCCCCGCCTTCGAGGTCCGCTGCCCGGAGCCCGCCCGGAGCAGCACCAGCCAGAGCGGCACGGTGGCGACCAGCAGCGCGGCCAGCCCGGACGGGACGTCCTGCTCGGCCAGCACCACCATGCCGTTCCCGCCGAGCAGCAGCATCAGCCCGACCAGCCCGGCCGAGGCGAGCTGACGCCGGGTCACCTTCAACGCGGCCGGGCCCTGCCGCCAGGCCACCAGCCCGGCCAGCAACAGCCCGGCGGTGATGAAGCGGGTGGCGGCGGAGAGGAACGGCGGCATGGTCTCGACCGCGATCCGGATGCCCAGGTAGGTGGACCCCCAGACCACGTAGACGATGGCGAGCGCGCCCCAGACGGCGGGCGTGCTCCGGCCCGGACCGGTGCCGGGGACAAAGTCGTGGGGCGGTCGGGTCTTCGGCCGGCGGGACTGCTGAGGCGCGGTCATGGGTGTCTCCCGAGTTTGGTGCTGTCAGGCGAATGCCACCACATCGGGCCGGATCGCGCGAGCGCCTTTGCTGCCAACCACGGTCAACTTGCCGTCAGGGTCGGCCGAGTGGCTGACCCCGCCGGTGGTGTCGTCCGGGCACCGGCGCTTCCGGCGGCTTCGGTGGTAGGCATGGACGGTCCGGCGGGGGAGGAGCGACCCGGTGGGAGGAGCGGTCCGGCGTGGAGTGGTTCGCGGCACCCGAGTACTGGTGGGGTCGGCTGGTGTTCCAACGGCTGGTCGCCGCCGTGTACTTGCTCGCCTTCCTGGCGGCCGCCCGGCAGTTCCGGGCCCTGCTGGGCGAACACGGCATGCTGCCGGTGCCCCGGTTCCTCGCCCGGACCGACTGGCGGCAGGCGCCCAGCCTGTTCCGTTGGCACTACTCGGACCGGGCGTTCGCGGCCCTCGCCCGGACCGGCGCGCTGCTGGCCGCCGCCCTGCTGGCCGGCGTGGGTGAACTCATCCCGCTCTGGGCCGCGATGCTCGGCTGGGGCCTGCTCTGGCTGCTCTACCTCTCGATCGTCAACGTGGGCCAGACCTGGTACGCCTTCGGCTGGGAGTCGCTGCTGCTGGAGTCCGGCCTGCTGGCCGGCTTCCTCGGTAACGGCGAGGTGGCCCCGGCCGTGCCACTGCTCTGGCTGCTCCGCTGGCTGCTGTTCCGGGTCGAGTTCGGCGCCGGGCTGATCAAGCTCCGCGGCGACCGCTGCTGGCGCGAACTGACCTGCCTGCGCTACCACCACGAGACCCAGCCGATGCCCGGGCCGCTCAGCTGGTTCTTCCACCACCTGCCCGCCCCGCTGCACAAGGTCGAGGCGGCGGCCAACCACCTGGTCCAACTGGTGGTCCCGATCGGCCTGTTCCTGCCCCAGCCGGTGGCCGGGGGCTGCGCGGCGCTGATCCTGCTGACCCAGCTCTGGCTGGTGCTGTCCGGCAACTTCGCCTGGCTGAACTGGCTCACCGTCGCGCTGGCCTGCTCGGTCCTGCCGCTCGGCGGGGGCAGCCCGGCGACCGGGCCGTCCTGGTACCTCGGCCTGGTGGCGGCCTTCACCCTGCTGGTCCTGGCGCTGAGTTACCGCCCCGCCCGGAACCTGTTCTCGCACCACCAGGTGATGAACCGTTCGTTCGACCGGCTGCACCTGGTGAACGCCTACGGCGCGTTCGGCTCGGTCAACCGGCTCCGACTGGAGGTGGTGGTGCAGGGCACCGTGGACCGCCGGGTGACCGCGCGGTCGGCCTGGCAGGAGTACGGATTCCATGGCAAACCCGGTGAACTGCACCGGATGCCGCGTCAGTTTGCCCCCTACCACCTGCGGCTGGACTGGCTGATGTGGTTCGCCGGGATCTCCCCGGCGTACGCGCGGCCCTGGTTCAGGCCGTTCGTCCACCGGCTGCTCGCGGGGGACCGGGACACCCTGCGGCTGCTCCGGCACAACCCGTTCCCGGACGCGCCGCCCGAACACGTCCGCGCGCTGCTCTACCGTTATCGCTTCACGGACTGGCGCACCCTGCGCACGACCGGCGCGTGGTGGGAACGCACGCTGGTGCGTGAGTACCTGCCGCCGGTGCGACTGTCCGACTTCCGTCCCGTCGTCCGAGGTGATCCCCGCTGAACGGTACGTCCGGCGCGCCGGGCCCGAACCCGACCGGGTGCGTGCACGGCTCGAACGCCCACCCGTATCCTGGGCGTCCGCACCGGGCGTTCCGCTAGTCCCGCCCGTGCCGGCGGACCACACCGCCGCCACCGCCCCCCGTCCGCCCAGCCACGAACCGGACTTCACACATGACCGTGAACTATCTGAACGACGCCGACAACCCGGCGGTGGACGCATCTTCCTCCTCGGTGGGTGACCCGCGTGAGGATCTCGGCCGCTACGCCGAACTGGGCGGTTTCACCCTGACCGCCGAGGCCAACCCCTGGTACGCGGCGCAGGCAGTCGCCAGCTCCGAGGACGCCCGCGCCGCCTCCACCGCCCTGGCCGAGCTCCGCAGCCACGACCTGATCGCCACCCGGGACGGCCTCAGCGCGCTGCTCGGCGACGCGGCCGCCCACGCCACGCCCGCCACGCTGACCGAACTCACCCGGCTCACCGCCATCCTGCAGCGTGCCCAGGGCACGTCCGCCACGCTGCGCCGCGAGGTCTACGACGCCGACCTGGACGCGTTCACCGCGGCTCTCGCCCCGGCGCGCTGGCGGCGTGAGCAGGGCGTGAAGCTCGGCTGGGGGCGTCGGCGGGCGCTGCGCGCCGAGGCCAAGAGCTTCGCGCTGGACGGCCGGTCCCGCCGGGCCGACCTGCTCGACGCGGTCCGCGCCGCAGCCGCGACGCAGTCCGACTGGAGCGCCGCCGCCGGTGCCGCAGGCCGTCCCGTGGTGGCCGACGCCGCCGGGCTGTCCGCCGTCGCGCAGACGGTCGAGGAGCTCGGCCAGGCGGTCCGGACGCTGTCCGCCCTGCTGCCCGGCCAGTCCCTGGACACCCTGCCGCTGGCCGAACTCGCCGACCTGGTCGACCGCCTGGCCGCCGACGAGGGCACCCTCTACCGGCTCCCCGCCCTCCGCGCGCTGCACACCGCGCTGACGGACGGCGGCCTCACCGAGCTGCTCGCCGAGCTGGCGGAGCGTCAGGCCGATCGGGACGCCGCACTCGCGGCGTACGACCGGCTGAACGGCACCGCCACCGAGGCGGCCGCCATCAGCGCGCTGGCAGCCGGTCCGCGCGAGCCGGAGGCGGTCGCGGTCGTCGAGCCCGAGCCTGTGGTCGAGGTCGAGGTCGAGGCGGTCGTCGAGGCCGAGCCCGAGCTTGAGCCCGTGGCCGAGGTCGAGCCCGTGGCCGAGGTGACTCCTGAGCCCGAGGTCGTCGCTGAGGTGACCCCGGAGCCCGAGGTCGAGCCCGTGGCCGAGGTCGAGGTGGCCCCTGAGCCCGAGGTCGTCGCTGAGGTGACCCCTGAGCCTGAGGTCCTCGTCGAGGAAACCCCGGAGCCCGAGGCCGTGGCCGAAATCGCCGTCACCGAGCCCGAGGCGGCGACGGTCGTGGTCGAGCCCGTGGTTGAGGTCGAGCCCGAGCCCGTGGTCGAGGAGCCGGTCGTCGTGGAGTCGAAGCCGGCCCGTCGCCCGAAGAAGCCGGCCGTCACCGCCGGCCGCGCCGTGACCGCGTACGAGCCCGCCGAGCTGACCGCCCTGGTCCGCTGGATCGACAGCGACGGCACCGACCGCAGCGAGGACGAGCTGCTCCGCGCCGCCGTGAAGGAGCTCGGCTTCTCCCGGGTCGGCCCCCGCCTCAAGGAGGCGCTCGCCCCGGCGGTCGCCGAGGCCCGCGCCTGACCGAGGCACCGTCAGCACCGCGACGACCGAGGCGCCCCCGGACCACACAGGTCCGGGGGCGCCTCGGCGTCCGGCGTCAGCGGGCGGCGCGCCCGGCCCAGACCGGGCTCTCGAAGTAGTGGTTGTCGAAGTGCTGCCCGGACTCGCGGATCTCCTGCACGCTCGCCTCGCCCTTGTTCACCCGGTCGAGCAGGCGGTAGTAGTCGAAGCGGTCCATCCCGGGGGTGAACACCACCAGCACGTCGGCGGTGGAGTCGGCGGCCGGGGCGAAGGCGTGCGGGGTGCCGGGCGGCACCGCCAGGAAGTCGCCGCGGCCGAGGGTCTCGATCCGGTCGCCGATCAGGACGTCCAACTGCCCCTCCAGGCCGAAGAAGAACTCGGTGGCCCGGGTGTGGAAGTGCGGGGGAGCACCGATCGCGCCCTTCTCGAAGGTCGCCCGGTTGCTGGTGACCTTGCCGCCGGTCTGTGCGGAGTCGGCCAGCAGGGTGATCAGGCTGCCCGGTGCGTCCGCCAGGACCTCGGCATCGGCGGCGCGGACCAGGACGACATCGTGAGCGTTGGACATGGTGCGTTCCCCTCGAACTGCTGTGTGCTTGTCCTGACCACCCGTAATCTACCGAGCTGGCGGCCCATCAGTTCGGTTCATTCGCCCATGATTTCCTTGGGCCACTTCGCGCGCGGTCGTTGCCCGTACACTTCCCGCCATGGACGCGACGCCCGAGCAGCTCGAACGTATCCGCAGCCTGGCCGCCGGGAGCTACCTGCTGGTGACCACGTACAAGAAGGACGGCACCCCCGTCCCCACCCCGGTCTGGGTGGTGCGCGACGGCAACGCCCTCGGCATCTGGACCGTCACCGACTCCTGGAAGGTCAAGCGCATCCGCAACCGCGCGGACGTCCTGGTCGGCCCCTGTGACCTGCGCGGCAACCCGACCGGCGAATCGGTCCCGGCCACCGCCGAGCTCCTCGACGCCGAGCGGACCGCCGCCTACCGCACCCTGCTGCGCCGCAAGTACGGCCTGCTCGGCGTGGTCACCCTGCTCGGCAGCAAGCTCCGCCGCGGTGACCGCGGCACCGTCGGCATCCGGATCACCTTCGCGGACTGAACACCCCCAAGGGCGGAGCGGTGTCCGGTGGTTGAAGTGTTCGACCGGGGGTCTCCCCGACATGGGGGTGCGTTCATGTGCCACCCCTAGCTTGGCGACGCCCGGGTGAACCGGGCCCGCGCATGGCGTGAAGGCCGCGCGCGTCAAGACGCTTCGAGGAGACATCGCTCCATGCGACGCAGCCTTTGGCAGACCTCCGCGGTACTGCTCGCGGTCGGTGCGCTGGTGGGTGGCACTGCCGCCACCGCCAGTTCCGAGACGTACGAGAGCCGGCACGGGAACCAGGACCAGATCCGCAACGTGATCTACCTGCTCGGTGACGGCATGGGGCGTACCCACGTCACCGCCGGCCGGGAGCGCTTCTACGGCGCGGCCGGGAAGCTGGCGATGGAGCGGCTGCCGTACACCGGCGCCGTGTCCACCTACGCGGTGGAGAAGGGCGGCAAGCAGCCCGCGCTGGTCACCGACTCGGCCAGCTCGGCGACCGCCTGGTCCTCCGGCGTGAAGACCTACAACGCCGCGCTCGGCGTCGACAGCTACGAGAAGCGGGTCGTCACCCTGATGGAGCAGGCCCACGCGGCCGGCTTCGCCACGGGCAACGTGTCGACCGCCGAGATCACCGACGCCACCCCGGCCGGGCAGTTCAGCCACGCGCTGCTGCGCGGCTGCCAGGGTCCGGTCTACTCCGACGCCGCCTGCCTGCCGAAGAACGCCGACGGCAGCTACGAGGCCAAGCCGTCCGACGCCACGCTGATCACGCCGATCGCCGAGCAGATCGCCCGCAACGGCACGGCGGACGTGATCCTCGGTGGCGGCCTGGCCCGCTTCGAGCCGGACGACCAGCAGGCGCTCAAGGCGCAGGGCTACCAGGTGCTGGGCAGCTTCGGCGACCCGGCGCTGCCCGCGCAGACGGCCGCCAGCCAGAAGGTCGCCACCAAGGCCGACCTGGACGCCGTCAAGGGCAAGAAGGTCATCGGCCTGTTCAACCGGGGCAACCTGACGGTCGAGCGGGCGAAGGCCGGGCTCCCCGCCGGTGCGCCGGAGAAGCTGGAGCCGACCCTGGCGGACCTCACCCGCAAGTCGATCTCGCTGCTGAGCGGCCGCCGGGACGCGAAGGGCTTCGTGCTCCAGGTCGAGGGCGCGCAGATCGACAAGCGCTCGCACGCCAACGACGCCGACCAGACGCTCGGTGAGATCAAGGCGTTCGACGACGCGGTGGCCGCTGCGGTCGACTTCGCCAAGAAGGACGGCCACACCCTGGTGATCGTCACCGCCGACCACGAGTGCGCCGGCTTCAACATCATCGAGAAGAACAGCTTCACCAACGCCGAGGCCGCCGCCCCGCCGGTGAACAGCGACGCGGGCAACCCCGCCAACAACAGCACCCCGGCCCGCTCGGCCGGTGCCAACGTCAAGGACCCGGCCCGCTCCGGCGGCATCGTCAACGGGACCGGTTCGCAGGACCCGAAGAACTTCGCCCCGGCCACCTTCCGGACCCCGGACGACCCGGCCGGCGTGGTCGACGGCAGCCCGCAGGCCAGCCTCTGGCTGACCTACCTGTCCGGCAACCACACCGGCGCGGACGTGCCGATCTTCGCGTACGGCCCCGGCGGCGAGGCGTTCGCCGCCAGCCAGGACAACACCGAGCTCTACACCAAGATGTACCGCTCGCTGTTCCGCAAGGCGCCCCACCAGCACTGACCCACCGTCAGCAGCGACGTCCGGAAGCACCGCGCCGGGCAGTCGTGCACGTACCGGGGCCGGGAGGATCTCCTCCCGGCCCCGCACCCGCCTCAGGAGTTGGCCATGAACCCCGTCACCCGCGCCGCGGCGGCCGCCCTCGCCGCCCTGGTCCTGACCCTCGCGGTCGGCTGCTCGGCCTCGTCGGACGACGCCCCCGTGCGGACGCCCCCGGTCGCCGCCGTCGCGCTGCCCGCCCCGCGTGAGGCGCCCGCCCCGGCCGCCGTCCTCGCCAGTCCGGCGGCCGCCGGCCAAGTCCGGCTGGAGGAGGGACCGTTCACCGACCGGATCACGTTCACCGGCCTGGCGCTGGCCCCGCAGGCCACCGCCGTCACCGGCCACCTGGCCATCACCTCGGACGTCAGCGACGTGCTGGTGCTGGAGGTGCGGGCGGCCTTCTACGACGCGGCCGGCCGGCTGCTGGGCGCCGGCAGCTTCCACTACCAGGAGGAGGAGGCGACCGGTACCAGCCACGACGACCGCCGGGCCGAGGGTGCGGGCATCGACTTCACGGTCCCCGCCACCGGCGTCACCGGGACCCCGGCCAGTGCGGTGCTCACGGTGCCGGTCCTGGTCAACGAGTAGCGGCCACCGGATCGTAGGCTTCCCCGCATGCGAGATTTTGTGGCGGGGCTCGGCTATCTGTTCAAGGGTCAGAAGTGGGTGGCGCGGCACGGGCGCTGGTGGGGCTTCGGGATGATCCCGGCGCTGATCGCCCTGGCCGGGTACGTGGCGGTGCTGGCCGCCCTGGTGGTCTGGTCGGGGGACGTGACCGACTGGGCCACCCCGTTCGCGGACGGCTGGGGATCGCCTTGGCAGGGCCTGGTCCGGGGCGCGGTGCTGGTCGCCCTGCTCGGCTCCGGGGTGGCGCTCTCGGTGGTGACCTTCACGGCGGCGACGCTGCTGATCGGGCAGCCCTTCTACGAGTCGCTCTGCGAGCGGGTGGACGAGAGCGAGGGCGGCGCCCCGGCGAAGCCGGAACTCCCGCTCTGGCGGGAGCTGCTGATCTCGGCCCGGGACAGCCTGTACGTGCTGGTGCGGGTGCTGGCGTTCGGGATCGTGCTGTTCCTCTGCGGGTTCGTCCCGGTGGTCGGGCAGACCGTGGTGCCGGTGGTCGCGCTCGCCGTCTCCGGCTACTTCATGGCGGCCGAACTGTCCGCCGTCGGCCTCCAGCGGCGCGGTGTTGCGCAGCGCGAGCGGCTGCGGCTGCTGCGCGGGCGGCTCGGTCTGGCGCTCGGCTTCGGCATGCCGCTGATGCTGCTCATGCTGGTGCCGTTCGTCACCGTGCTGGCGATGCCCGGTGCGGTCGCGGGCGCCACCCTGCTGGCGCGTGATCTGGCGCCGGTCGAGGAGCAGCCGGTGGAGGAGGACGACGAAGTGGAATTGCCATATCAGTAGGTACATATGAGATACCGGTGGGAATTTGACTTACCGTCCGAAGCTGAACGATAACTGCCGACATGAGCGCAACGGCGGATATCGGTTCACGGCGGACGGACCTCGGAATTCCCACCGGCATCGACCTGGCGGACCCGGAGTTCTGGCGGCGCCCGCTACCGGAGAGAGCCGCCGCCTTCGCCCGGCTGCGCTCGCTCGGCGGCCCGGTGTACTTCACCGACCTGCGCACCGGCAAGGGCTTCCACGCGCTGGTCCGGCACGCCGACGTGGTGGCCGCCAGCCGGACGCCCGAGGTGTTCATCAGCGGCCCCGGCGTCACCACACCCGAACCGGCGCGCTGGGTACGGACCCTGTTCGGCGACTCGATGGTGAACCTGGACGACCCCCGGCACGCCGACCTGCGCCGGATCGTCTCCCGGGCCTTCACCCCCCGGCTGATCGCCAAGGTCGAGGACGACATCCGGGCGGTGGCGCGGGAGCTGGTGGACGAGCTGATCGCTTGCCGGCCCACCGACTTCGTCAGCGCGGTGGCCGCCGAGCTGCCCTATCGGGTGATCTGCAACATGATGGGCATCCCCGAGCCGCAGCGGAACCGCATCCTGGCCCAGGTCAACCGGGCCTCCGAGCACACCGGCGTGGCCCGCAGCCGGATCCGGGTCCCCGGCAAGGGGCTGCGGGCGCTAGCCCGGATGCAGGGCGTGATCGCCGCGCTCGGCCGGGAGCGCCGCCGCCGCCCGACCGACGACCTGATCTCCGCGCTGGTGACCGCCGACGTGGACGGCCGCCGGCTCAACTCCCGGGAGCTGGGCGCCTTCTTCTCGCTGCTGCTGGTCGCCGGGGTGGAGACCACCCGGAACGCGCTCGCCCACGGGCTGCACCTGCTCACCGAACACCCGGACCAGCGCGCGCTGTTGCTCGCCGACCCGGACGCCCACCTGGGCGGCGCGGTGGAGGAGATGGTCCGGCACTCGACCCCGATCATCCAGTTCCGCCGCACCGTCGCCGTCGACCACCGGCTGAACGGCACCGACCTCGCCAAGGGCGAGAAGGTGGTGCTGTTCTTCGGCTCCGCCAACCGGGACGAGGCGGTCTTCACCGACCCGGACGCCTTCGACATCACCCGCTCGCCCAATCCGCACCTGGGCTTCGGCGGCGGCGGCCCGCACTTCTGCCTGGGCGCCTACCTGGCCCGCCAGGAGATGAGGGTGCTGTTCCGGGAACTGCTCACCCGGCTGCCCGACATCCACTCGATCGGTGCGCCGGAGCTGATCCACTCCAACTTCGACAACCGGGTCAGGGCGCTGCGCTTCGGATACACGGTTCCGTCGAGCTGATCAGTTCGATTACGGTGCGCGGTATGACGACTTCACCCCGCCTCGTACCCGTGACCGCCGACAACCTCGACGCCGTACTCGGGGTGCAGGTGCACCCCGAGCAGGAGGTCGCGGTCAGCCCGGTCGTCAAGTCCCTGGCCGAGGCGTACGTGCACCCGGGGGTGGCCTGGCCGCGCGCGATCGTCGACGGTGACCGGGTGGTCGGTTTCGTGATGGCCTTCCTCGACCTCGACTGGGCCGGGGACGGCCGGGGCACCGACCTCCGCTCGGGCCTGTGGCGGCTCAACATCGGGGCGGGTGAACAGGGCCACGGCTACGGGCGGTTCGCGGTGCACGCGGTGGCCGAGGAGATCCGCCGCCGGGGCGGCACCCGGCTGACCGTCACCTGGCACCCGGGCGAGCACGGCCCCGAGGGCTTCTACCTCGGGCTCGGCTTCCGCCCCACCGGCGAGCAGAGCGGTGGTCAGACGGTCGCCGCCCTCGAGCTGTGACCGCGCGGGGCGGGCACCCGCCCCGCGCGGTCGGACGGGCCGTCAGCTCCAGGGATTGGCCGGCTGGTCGTTGATCGCGGTCCAGAACCGGACCCCGGTCGGCAGCGTGCCGTTGGCCCAGAACCCCCAGCCCGAGGCGTCGTGGAACTCCGCCATCCGCCAGCCCGCGCCGAAGGTGTTCGCGCAGGTCTGGTCCGCCACGGCCCGGCTGGTCAGCAGGGTGCCGGGCAGCGGGGCGGTCGCCTTGACCTGACCGCCGACCCAGCTGTGGTACCCGCTGGTCGGGATCCCCGCGGGCGCCGGCCGGCCGTCCTGGCTGAGGCAGAGCAGCGGCAGCGCGGTCACCGGGGTGGTGTCGCCGTTGTACGGGTCACTGGCGCTGTCGTACCCGACGTGCACCAGGTTGCCGGGCCGCTGCTCCAGGTTGGCCCAGGTCATGCCCGGGTGGCCGCCGGTGAGCGCCTTGAAGGCGGGCTTGGTGATGTTCCACTGCTGGTAGGGACCGTTGTTGCAGCCGAAGATGTAGAGCCGCCAGCCGCCGCCGATCCGGTGCTCGGTGTTGTCCAGGCACTGGCTGCTCTGCACGTTCAGCAGGCGCACCCCGACCAGGTCGTACAGCGGGGTGCTGCCGGGGTCGGACTGGTAGGCGGTGACCCGCCACTGCTGGTTGGTGGTGCCGTTGCAGGCCTTGACGGTGGTGCCGCCGTCGAAGGTGCCCAGGCAGGCGGCGGTGTTCAGGTGGTTGTTGATGGTCACCACGCCGGCGAAGCCGGGCACGGGGGTGAACTCCCACTTGCCCGGGCTGTGGGCGTCGTCGCACACGACCAGGGTGGGCGGGCCGTCCTGCGGTCCGCTCGGACAGCGTGCGGACGCCTGGTTGAACAGCACGGTCTCGGGCGAGGTGGCCGAGGCGGAGCTCGGTGCCAGGCCCAGGGCGGTCAGGACCAGGACGATCCCCAGGACGAGGCGTTTCAGGGACGGGAGCAAGGCTTCCTCCGGATGCGTGGTGGACATGACGGCGGGAAAAGCCCCGGGCGGACCGTTCGGGTGCGCCGGATCGGGGTCGCCGTCAGTGTGTCAGCGCGGGATTCGCCGCCGATATCCCAGAAATCTGGGGACTTCCGGTGCGGTGAAGCAGAACTGACGGTGCGTCACATCAGCGGCGGCCGGTACCCCGCGCGGTCGGTCGGCCGCCGACAAGCGGCGGACCGTACGGTTCGGCGGCTCCGGTTGTCCGTTCCGGCGTACGGCATGGACGGCGGCGGGGTTCTAGCGTTCCGGGACACGCAGAGGAGAGGCGGGCCCCGGCATGAACGAGTGGCTGATCCACGACTACCGCGAGGACGACCTGGCGGCGGTGGTGCACCTGATCGACAGCACGGCCGAGCTGGGCCAGGAGTCGGTGTACTCGCTGGCCGAGTGCATCACCGCGCTGACCTCCCGTCAGCCCGCCGTGGTGGCGGTCAGCCGGGGCGTGCCGATCGGGGCGGCGCTGGCGCACCTGGCGGGCGACCGGGCCTGGGTGATGCGGATCGCGATCGCCCCCGCCTGGCGGGGCCGGGGCCTGGCCAGCGGGCTGCTCCGGGAGCTGGAACGGCGGCTGCTGGAGCGCCGGGTGCGCCGGATCGCGTACGTGCTGCCGGGGGAGGAGCTGCTCGGCGAGGGCCTGCGCAATGCCGGGTACACCCGGCGGCCGGCCGTCGCGTACTTCGAGAAGGCCGAACCGGCCGGCCCGGGCGGCAACGCGCTGGAGGAGCTGGGCGGCCGGCTGCTGCCCGGTGACCTGTGGGGCAAGGTGGCCGGGATGGCGGCCGAGAAGGACCTGATCGAGCGTCGGGTGGTGCAGCCGCTGGCCGAGCCGGAGCGGGCCGCCCGGCACGGGGTGCGGCCGCCCCGGGCGATCGCGCTGTTCGGCCCGCCCGGCACCGGCAAGACCACCTTCGCCCGGGCGGTGGCCTCCCGGCTGGGCTGGCCGTTCGTCGAGCTGCTGCCGTCCCGGCTGGCCGATGAGGGCAACCTCGCGGCGGCGCTGCGGACCGCCTTCGGGCGGATCGCCGAGCTGGAGCGGGTGCTGGTCTTCATCGACGAGGTGGAGGAGATCGCGCCGGTCCGGGGCGAGGGGGTGCCGTCGGGGCTGCACGGGGTGACCAACGAGCTGCTCAAGCTGATCCCCGGCTTCCGGGAGGGCGAGGAGCGGCTGCTGGTCTGCGCGACCAACTCGATCCGCTCGCTCGACCCGGCGTTCCTGCGGCACGGCCGGTTCGACTACCTGATCCCGATCGGCACCCCCGACCCGGTGGCCCGGGAGGCGATCTGGTCCCGGTACGCCGAGGGCCGGACCGGGGTCGAGCTGGACCGGCTGGTCGAGCGGAGCGAGCTGTTCACCCCGGCCGACATCGAGCACGCGGCCCGGAGCGCGGCCCAGGCCGCCTTCGAACGCGACCTGGCCGGCGACGGCCCGGCGGGCGCCACCACCGGGGACTACCTGGCGGCGATCGACCAGTGCCGCCCGACCGTCACCCCGGCGATGATCGAGGACTTCGCCGCCGACATCACCTCGCACGCTCGGACGTGACGCCGGGGTGGGTGCCGACCGCGTCGCGGATCTGCTCGCCGAGGCCGCCGTCACGGCGGGCGCAGTGGGCACAGCAGAAGAACTTGCCGGAGACCTCGACGCCGTGGCCGACGATCCGGACCTCGCAGTACTCGCAGCGCGGCGCCAGCTTCTCCATCGCGCACTCGAAGCTGTCGAAGGTGTAGCTGTCGCCGGTGATCGTCCTGATCTCGAAGGACAGCCAGTAGTCGTTGCCACAGGTCGCGCAGACCGCCATCGGGGAGCTCCGTCTCTCGGGGGCGGCCGGGCTCGGCCGCCTGCCTCCAATCTCCGGGCGGCGGCCAGGACCGGCAATCGGCACGCGGCCGAACGGATACTGGAGACAGTGGCTCGGAGGTGGTCGAGATGATCGTCCGGATCTGGGAGGCCAAGGTGGCACCCCGACGGGTGGACGAGTTCTGCACCAGGCTGTGCGACGAGGTGCTCCCCGTACTGCGGGAGACCGGCGGGTTCGAGGGTGCCGAACTGCTCAGGTCGGTGACCGAGCCGGACCACCGGGTGCTGCTGGTGACCCGCTGGCGGGACGAGGCGGCGGTGCGGGCGTACGCGGGGCCGATGTGGCGGATCAGGCCGGTCTGGGCGGAGGGCGAGTTCGGCTACCTGGAGCACCCGCCGACCGTCTCGCACTTCCGCCCGACCCCGCTGCTGCCGGAGGGGCCTCAGCGGGAACGGACGGCGCCCGTCGGCAGCCCCTGATCGGCCTTCACCTGCTTCATCGTCAGATGCGAGTTCACCTGCGCGATCCCGGGCAGGCCGGACAGCACGTCGGTGATGAACCGCTCGTACGCGGCGATGTCCGCCACCGCGATCCGCAGCAGGTAGTCGGGGTCGCCGAACAGGCGGTGCGCCTCGACCACCTCGGGCAGCTCGGCGACCTGGCGCTCGAACGCGGCCACCGTGGCCTTGTCCTCGTGCCGCATCACGATGGTGACGAAGGGCTGGAAGCCCCGGTCCAGCGCCGCCCCGTCGAGCAGGGCGCGGTAGCCGCGGATCACCCCGTCCTGCTCCAGCTGCCGGACCCGGCGCAGGCAGGGGGAGGGCGTCAGGTCCACCCGGGCGGCGAGTTCGGCGTTGGTCAGCCGGCCGTCCTGCTGGAGCTCGTGCAGGATTCTGCGGTCGATGCGGTCCATGGCGCAACATTGTGCCACTCCGCCGCCGGAACGAGCACGAAGTGGCCATCGGCTGCCGGGGCCTTCCGCCTACCTTCGGAGATCGACCCCCCGATCGACCGAGGAGCCCCACCGCACCATGGCCCCGCACACCCTGCTGCTCTTCCTCGGCGTGGACCTGCTGCTCGTCCTCACCCCCGGCCCCGACTGGCTCTACATCGCCGCGCGCGGCCTCGGCCAGGGCCGCCGGGCCGCCCTGCTCGCGGTGGCCGGGGTCTGCGCCGGGTACGCGGTGCACACCGCGCTCTCCTCCGCCGGGCTGGCCGCCGCGCTGCGCGCGGTGCCCGCCGTGCTGCCCGCGCTGCGCTGGGCCGGGGCGGCGTACCTCGCGGTGCTGGCCGTCACCATGCTGGTCGGCCTGCGCCGGACGGGGGGTCAGCTGCGGCCCGCCCCGGCCCAGTCCACCGGCACGGTGCTCCGGCAGAGCATGCTGACCGCGCTGCTCAACCCGAAGGGGCTGCTGCTCTACCTGTCGCTGGTGCCGCAGTTCGTCCAGCCGGACAGCGGGATGCCGGTCGGTGGCCAGGTGCTCGCGCTGGGCTGCCTGAACGTGCTCTGCTGCGCGGCGGTGTACGGCGCGGTCGCCGTGACGGCGGCCCGGCTCGGCGGTTCGCTGGCGGGCACGCCGGTGGCGGCCCGCCGGCTGACGGCGGTCTCGGCGGTGCTGCTCCTGCTGGTGGCCGGGGCCACCGCGTCGGCCTGACCCGGGGCGCGCGGGCCCGGTCGAGTGCTCCGGTGCGACCGTTGACGCTCCGTCGGACCGGCTGGGACGCTCGGACCCGGCCCGGGGGGTGCCCGGCCGTGCCACGCACACCGCCGATACCGGGGGGTCCGATGAGTTCGCCTGCCATCTTCAAGAACACCTGTCGACTGGAGTACACCCTGACCTTCGTCGGGGCGGCCGAGCTGACCGGCCGGATCGACACCGAATCGCACCAGGCACTGGTGTGGTCGTACTACCACGGGCTGCCCGAGCCCACGGGCAGCACGCTCACCGGCCACCAGCACGACCTGGACGCCGAGAAGCAGGCGATGAACATCCTGGCCAACCGGATCTACCGGCACCTCGCCTGCACCACCGACGACGAGTACCGGGCCCGGATCGGCCAGATCCGCCGGGGCGAGGTGACGCTGTTCTCCGCGCTCGGCCCGTGCCACTCCTGCCGGGAGGTGCTCCGGCTGCTGCGCGCGGACCTGCCCACCGTCAGCTTCGAGGTCACCTACCGGAACAGCACCAGGGACGGCGGGAGCGCCCGGCTGCTGTCGGCGGGCGACGGGCTGAGCGGTGCGTACGGCTTCGGCGACGCGGAGCAGGTGCAGCCCGGCGGGCAGTGGCGCAAGAGCTTCCCCGGCGTGCCGGTCCCGGCCGCCACCGCGGCCTTTTGGATGCAGTTCACCGCCGGCCCCAGGGTGACGGGTGCGGAGGCGGCCGTGGCCGGGCAGCCGTACACCTCCCGCCGGTACCCGAGGGCCCGGCAGAGCGGGACCCCCGACGAGGTGACCGCCGTGGTCGACCAGGTGGCGGCGGCGGTCTGGGACGGCATCGCCCCCGGGCAGCAGTTCAACGACCGGACGTTCCCGCAGTTCGTCCGCAACGTCGGCTCCGGTGAGCTGCTGCTCGCCTGCGAGCAGGGGCCGTCGGCGGCCGGGCAGGCCACGGTCGCCGCCTTCGTCGCGGACTTCCCGAAGGTCCGGGTCCAGGTGGACTACCCGGGCGCCGCCGCCCGGGGCGGTGGTTTCGGCTACGCCGACGCGGTGCAGGCGGGCGGCGGCTGGCGGAAGGTGTTCCCGGCCCGGTAGCGGGCGGGGTCAGACCCCGGTCGGGAGCTCCCTGGCCCGGCGGCGGACCTGCAGCGCGGTGGCGATCTCGATCACGCCCAGCACCAGCAGGCCGCAGCCGGCCAGGACGGTCAGCGCGGTGACCGAGTGGGCCGGCCACACCATCAGCAGCACGCCGGCCAGGGTGTTGACCACGCCGCCGAAGATCTGCCAGCCCCGGGCCGGCATCGCCGGGTCGGTGGCGGCCGCGATCTGGGTGATGCCCCGGAACAGCCAGCCGATGCCGATCCAGATCGCCAGCAGCAGCACCGACTGCACGGCGCTGCGGAAGCACAGCAGGCCCAGCAGCACGCAGATCGCGCCGCTGATGAAGGCCAGCACCCGCATCGCGGTCGAGGCGTGGGTGCCGAACGCGGCGACCAGCTGGACCACGCCGATGATCAGCAGGTAGAGGCCGAACAGCACGCCGACCACGAACAGGGTCTGCTTCGGCCAGACGAAGACGATCACGCCGAGGATCAGCGAGGCGATGCCCGCCGCGAGCAACGCCTGCCACGCGGCGTGCGCCAGCCGCTGCATCGGGCCGGTCATGATCTGCCCCTCCAGCGGAGGGCGCGCGGTGGGGTCGTACGGGTCGGCCATGGCGGTCTCCTGACGGGCAGTGGTGTTGATCATCCCCACTCTTCCGGCGGGTGCAGGGGCCCGCCGGGTGAGCGCGGCCGTTCGGGGGATGCGAACTGATGCCCCTCAGTCGCCCCGGCGCCACCTGCCGGACACCCGGCTCGATATGATCGAGGTCGGAGGACTGCTGAACAGCATGGGTCGGGGGGCCGTTGAGTCACTACGTCGTGTGCGGTGGCAACGCTCTCGCCCACCGGTTGATCCGGGAGCTGATCGAGCAGTACGAGGTCCCGGTGGTGGCCCTGGTACCGGATCTGACCCAGGATCACGGGCCGCAGATCAGCCAGATCCCCGGCCTGTCCGCCGTGCACGAGTACCCCACCGTCTCAGCCGAGGCGCTGCGGGCCTGCGGGGTGGAGACGGCGGGCGGCATCGCCCTGGTGGACGGCACCGACGAGGGGAACATCCACGCCGCGCTGGCCGCCGCCAACCGCAACCCCGGCATCCGGATCGTGCTGCGGATGTTCAACCAGCGCCTCGGCGAGCACCTGGAACGGCTGCTGCCGAACTGCGCCGCGCTCTCCGGCTCGGCCACCGCCGCGCCCGCCTTCGCCAACGGCGCGCTGAGCCGGCCCAACTCGGTCCGGGTGGGCAGCCGGTACCTGTACGTCGCGTACGACGGCGAGATCCAGGACAACCAGCTCTGCGTGGTGGCCGACCGGATCGACCCGCAGGACCTGGGCCGGATGCGGCTGCTGCCGCAGACCGCCGGGCGGGCGGCCGAGTTCATCGCGCTGGCCCGCCGGTTCGGCGACGAGGGTGAGTACGGGCCGAGGTCGTTGGAGGAGCACGAGCAGCGCGGCGGGATCGCCGCGCTGCAGGCGCTCACGGCGGAGCCGCCGGTCCGGATCGGCTGGTGGGCCCGGATCCGCTGGTGGCTGCTGGACACCCTGCGGTTCTTCACCAGTGCCCGGCTGCGGCTGCTGCTCACCATCGCGGTGGTGGCGGTGCTGCTCAGCGGCGCGGTGATCTGGTACTCCACCGGGCACCTGGGCTGGGCGCTCTACTTCACCCTGCTGGACATGGCGGGCGCGGCCAGCCCGGACCAGCCGGGGCAGACCGTGCCGGGCGGCAGTTGGCAGCGGGTGGCCCAGGTGGTGATCACCTTCTGCGGCATCACCTTCGTACCGGTGGCCACCGCGATCGCGGTGGAGGCGCTGGCCAGCGGGCGGCGCGGGCTGCCCCGGGCGCCCGGCGCGGGCACCAGGGACCACGTGGTGGTGGTCGGGCTGAACCACCTCGGCACCCGGGTGGCGGGCATGGTGCGGGAGTCCGGGGTGCCGGTGGTCTGCATCGAGCGCGACCCGCAGGCCAGGGGCGTGGCGGCGATGCGGGCGCTCGGCGTCCCGGTGCTGGTCGGTGAGGCCCCGTTGGCCGGTCAGCTGCTCCGGGCCAGGGCCCAGTACGCCCGCGCGGTGGTCTCGGTGACCCGGGACGACGCGGCCAACCTGGAGGCGGCGCTGGAGGCCAGGGCGCTGCAGCCGGACGTGCTGATGATCCTGCGGTTGTTCGACGACGACTTCGCGCACCAGGTGTACGCCACCTTCGGCAACGTGGTGTCGCGCTCGACCTCGTACCTCTCGGCGCCGGGCTTCGCCTCCGCCCTGATGGGTCGTGAGGTGCTCGGGACGCTCTCGGTCTACCGCCGGGTGCTGCTGGTCGCCGAGCTGACGGCCGAGCCGGGCTCCGGCCTGGTCGGCCGCAGCGTCCACGACCTGGAGGAGCCCGGCGGCGTCCGGGTGGTGGCCGTCCGGCTGGCCCGGCTGCCCGCCGAGTACCAGTGGAACTACCCCGACCGGGCCCGCCTGCTGGCCGAGGGCGACCGCATCCTGGTGGCCACCACCCGGAGCGGGCTGGCCCGGCTGAACAACGATCAGGACGCGGCCTGATGCGAACGGTCCGTCAGCCCTAGACTGCTGAACTCGCAGGGCTACTGGCCGGTAGGACAGGGGAGTTCGGATGACGGGCGAGCGGGTGCACGCGTTCGGGGACGACGCGTTGGGCGAGCACGACGCGGTGGCGCTGGCGGCGGCGGTCCGGGCCGGTGAGGTGAGCGCCGGGGAGCTGGCGGCGGCCGCCGTCGAGCGGGCCGGGAAGGTGGCCGGGCGGCTGGCACCGGTGGCCTTCGAGGCGTACCGCAGCCCTCGGACCGGCCGGTCCGGCCCCGGGGCGGCGCTGGCCGGGGTGCCGACCTTCCTGAAGGACAACGTCGACCTGCGGGGGATGCCGACCGGCCAGGGCAGCGCGGCCTTCACGGCCCGCCCCGCCCGCCGGACGGCGGGCTTCGCCGAGCAGCTGCTCGGCACCGGGGTCACCGTGCTGGGCAAGACCCGGCTGCCCGAGTTCGGCCTGAACGCCTCCACCGAGTACGCCGACGCCGAGCCGGTGCGCAACCCCTGGCGGCCCTCGCACTCGCCGGGCGCCTCCTCCGGCGGCGCGGCCGCGCTGGTGGCCGCCGGGGTGGTGCCGATCGCGCACGCCAACGACGGCGGCGGCTCGATCCGGATCCCGGCGGCCTGCTGCGGACTGGTCGGCCTGAAGCCGACCCGGGGGCGGCTGGTGCTCAACGAGCAGGGCCGTCGGCTGCCGATCGACCTGGTCACCGACGGCGTGCTGACCCGGACGGTCCGGGACACCGCCGCCTTCTTCGGGGCGGCCGAGCAGCACTACCGCAATCCGGCGCTGCCGCCGCTCGGCCTGGTGGCCGGCCCCGGCGACCGGCGGCTGCGGATCGGCCTGGTGCTGGACTCGCCGATCGCGGTCACCGACGGGCAGACCCGGCACGCGGTCGAGCGGACCGCCGCCCGGCTGGAGGCGCTCGGGCACCGGGTCGAGCCGACCGTGCTGCCGTTCGGCGAGCAGTTCGCCCATGACTTCACCCTGTACTGGGGCTACATCGCGTTCCTGATCGCCGCCACCGGCAAGCTGCTGCTGGACCGGGGCTTCCAGGCCCGTCGGCTGGACGGCCTCACCCTGGGCCTGCGGCGCGGCTACCGGCGCGAGTTCCTGCGCACCCCGGGGGTGCTGCGCCGGCTGCGGCAGGCGGAGCGGACGTACGCGGGGATGTTCGGGGCGTACGACCTGATCCTCTGTCCGGTGCTGGCCCACGTCGCGCCGCCGATCGGCCACCTGAGCCCGAACGTGCCGTTCGAGGAGCTGATCGAGCGGCTCCGCCGGTACGTCGCCTTCACCCCGGTGAACAACGTGACCGGCGCGCCCGCCCTCTCGCTGCCGACCGGTGAGACCACCGACGGCCGCCCGATCGGGGTGCACCTGCTGGCCCCGCACGGCGGCGAGCGGCTGCTGCTCGAGCTGGCCTTCGAGCTGGAGCAGGACCGGCCCTGGCGGCGGATCCAGGACTGAGCGACGGCCGCTGCCGGGGCTCACCCGGACGGGCCCCGGCAGCACCGGGGCCCGTCCGACGGTGGGTCAGCGGTTCTCGAAGGACGGCTTGCGCTTCTCCGCGAAGGCGGCCATGCCTTCCTTCTGGTCGGCGGTGGCGAAGACGGCGTGGAAGAGCCGGCGTTCGAAGCGGACGCCTTCGGCGAGGGTGGTCTCGAAGGCGCGGTTGACGCTCTCCTTCATCATCACGGCGGCGGGGGCGGACATCGCGGCGACGGTCTCGGCGGTCGCCAGTGCCTCGGTGAGCAGGTCGGCGGCGGGGACGATGCGGGAGACGAGTCCGGCGCGCTCGGCCTCCTCGGCACCCATGGTGCGGCCGGTCAGACAGAGGTCCATGGCCTTGGCCTTGCCGACGGCACGGGTCAGCCGCTGGGAGCCGCCGATGCCGGGGATCACCCCGAGCTTGATCTCCGGCTGGCCGAACTTCGCGGTGTCGGCGGCGATCAGGATGTCGCAGAGCATCGCCAACTCACAGCCGCCGCCCAGCGCGTAGCCCGCCACCGCGGCCACCACCGGCTTCCGCAGCCGTCCCAACTCGTCCCAGGGGCCGAGCCAGTCGTCCAGGTAGACCTGGGGGAAGGCGTTGCCCTGCATCTCCTTGATGTCGGCCCCGGCCGCGAACGCCTTCTCCGAGCCGGTGATCACCAGCGCACCGATCCCCGGATCGCGGTCGAAGGCGGTCGCCGCCGCCACCACCTCGCGCATCAGCTGGTTGTTCAGCGCGTTCAGCGCCTCCGGCCGGTTGAGCGTGATCAGCCCGACCCGGCCCCGCTGCTCCACCAGGATCGTCTGGTACTCGGTCATCGCCGTTGACTCCCTCGGTACGTGGGTTCCGTGACGAGGGACACCCTTCCCGACCGACCCGCCTCCGCGCCAGTCTCGGGATCCGAGACGACGATCACGTGTCGGCGCGCAGCAGCGCCGCCAGCGGCCTGGCCCGCACCTGCGGGGCGGGCCGGGAGACGTACAGCTCGGCGTGGAACCAACCCTCGCTCTCCAGGCCGGCCGGGTCCAGGCCCGCGTCGAGCACCGCGCTCAGGGCGCCGGCCCGTTCCTCGGTGCCGGTGAAGCGGCGCTGCCGGAAGGTCCGCGGCAGCCGCTCGGTGACCAGCCCGTACTCGGCCAGCACCTCGGCGATCGGGCCGTACGGGACGGCGCGCAGCACGAAGGCGCCCACCCAGGGCGGGGAGTCGGCGCAGGCCAGCAGGCGGTCGAAGCTGACGGCGGAGACGTAGCCGACGCCGCCGGTGACGGTGACCAGGCCGGTGTCGGCGACGGCGGCCCGCAGGGCGGCGGAGGGGGCGGCCCGCTCCAGGTTCTCGGCGAACCCGGCGGTCAGCAGGCCGGCCCGGCGGGCGTACTCGACCGGGCCGCTCGCCACGTCCACGCCGACCACCGGGACCGCCTCGGGGCGGCGCCGGGCGGCGTAGAACTGCCGGTCCCGGAGCGAGAGTTCGGGGGTGGAGAGGTCGTCCAGGGCCCGGTCGGTGTACCGGTGGTACAGCTCCGTCAGGGTCACCTGGTGGTTGAGCAGCGCCGCGTTGATCCCGTACGAGCAGCACAGGTCCACCACCGTGCGCGGCTCCCGGGCGGCGGTGAGCAGGCGGAACACCCGCTGGGCGTGGTGGGGGGTGACGTACTCGTACGGGCCCAGGGCGCGGAAGTAGCCACGCGGGTCGGGCTGCTCGTAGGCCTCGGCGAAGTCGGCCTTGCCCGGGACGGAGTGGCCGCTGGTCATGGTGCACACTCCTCGGTGCGAAGCCGGTGCCGGTGCTCGCGCGGGCGGACCGGCACCTTCCAGTCAAACGCTCCGGGGCCCGCCGGGCAACGGCTGGTCAGGCGGCCGGCCAGGTGCGCAGCAAGGAGTCGAGGGCGTCGAGGATCCGGGTCCAGCTCGCCTGCGAGTCGCGGGCGGTGTGGCCGAAGGCGCCGGCCTGCTCCAGCGTGACGTAACCGTGGAAGGTGCTGCCGAGCAGCCGGATCGCGTCGGTCTCGTCCGGCTCGGCCAGGTCGTAGCCGCGCAGGATGGCCCGGGTCAGCGCGGAGTGCTTGCCGGCCGCGCTGGCCAGCGCGGCTTCCGGGTCGAGCGGGAACTGGGCGGCGGCGTACCGGCCGGGGTGCTCGCGGGCGTAGTCGCGGTAGGCGTCGGCGAAGGCGGCCAGCGCGTCCTTGCCGGACCGGCCGGCCAGTGCGGCGGCGACCCGGTCGGCGAGTTCGGCCAGTGCGAGCAGGGCGATCCGGGTCTTCAGGTCCTGGGAGTTCCGGACGTGCGAGTACAGGCTGGCGTCCTTGACCCCGAACCGGCGGGCGATCGCCGACAGGGTCACCTGGTCGAAGCCGACCTCGTCCGCGAGCTCGGCCCCGGCCAGGGCCAGCACTTCCTTGGTCAGCCCGGCTCTCGCCATGTCATCCCACTCTTTCCCTGGGTCGATTATCCATTTGCCTAATGCTCCTAGGTATTTTAGCGTACGTCCCATGAAGCCGTTGACCGAGCAAGAGATCCGAGCCGCGTTCCTGAACTGCACCAAGGGCGAGGCCAAGCGTCTGAACGTGCCGCGCGGGCTGCCCGAGCTGCCCTGGGAGGAGTTGGACTTCCTCGGCTGGCGGGACCCACAGGCACCCGAACGGGCCTATCTGGTGGCCGAGTTGGACGGCCGGCTGGCCGCGGTCGCGCTGCGCCTGTCGACCGGTGGGGCCGGTCAGGCCCGCCGCAGCATGTGCTCGCTGTGCCTGACCACGCACAGCGGGGGCGTCTCGCTGATGGTGGCCCCGCTGGCCGGCAAGGCCGGGCAGCAGGGCAACTCGGTGGGCGCCTACATGTGCACCGACCTGGCCTGCTCGCTGTACGTGCGCGGCAAGCGGGAGGCCGGGGCCGGCGGGCGGCTGCACGAGTCGCTCACCCTGGCGGAGAAGAGCGAGCGGACGCTCGCCAACCTGGCGGCCTTCGTCGCGAAGGTGACGGTGTGACGCCTGGGGCTCTTCAGCGGGCCAGCCCGAGCTCCCGCTCGCCCAGGTGGGTGAAGAAGCCGGCCACCTGGTCCTCCGTCACCTCGGCCAGGGTGACGGGGGACCAGTGCGGGTCGCGGTCCTTGTCGACCACCTGCGCCCGGATGCCCTCGACCAGGTCGGGGGCGTCCAGGGCGGCGCAGGAGATCCGGAACTCCTGGTCCAGCGTCTCGGCCAGGGTGCGGTGCGTCCGGGCCCGGCGCAGCGCGGCCAGGGTGACCTTGAGCGAGGTCGGTGACTTGGCCCTGATCTGCTCGGCGGCCTCCTTGGCCTCGGTGATCCCGGCCGCGTCCAGCCGGGTCAGGATCTCCTCCACCGTGTCGGCCGCGTAGCAGGCGTCGATCCACTCCCGCTGCCCCGCGAGCGCGGCCTCCGGCACCTCGGCGGCGTACCGCGCCAGTGCCTCGGCCGGCGTCGCCTCGGCCAGTGCGGCGGTGAAGCCGGCCAGCGCGGCCACCGGGACGAAGTGGTCGGCGAAGCCGCAGAGCAGCGCGTCGCCCGGGCCCATCGAGGCGGCGGTCAGACCCAGGTGGGTGCCGAGCTCGCCCGGCGCCCGCGCCAGCAGCCGGCTGCCGCCGACGTCCGGCACCAGGCCGATCCTGGTCTCCGGCATCGCCACCGTGGACCGCTCGGTGACCACCCGGACGCTCCCGTGCGCCGACAGGCCGACCCCGCCGCCCATGGTGATCCCGTCCATCAGCGCGACGTACGGCTTCGGGTAACGGGAGATCAGGTGGTTCAGCCGGTACTCGTCCCGGAAGAACCGCCGGGCGCCCGCGCCGCCCAGCTTGGCGTCGTCGTGCAGCGCCCTGATGTCGGCACCGGCGCACAGCCCGCGCTCCCCGGCGCCGGTCAGCAGCACGGCCCCGACGCCGTCGTCCGCCGCCCAGTCGGTGAGCCGCCGCTCGATCGCCAGCAGCATCTCGTGGGTCAGCGCGTTCAGCGCCCGGGGCCGGTCCAGCGTGATCCGGCCCAGCCGGCCGACCTGCTCCAGCACCACATCCGTCGTCATCGGGGCCCCACTTCGTCCGCGTACGTCTGTCGGGAGAACCCCGTCACCGTACCCGTCCGGGGTGGTTCCGGGTCAGGGGCTCCAGACCTGGAACTCGGAGAGCTGCCCGGCGGGCCAGCCGGTGTTCGCGGTGACCGTGACCCGGAGGAAGCGTTGGGCGGAGGCGGGGAGGCCGATGGAGACGGTGTTGTCGGTGGCTGGGTCCCAGGTGTAGGAGGCGGTGGCCTTCAGGGTGCTGAAGACGGCGCCGTCGGTGGAGCCCTGGACGGTCAGGGTCTGGGTCCGGGCGCCCCAGCCGGCGGGGAGCCGGAGGACCACCCGGCCGATGCTCCGGGCCGACCCCAGGTCGACCTGGGCCCACTGCGGGAAGCTGTTGTCGGCGCTCTCCCAGTAGCTGTTCCGGTTGCCGTCGGTGAGGTTCGAGGCCGGGTAGCCGTTGGTGTGGCTGGACTCGCCGGTGGGCCGGCCCGCGGCCAGGTCGGTCGGGGCGGGGTTGCCGCCCGAGGCGGTGAAGGTGAGCTGGTTGAGGTTCCAGCCGCCGCTGTCCTGCCGGATCGTCAGCACCTGGCGGCCGGCCGGCAGCGTGACGTTCGCGGTCACCGTGGTCCAGCTCTGCCAGCCGCCGGTGGCGGGGACGTTCACCGCGCCGCTGAGGTCGGCACCCGAGGCGTCGGAGAGGTGCAGCGCCCCGGTCACGGCGGCGGGGGCGGCCAGCCGCAGGCCGACGGAGTAGCGGCCCGCGGCGGCGACGTCCACGGTGTGGCGGAACCACTGCCCCGCGCCGGTCCAGCCCAGGTTCCAGCCCCCGCCGGTGTCCGAGGTGGCCTCCAGGTCGACGCCGTCCGAGCGGTAGGCGGTGCCGTTGCCGTTGACGGAGCCGACGTTGTACGCGACGCCCTGGCCGCCGGTGTCGTAGTTCTCCGCCTGCACGGTGCCGGGCACGGCGGCGGGCGTGCCGCCGTACGGGCCGGTCGGGGTGGTGCCGCCCTCCCAGCTGTTGCCGCTGAGCGAGGCGGTGAAGCCGGCGGAGTTGTTGGCGTACGCGGTCGCCCCGGGCTTCAGCCCGGTCAGGGTGTTGCCGGTGATGGTGGCCGATCCGGTGGGTGCCGGGTAGAAGGGCGGCGCGATCACGACGCCGTTGCGGCCGGGGGTGGTGACGGTGTTGTTCCGCAGCAGGGTGTTGGTCGAGGCGGAGAAGCCGATCGCGTCGTAGAGCGAGTCGCTGACGGTGTTTCCGGTCACCGTCACCTGGTCGACGATCCCGGTGTTCTGCCCGTCACCGCCGTTGCCGACGTGCAGCGCGGGCTGCCCCTGGCTGTAGGCGTTGCCACCGGAGCGGAGCACGGTGTTGCCCGTGACGGTCGCGGACCGCAGGTCGTCGCCGTTGACGCCGAACCGGCCGGCCCCCAGGCCGATGTAGCGGGCGGTGTCGCTGACGTGGTTGCCGGTGACCTGGTGGCCGCTGCCCCCGTAGACGGCCACGCCCTTGCCGCCCCACGGCGCGATCGAGGTGTTGTTGCGGACCGTGGCGCCGGTCATCGGGTGGTAGTACGTCCGGGAGCCGTCGCCGTTGGTGTTGTAGGCCACCGAGTTGACCGCGATCGCGTCGTCCCCGGTGCCCCGGACGAAGTTGTCGGTGACGGTCAGGTTGTTCCCGGTGTCGGCGCCGAGTGCGACGTTGTTGACGTTGATGCCGTCGGCCCAGATGGACGTCAGCCGGCTGTTGCGCACGGTGCCGCCGGTGCCCGAGGCCCAGAACCCGGACATGGTGTGCTGGCTCCAGATGCCGCTGGCCGACCAGTTGGTGCCGGTGGTGTCCATCGCGCCGCCGTCACCGCCGACGGTGCTGCGGCTGACCGAGTTGGCGTCGATGTGGAAGTCCCGCACGGTGCAGGAGGTCACCGAGAACAGCGCGGCCAGCGGGGTGGAGTTGGGCACCGGTACGTCCCGGTAGACGGTGCTGTACCACTGCCCGGCGCCGGCGATGGTGATGCCCTGGGCGTGCAGGCCGGCGGTGCCCTTCACGTAGAAGGTGCCCGGCGGGATCCAGAGCACCCGGCCCTGCGCCTGGGCCTGGTCGATGCAGTTCTGGATGGCGGGGCCGCTGTCCGGTGCCTGGCCGGAGCCGGAGCCGTTGGTCGGGGTGTTGTCCGCGACCGCCCCGCAGCTGGTGATGGAGATCGAGTCGGCCGGCTGGGCGAGCGGGGCCGGCGGGTTCTCCGCGTCGATCACGTCGAGGTCGTAGAACGAGGCGCTGTTGGCGGCGTCCTTCTGGAGCGAGAAGGAGGCCCCGGCCGGGATCGGGGTGCCGGTGACGAAGGTGTGCGCCTCGTCCCAGAAGACCCGGGGGTTGCCGTCGGCCGGGTTCTGGTTGTCGCTGGTGTTGTAGTTGTTGTTGCCCTCGTACACCCAGCTCTGCTTGGAGTTGAGGTTCAGCGCCTGACGGAACGTGCCGTCGACGTACAGGTTCAGGGTGGCCGTGAGGCCGCCGCCGGACGGGGCGTCGGGGATGCTGGCGCGCACGTTCAGGAAGCTGATGGGCCGTCCGGTGGTGTTGGTCCACCGGACCGACTGCCCGGTGGAGCCGAGCCGGACGTGGGCGTGGCCGGAGGCCTCCAGCTCGGGGCTGGAGTACGGGGTGGCCGGCGCCGAGGTCACCGAGGTGACGGCCGCGCCGCCGCCGAGGGTGCCGGACTCGGCCTCGTAGCTGGTGAAACCGGTGGCGGCGCCCACCGCCGGGCTCGCGGCGGTGGAGCTGACCGCCGGGACGACGGCCAGCAGCGCCAGGGTGGTGACGGCAACGGCCGCGCCACGGAGGGACCTTGGGAACTCCAGCATCTGACACTCCTTCAGCGGGACCGTGGCGCCGGGCTCCGACCGTACAGAGCACCCCGGGGGCTTGCAAGGTTCAGATCAAAAGGAGCAAAAATTTCACAGATCGGTGAAAGGTGCGCCGGGCACTAGGATGAGACGGCTGATCACCATGGGGGGTGTGCGCGTTGAACTTCTCGCTGCTCAACGATGAACCGGTGCACGGCGCCGCCGCCGACGAGGACGTGCTCGGGACGGTCGAGGCGGCCGGGTCGCTGGCGGCACTGATCCAGGCCTCGCGGGCGGCGACGCCGTTCACCATCGCGATCGACGCGGACTGGGGCATGGGCAAGAGCAGCCTGATGCACCAGATCGAGGCGGCGCTCGGGACGGACCCCGACACCGAGTGCGTCTGGTTCAACGCCTGGACGGCGGACGGTGCCGACGCCCTGGAAGGGGTCATCAAGTCGGTGCTGCAGCGCTTCGACCGCAACCTGCTGCGCCGGGTCTGGTACCGGACCAGTCGGCACGGCTGGCTGGTCTCGGCGCTGCGGATGACGGTCACCCTGCTGGCGGGGGTGTTCCGGGTGGACCGGATCGTCGACGAGCTCTGGGAGCGGATGGCGGCGGACGCGGCGGCGCGGAACGAGATCCGCCGGCTGATCTCCGACGCGGCCACCGAGTGGGCTGCGGCGCCCGGCAGTTGGCACCAGCGGCGGCTGCTGGTGGTCTTCGTGGACGACCTGGACCGCTGCTCGGACGAGACCATCCTGGCGGTCTGCGAGGCGGTCAAGGTCTACCTGGACGTGCCCGGTCTTGCCTTCGTGCTGGGCTGCGACCAGAGCCGGATCGCGGACGTGGCGGAGGCCTCCGGGCGCGCCCTCAGTGCGGAGTACCTGCAGAAGATCGTGCAGGTCAACTTCCGGATCCCGCCGATCGACCCGGCCCAGGCGCTCCGGCTGGTCCGGGCCTACGCGGCCCGGTCCGGCACGGTGGGGCTGCTGACGCCGCCGTTGCAGACGCTGGTGGCGGAGCGGACCGGCCGCAACCCCCGGCGGATCAAGCGGCTGATCAACAGCTTCGTGATGGCGCATCAGATCGACGCGCACTGGCACCGGTTCGGCGCGGAGGGGCTGCTCAGGTCGGTGCTGCTCCAGCAGCTCTACCCGGACTTCCACCGGGCGCTGGTCCAGCCCGGCGGCCCGGACCGGGTGGCCGAGTTCGTCACCTACTACGAGCTGCGCGGGCTGGTCCGCCGGGGTGGTTCGGAGCTGGGCGAGGAGCTGTCGGCGCGGCTGGTGCCGCTGGCGGACCGGCTGGACCTGCGCCCGTCGGACGACTGGCCGCACTTCCTGGAGCAGTTGGAGCGGGCGCTCCCGGCGGAGTACCCGCTGCTGGCGGCCGACCGGGGGTTCGTCCGGCTGGTGCTGGAACTGGCCGAACTGCCGGACTCCGCCGCACTGCTGAGCCGGCTGCGCCGGAGCGTGGCGCTGGAGCCGCCCGCGCCGCAGACGGTGACCCATCAGGGTGCTCCGCCGCAGACGGTGACCTACCAGGGTGCTCCGCCGCTCGACCTGCGCGGGGCCCGGGTGCTCTGGGTGGACGACAATCCGGGGAACAACGCCAACCTGGTGAGACTGCTGCTGGGTTCGGGCGCGGAGGTCCGGCAGGTGGTGGGCACGGCCGAGGCCCTGGCGGGGCTGGTCTGGCAGCCGCACGTGGTGATCACCGACCTGAAGCGCGACGACGACCCGAGGGCGGGGGTCGACGGGATCAGGGACATCAGGGCGCGGGGCTTCACCGGGCGGGTGATCGTCTACGCGCAGAGCCGCAACACGAACCTGCGGGCCGAGGCGGAGGCACTGAACGCGGTCTCGGTCCGCTCGGAGACGGACCTGGTGGACCTGATCGAGGAGGCGGTGGCGGCCGCCCGCTGACGCGGCACCGCCGCCCCGCTCGGACGGGAGCGGGGCGGCGGTGCGTCAGGTCAGGGTCAGGGCACGATCCGCCCGGTGACCTCGCCGAACGAGATCAGCGTGCCGTCCGGGCCCGGTGCGGTGGCCGTGATGGTGACGGTGTCGCCGTCCTCCAGGAAGGTGCGGGTGGTGCCGTCCGGGAGCTTGACCGGGTTCTCGCCGTTCCAGGTCAGCTCGATCAGCGCGCCCCGGGTCTCCACCTCCGGGCCGCTGACGGTGCCGGAGGCGTACAGGTCGCCGGGGCGCAGTGAGGCGCCGTTGGCGGTCAGGTGGGCGAGCTGCTGGGCGGCCGTCCAGTACATCGAGGCGAACGGCGGCCGGGAGATCGGGTGGCCGTTCAGCCGGACCGTCAGGGTGAGGTCCAGGCCCCAGGGTTCGCCGCCCCGGTCGTCCAGGTAGGGCAGCGGCTCGACGTCGCGCGGCGGCGGGCTGACCCGGGCCTGCTCCAGGGCGTCCAGCGGCACCACCCAGGGCGACAGCGAGGTGGCGAAGGACTTGCCGAGGAACGGGCCGAGCGGCACGTACTCCCAGGCCTGCAGGTCGCGGGCGGACCAGTCGTTGAGCAGGCAGACGCCGAACACGTGCTCGCGGAAGTCGGCCAGGGCGACCGGCCTGCCGAGTTCGCTGCCCGCGCCGACCACGAAGGCCACCTCGGCCTCGATGTCCAGCCGGCGGCTCGGGCCGAACGAGGGGACGGCGTCGGTGGGCGCCTTGCGCTGGCCGTGCGGGCGGACGATCTCGGTGCCTGAGGTGACGATCGTCCCGGCCCGGCCGTGGTAACCGATCGGCAGGTGCTTCCAGTTGGGGGTGAGCGGCTCGGTGCCCGGGCGGAACAGCCTGCCCAGATTGGTGGCGTGGTGCTCGGAGGCGTAGAAGTCGACGTAGTCGGCCACCTCGAACGGCAGGTGCAGGGTGACCTCGTCGACCGGGTACAGGTGCGGGGAGAGCGCGGCGCGGTGCTCGGCCCCGCTCAGCCAGCCGGTCAGCGCGGCGCGGACCTCGGTCCAGGTCGGCCGGCCCGCCGCCAGCAGCGGGTTGAGGGTGTCGGCGTCCAGCAGCACCGAGGGCGCGCCGACCGCACGGGCGGCGGCGCCCGCGTCCAGCACGAAGTCGCCGACGGCGACGCCGATCCGGCGGCGGTCCGGCTGCTCGGCGGTGGAGAAGACGCCGTACGGCAGGTTGTGCAGGCCGAACGGGGAGTCCTGCGCGGACTCGAGCCAGCTGGTGGTCAACGGTTCTCCTGGTGCAGTAGGCCGAGTTCGGCCAGGTCGGCGAGCGGCTCCGCGATGCTGCAGGTGCCGAAGGCGGTGAACGAGGCCCGTGCGGTGGCCACCTGAGTATCCGTCAGAGCGCTTACGGCGGCGGCGACCACGGGGTCGGAGCGTTCGGCCAGCGCCTCGGCGGCCCGGCTCGGGTCGGCGGCGGCCAGCAGCACGTTGAGGAAGCCGTGGTGCTCGAAGCCGGTCACCGGGTCGGTGTGCCGCAGGGCGTTGTGCAGGCCGGCCGTGCACTTGTACGGCACCCCGCGCTCGGCGCAGGCGGTCAGCAGGGCGGCGAGCTCCGCCTCGGTCGGGAAGGCGTCGGCGGTCAGTCCGCCGGTGCGGAACTTGGCCCGGTGCGGTGTCCCGGCCAGCCGGTCGAGCCGCTTCACCAGCAGTTCGTCACGCGGGAGTTCGAGCGAGACGGTGACGCCCTCGGGCAGTCCGGCGGGCACCTCGGTACCGACCAGTTCGACCCCGACCACGTCCAGCCCGTGGAGGGGGACCGGGCCGGGCCGGTCACTGCCCCCCGGCAGCACCAACCCGACCCGGAGTCCCTGGGTGGCCAGCGCGGCCAGTTCACCGGCCCGGCCCGCCCCGCAGAGGAACGGGCCGACCGCGTCGGCGTACCAGGCCGAGCGGTGCCCCCGGTGTGCGGGCACCGCCTCGGCCAGCGGCAGGTCACCGGGCGGGAAGACCGCGGCGTCGTCGAACAGCCCTCGGAACAGCGCCGGTACGGTCATCGCCGACCGCCCGACCAGGTCCAGGCGTAGTTGCCGTCCTCGCTCGCGGCCGCGCCCTCGCCCAGCTCCAGCGGGCGGAAGGTGTCCACCATGACGGCGAGTTCGTCGAAGAACTCGGCGCCGATCGAGCGCTCGTACGCGCCCGGCTGCGGGCCGTGGGTGTGGCCGCCCGGGTGCAGCGAGATCGATCCCTGGGCGATGCCGGAGCCCTTCCGCGCCTCGTAGTTGCCGCCGCAGTAGAACATCACCTCGTCGCTGTCCACGTTCGAGTGGTAGTACGGCACCGGGATGGACAGCGGGTGGTAGTCCACCTTCCGCGGCACGAAGTTGCAGATCACGAAGTTGCCGCCCTCGAAGACCTGGTGGGCCGGCGGCGGCTGGTGGATCCGACCGGTGAGCGGCTCGAAGTCGGCGATGTTCAGCGCGTACGGGTAGAGGCAGCCGTCCCAGCCGACCACGTCGAACGGGTGGTGCGGCACCGTGTACCTGGTGCCGGCCACGCCGCCCGGGCCCCGGTGCTTGACCAGCACGTCGACCTCGGCCGGGTCCTCGACCAGCAGCGGGCCGACCGGCCCGCGCAGGTCCCGCTCGCAGTACGGCGCGTGTTCCAGCAGCTGGCCGAACCGGGAGAGGTAGCGCTTGGGCGGGGTGATGTGGCTGTTCGCCTCGATGCAGTACGCGCGCAGCGGCGCGTCCGGGCCCGGCACCCAGCGGTGCGTGGTGGCCCGGGGGATGATCACGTAGTCGCCCTCGCCGACCGCCAGCGAGCCGAACACCGTCTCCAGCACGGCGGTGCCGGACTCGATGTACACGCACTCGTCGCCGAGCCCGTTGCGGTAGAGCTCGCTCGGCGCGCCGGCCACCACGTAGGACAGCCGGACGTCACCGTTGCCGAGCAGCAGCCGCCGCCCGGCGACCACGTCGGTGTCCTGCCACTCCTCGCCCTTGAACAGCTCGTGCAGCTTCAGGTGACGGGGGATCAGCGGGTGGTTGGGGGTGGTGCGCTGATCGGGCAGCTCCCACGGCACGGCGGCGGTGATCGCCGACGGGATGCCCCGGTGGTAGAGCAGCGAGGAGTCCGAGGTGAAACCCTCCTCGCCCATCAACTCCTCGTAGTACAGCCCGCCTTCGGGCGTGCGGTGCTGGGTGTGCCGCTTGGGCGGGATGCTGCCCAGCTGCCGGTAGTGCGCCATGTCCGTGATCCTCCCGAGCCGGTCTCAGAGGTTGCCGCGCTTGTCCTGCTCGCGCTCCAGGGACTCGAACAGGGCCTTGAAGTTGCCCTTTCCGAAGCCCAGCGAACCGTGCCGCTCGATGAACTCGAAGAACACCGTCGGCCGGTCGCCCTGCGGCTTGGTGAAGATCTGCAGCAGGTAGCCGTCCTCATCACGATCGACCAGGATGCCGCGCTTCTTGAGCTCCTCGACCGGGACCCGGACCTTGCCGATCCGCTCCCGCAGCAGCGGGTCGTCGTAGTACGAGTCCGGGGTGTTCAGGAACTCCACGCCGTTGGAGCGCAGGATGTCCACCGTGGTCAGGATGTCGTTGGTGGCCAGCGCCAGGTGCTGGCAGCCCGGGCCGCCGTAGAACTCCAGGTACTCGTCGATCTGCGACTTCTTCTTGGCGATCGCGGGCTCGTTCAGCGGGAACTTCACCCGGTGGTTGCCGCTGGCGACCACCTTGCTCATCAGCGCCGAGTACTCGGTGGCGATGTCGTCGCCGACGAACTCGGCCATGTTCTCGAAGCCCATGACCCGGTTGTAGAAGCCGACCCACTCGTCCATCTTGCCGAGCTCGACGTTGCCGACCGCGTGGTCCAGGGCCTGGAACAGCCGCTTGGGGTGGCCCTCGGGGCGCTGCACCCGGGTCTGCGCGGTGACGAAGCCGGGCAGGTAGGGGCCGTGGTAGCGGGACCGGTCGACCAGGGTGTGCCGGGTCTCGCCGTAGGTGGCGATCGCGGCCCGGCGGACGGTGCCGTGCTCGTCGGTGACGTCGTTCGGCTCCTCCAGCACGGTGGCGCCGGTGGCGCGGGCGTGCGCGATGCACTTGTCCACGTCCGGCACCTCCAGCGCCAGGTCGACCACGCCGTCGCCGTGGCGGCGGTGGTGGTCCAGCAGCGGGCTGTCCGGGGAGACCCCACCCTTGATCACGAAGCGGCAGGAGCCGGAGCGCAGCACGAACGCCTTGCGGTCCCGGCGACCGGTCTCGGGGCCGGAGTAGGCGACCAGCTCCATGCCGAAGACGGCCTGGTAGAACTGGGCCGCCTGGGTGGCGTTGCCCACCACGAAGACGATGGCGTCCTGGGCGATGACCGGGAAAGGGTCACCGGCGGCGTCGTGCTCGACCAGGCCCACCAGGCGGCGCAGCTGCTCCGCGTCGAGGCCGGCCTCGAGCTCCTCGGGGGTCAGTTCAACGGCGTTGGCGGTCATGGGTTCCTCCACGTTGAGGCTTGCGGTGCGCTGAGCTTGCTCCGGCCCGGTTGATTGGGCAACAGATCCATGATCCGCTGCTCAATGTGTACAAGCTGAGCAGCACGGGGCCGCCGGGGCTGGTCAGATTGTCCAGGGTCGGCCCGGGCTCTTGTGGCCCGCCCGGTCAGCCGAGTAGGGCGTCGAGCACCTCCGCGTCGGTGGTCTGGCCGAAGTCCGCGTAGAACGAGCCGATCGCCGGGAAGTCGGCCGGCTCGGCGACGCAGACCAGCTCGTCGGCCTCGCCGCGCAGCCGGTCCCGCCAGCCGGCCGGGGCGACCGGGACGGCCAGCACCACCCGGGCGGCGCCGCGCTGTCCGACGGTCCGGCAGGCGGCCCTGGCGGTGGAGCCGGTGGCGATCCCGTCGTCCACCACCAGGACGGTCCGCCCGCTCAGCTCCACCGGCGGCCGTCCGCCCCGGTAGCGCGCGCAGCGGCGGGCCAGCTCGACCCGCTCGACCCGCTCCACCTCGGCCAGCTGAGCGTTCGTCACCCGGGCGGCCAGGCGGATGTGTTCGTCCAGCACCCGGGCCCCGCCCTCGCCGATCGCGCCCATCCCCAGCTCGGGCCGGCCCGGCACGCCGAGCTTGCGCACCACGCAGATGTCCAGCGGCGCCCCGAGCGCCCGGGCCACCTCGGCGGCCACCGGTACGCCGCCGCGCGGCAGGCCCACCACCACCGCGTCGGGGACCGCACCGAGCCGGGCGGCCAGCTGCCGCCCCGCGTCCTTCCGGTCGGTGAACCACATCCCACTGCCTCCGTCTCCCACCGTACGTCCCGGTCGGCGGCCCCGGATGTCCCGCGCGGCGGGCCGGGACCCGGTGCGGGCGGTGCCCCCGTGTGTCCGGGACGCCGGGATCGCCAGGGTGGAGGTCCGAACCGCGAACGACAGAGGAGGCCACCGTGGCCGGCAAGACCAACAGCCCCGCCCACGGCCTGTTCACCACCGGCGAGCCGGTCAGCGCCTGGACGGTCAGTACCGCCCTCCCCGTCACCTACCAGGTCGGCTTCACCCCGCGGCTGCTCAACCCGGGCAACCCGGCGCTGGCCTCGGCCGGGGCCCTCCCCGGGCGGCGCCTGGTGGTGGTGGAGGAGACCGTGCACGCGCTCTACGGGGAACGGATCGCGGCCTACTTCGGGGCCCGCGACCTGGACGTCGAGCTCGTCGTGCTGGCGGCGCACGAGCAGGTCAAGACGATGGAGTCGGTGTTCGAGGTCGCCGACCGGATGGACCGCTTCGGGGTCTCCCGGCGGGCCGAGCCGGTGATCGCGATGGGCGGCGGTGTCCTGACGGACGTGGTCGGCCTGGCCTGCAGCCTGTACCGCCGCTCGACCCCGTTCGTCCGGGTGCCCACCACGCTGATCGGGCTGGTGGACGCGGGCGTCGGGGCCAAGACCGGGGTCAACTTCGGCCGGCACAAGAACCGGCTCGGCACCTACCATCCGGCGGTGGCCACCCTGCTGGACCCGGCCTTCCTGGCCACCCTGGAGCAGCGGCACCTGAGCAACGGCCTGGCCGAGATCCTCAAGGTCGCCCTGATCAAGGACCGGCGGCTGTTCGAGCTGCTGGACCGGACCGGTGAGGCGCTGATCGACCAGCACTTCCAGGGCCCCACCCCCGGCGGCGAGGTGCTGGTCCGGGCGGTGCACGGGATGCTCCAGGAGCTCCAGCCCAACCTCTGGGAGCACCGGCTGGAGCGCTCGATGGACTACGGCCACTCGTTCAGCCCGACCGTGGAGATGCGGGCGCTGCCCGAGCTGCTGCACGGCGAGGCGGTCTGCCTCGACATGGCGCTGACCACGGTGCTCGCCCAGCGGAGGGGACTGGTCGAGGCCGCCGAACGGGACCGGATCCTCGGCCTGATGCGCCGGCTGCGGCTCCCGGTCCGGCACCCGCTGCTGGAGCCGGGGACGCTGGCCGACGCGCTCACCGACACCATCCGGCACCGGGACGGCCGGCAGCGCTTCCCGCTCCCGGTCGGCATCGGCGACGGCTGCTTCGCCGACGACCTGACCGCCGCCGAGATCGGCCGGGCGGCCACCGAACTGGAGGAACTGGCATGCGTGGCACCGTGATCGTGGCCGACACCCGGGGCCCGGCCGACGTGCACGGCGTGCACGGCACCCGGGGCCTGACCCGGTGGGCCTGCCTGGCCCGCAGACCGGGACTGCTGGGCGGCTGGGAGGCGGTCGAATGGGCCAGCATCCCGCCCGGCGGCGTCAGCGGGGAGCACCTGCACACCCGCACCGAGGAGTGCTACGTGCTCCTCACCGGCCGGGGGGTCGTCACCCTCGACGGCCGACCCCACCCCGTCGAGGCCGGGGACGTCGTGCTCACCGGCCTCGGCACCACCCACGGTCTCCGCAACGCGGGCACCGAGGCGCTGGACTGGCTGGTGATCGAGATGCCCGCCGTACCCCTTCCCCGGCCACGGGTGCCGATCCTGCGGCACGCCGTGGTGACCAACCTCCGCCGGGTCGGCCCGATCGACCCCGGCGTGGTGCTCACCGGGCCGCTGCGCCACCTCGAACTGGTCCGGCTGCGGCCCGGCGAGCGGGTCGAACTGTCCGCCGACGCGACCGAGCACACCGTCTTCGTGACGGCCGGCCGTGGCCGGGCCGCCGCGGCGGACGTCCGGGTGCCGCTGGAGCCCGGACGGTCCGTCACCCTCCCGCTCGGCAGCTCGGCGGCGCTCACCGCCGGGAACGACGGGCTGGAGTACGTCCACGCGGTGCTCACCGTGCCGCCCGCCGAACGCTCGGGAGAGCTCCGATGATCGTCACCGACACGGCCCACGCGGCCGTCCACCTCGGCCCCGGCACCCAGCGGGTCCGCACCCGCTGCCTGGCCCGCCGGGGCATGCTGCACAGCGAGACCGAGGCGGTCGACCACGTCCGGCTCAGCCCCGGCGCCTGCTACGACCTGAGCGGCCGGGCCGGCACCGAGGCGGCCTGGTACGTGCTGCGCGGCCCGGTCGCGCTGCTGGACTGCCCCGAGCAGCCGCAGCACCTGCTGGCCGAGGGCGACCTGCTACTCGCCCCCGAGGGCGGCCGGGTGCACCTGCACGGCGGCCCGCTCGGCGCCGAGCTGCTCTGCCTGACCGTGCTGCCGGACGCGGTCAGTCGCGAACTCCCGGAGCGCAGGCCGGAGTTGGACGGTGCCTCGCAGTCGGCGCGGGCCGGGACCTGATCGGGACACCGCGCCCTCCCGCCCGGGACCACGGGCGGGACATCGTCGAAGCAGCAGGACCGAGCAAGGAGCGTCCGAGATGACCAGCACCGTGATCACCGCCCTCCGACGGGGGCGTGCCGTGGACCCGGGCCGGGTGCTCACCGGTCCGCTGCGCGGGGTCGGCCTCAGCTGGCTGGAGCCGCAGCAGAGCGTCGAGCTGACCGCCGACGGCGTCGAGCACACGCTCTACGTCACCGCCGGAGCCGGCCGGGCGAGCACCGGGGAGACCGATGTGCCGCTCACCGAAGGCACCGCCGTCACGCTGCCGCTGGGCGGCGAACTCGTCCTCACCGCCGGGGAACCGGGCCTGGAGTACTTCCACGCCGTCCTGGCCGTACCGGGAGAAGGCCCCCGATGATCGTCACCACCGCCTCCGCCGCCGCCATGACCGTGGTCGGCCCCGGCAGCGAGCGCACCCGGGTGAGCTGCCTGGCCCGCCGCGACCTGGTCGCCGCCGACTGCGAGTCCTTCGAACACCTCCGGCTCAGCCCCGGCGGCGGCCACCACCGCGCGGGCCGCCGGGCGACCGAGGCCGCCTGGTACGTGCTGCGCGGCCCGGTGGTCGCCGAACAGCACCCCGACCGGGCCCAGCACCTGGCCGACGCCGGCGACCTGCTGCTGGTCCCGGCGGGCCAGGACCTGGATCTCACGGCCGGGCCGCTCGGCGCCGAGCTGCTCTGCCTGACCCTCGGCGCCGGGCCCGCCCCGCGCAGGCGCCCGCTGCCGCGCCGCCGTAGCCACCCGTGATCCGTCGAGAGGTTGTCGTCATGAGCGCCATCCCCGGTGCCCTCGCCGTGCACCACGTCGCGTACACCGTGCCCGACCTCGACCAGGCGGTCACCTTCTTCACCGAGGTGATCGGCGCCGAACTGCTCTACCGGACCGGCCCCGTGCACGACCCGGACGGCGACTGGATGACCCGTCAGCTCGGCGTCCACCACCGGGCCGCCGCGTACGTGGCGATGCTCCGGCTGGGCCCGGTGACCAACCTGGAGCTGTTCGAGTACAGCTCGCCGGACCAGCGCCGCGAACTGCCCGGGAACAGCGACTGGGGCGGCCACCACCTGGCCATCGCGGTCACCGACGTGGACGCCGCCGCCGCGTACCTGCGGGAGCAGCCCGGCGTACAGGTGCTCGGCCGGCCGGAGACGGTGGCCGACGGCGGCCCGATCGACGGCGACCGCTGGGTGTACTTCCGGGCGCCGTGGGGCCTGCAACTGGAGCTGATCGACCTGCCGCCCGGGCTCCCGTACGAGCAGGGCACCGAGGCCCGGCTCTACCGGCCGACGCAGAGCTGGAGGTGAGGTCGTGCCGAGCGCCACCGCCGCCGTGGTGCGGGGACCCGGGCAGCCGTTCACCCTGGAGCCGGTCCGGCTGGACGACCCGCGCCCCGACGAGGTGCTGGTCCGGATCGCCGCCGCCGGGATCTGCCACACCGACCTGAGCGTCCGGGCCGGGCACACCCCGGGCCCGCTGCCCGCCGTGCTCGGCCACGAAGGCGTCGGGACGGTCGAGGCGGTGGGCGGCGCGGTGACCCGGTTGACGGTCGGTCAGACCGTTCTGCTCACCTTCGCCTCCTGCGGGCGGTGCCCGGAGTGCCGGGCCGGGCGGCCGGTCCGGTGCGCCCACTGGCCCCGGCTCAACCTGTTCGGCGGCAGCCGCGCGGACGGCAGCGCCACCCTCGCCGGCGCCGACGGCTCGCCGCTGCACGGGCACTTCTTCGGCCAGTCCTCGTTCGCCACCCTGGCGCTGGCCACCGAACGCAACGCGATCCCGGTGCCGGCCGGGGTGCCGGCCGAGCTGCTGGCCCCGTTCGGCTGCGGCGTGCAGACCGGCGCGGGGGCGGTGCTGAACGTGCTGCGGCCCGAACCGGGCGACACCCTGGTGGTGTTCGGCGCCGGGGCGGTCGGGCTGTCGGCGCTGCTGGCCGCCCGGCTCACCCCGGCCACCCGGCTGGTCGCGGTGGACGTCCGGCCGGAACGGCTGCTGCTGGCCCGCGAGCTGGGCGCCACCGAGGTGGTGGACGCCCGGACCGAGGACCCGGTCGCGGCGGTGGCGGAGCTGACCGGGGGCCGGGGGGCCGAGCACACCCTGGAGACCAGCGGACAGCTCGGCGCGCTCGACGCGGCGGTCCGGGCGCTGGCGGTCGGCGGCACCTGCGCGGTGGTCGGGGCGCCGCCGACGGGCAGCCGGCTCGCCCTGGACGTACCGGCGCTGCTCGACCGGGTGCCGAGGATCGTCGGCGTCAACCAGGGGGCCAGTCGGCCCGGGCGGTTCCTGCCGGCGCTGGTGGACCTGTACCTGGCGGGCCGGCTGCCGGTGGACCGGCTGGTGCGGACCTTCCCGTTCGCCGAGGTGGAGCGGGCCGCGGCGGCTGCGGCGGCGGGGGAGGTGGTCAAGCCCGTCCTGGTGATGCCCTGACCGGGGACGACCCACCAGCATGTCACAGTCGGTCATCGAAGCGTCACTGGTAGCGTCGGCCAGGTGGACGAGCAGCAGAGGGACAGCGGTCCGGTGCGGGTACTGATCGTGGACGACCATCCACTCTTCCGGGAAGGTCTGAAGGCCGCCCTGCAGAGCGCCGAGGGGATCGAGGTGGTCGGCGAGGCGGAGACCGTCGCGGCCGTCCCGGGCGCGGTGGCCGAGTGCCTCCCCGACGTGGTGGTGCTGGACCTCTCGCTGCCCGACGGCTCCGGCCTGGAGGCGGCCCGCAGACTGGCCGAGCAGACCCCGACCGCGCCCGTCCTGATGCTCACCATGGCCGACGACGACGGGAGCCTGCTGGCCGCCCTGCAGGCCGGTGCGCGCGGCTACCTGGTCAAGGGCGCAGGCCGGGACGAGGTGCTGCACGCGGTGCGCACCGTGGCGGCCGGCGGCGCGGTCTTCGGCTCCGAGATCGCCGTCCGGATCACCGCGCTGCTGGCGGGCACCAGGCTCCGCGAGGCGGGCCAGCTGTTCCCCAGCCTCACCGCCCGGGAGGCCGAGGTGCTCAACCTGGTGGCCCGGGGGCTGGACAACCGGCGGATCGCCCGCGAGCTGGTGGTGGCCGAGAAGACCGTCCGCAACCACGTCACGCACATCTTCGAGAAGCTGCACGTCGCCACCCGGGCCGAGGCGGTGGCCCGGGCCAGGGACATGGGCCTGGGCGGCGACTGAGGACCGGCTCGGGACCGTGGCCCCTCGCGCTCGGGACCGCGGGCCGACCAGCATGGGCCCACCAGGGCACCCGGCTCCTGGGGCCGATCGGGACACGCGAGGTGGCCGCGCGGGGTAAGGAGCGTCGTCGATGAGCGAGCAGGAGAGCACCACCACGGCCAGGGCGTTCGCGGCCGCCGCCCTGGCCCTGCTGTGCACCGTGGTCTGGGTGGTCCTCGCCCTCGCCAACGGGGGCCTCGAAGGCATCAGCGACTACTACTTCTTCGACGGGGTCTGGGTCGCGCTCGGCCTGACCTTCACGCTCTCCGGCCTGGTCCTGGTGATCAACCGGCGAGGTCCGGGGCTCGGCGTCCTGCTGCTGGTCACCGGAGTGCTCCAGTCGCTCCGGATGGTGGTGCTGCTGGCCGCCGCGCTGGCCGGGGCCGGCCCGGGCGCGATGCAACTGATCGTGGTGCTGGTGCTGGCCGCCGACATCGCCAACGCCTTCATGGTGATCGGCTTCCCGCTCTGGCTCCCCGACGTCCGGCTCCCCGGCGGGATCTGGCGGGGCGTCACCGCGCTGGTCGCGGCCTGGAGCGTGCTGCTGGCCTTCTCCAACACCGCCCGGGTCACCGACTGGTACGAGCTGCCGAACCCGCTGCACGGCACCGCGCTCTTCAAGTGGCTGGACGGCCGGCTCGCCCCGTACGCCTTCGACCTGTTCACCGCGAGCCTGGTGCTGACCCTGACCATCGCGCTGGTCCGCTGGTGGCGCTCGCCCGGCCGGCACCCGCACCTGACCGTGCTGGTCACGGCCTACCTGGTGTGGGCCGCCCTGGTCACCGTCCCGCACTACCTCGGCGACTACCCGGACTGGCTGCCGTACGCGGTGGTGATCGCGGGCGAGGCCGCCTGGATGCTGGTCCCGATCGCCACCTTCCGCCGGGACCGCTCGCTCTCGCTGGACCGGGCCGCCCGGCGCTACCTGGCCGGCTACGCGTTCTGCACCCTGCTCTTCATCGGCATGCTGGCCGCCGCCTACCTGAGCCACCGGCTGCTGCCCGAGGGCGAGCCGGCCACCCGCTGGTGGCTGATCCTGGTCGCCGCCGGGCTCGGCGCGCTGCTGCGGCCCGCCGCCCGGTCCGTGGTGCGCGCGGTGGACCGGTACTACTACGGCGAGCGGGCCCACCCGTACCAGGTGGTGCGCAGGCTCGCCGAGCGGATGAGCCGGGCCGTCGACCCGGCCGAGGCACCGTCGCTGCTCTGCCAGACCGTGGTGATCGCGCTCGGCCTGCCGGCCGCGCACGTCCGGGTCGGCACCCGGGGCGGGCCGCGCGAGCTGGCCGGGCTGGGCGACGCCGGCCTGCCCGCCGAGAGCTTCCCGCTCAGCTACGAGGGCGCGGTGATCGGCGAGCTGTCCGTGCCGCCGCGCTCCGGGCAGCGCGAACTGGACCGGCAGGACCGCGAGGTGCTGCGGCTGCTCGCCGACCAGGCCGCGCCCGCGATCGCCTCGCTCCGGCTGTACGAGGACCTCCAGGTCAGCCGGAAGCGGATCGTGCTGGCCCGGGAGGAGGAGCGGCGGCGGCTCCGGCACGACCTGCACGACGGGCTCGGGCCCGCGCTCTCCGGCCTCCGGCTGCAGATCGACGCGGCCCGCACCGGCATCGCGCCGGACTCGGCGGCCGCCGCCTCGCTCGGCACCGCCTCGGCCGGGATCGGCCAGGCGATCACCGAGCTGCGCCGGATCACCGACGGTCTGGCGCCCGCCGCGCTCGGCAGCGAGGGCCTGGCCGGGGCGCTGCGCCGGCTCGCCGACGGCCTGGGCAACCACGCCCTCCGGGTCACCCTCGACCTGGACCCGGACCCGCTGCCCACCCTGCCCGCCGCCGTCGAGGTGGCCATCTACCGGATCAGCGGCGAGGCGCTCAACAACGTGGTCCGGCACTCCGGCGCCGCCGCCGCCCGGCTCACCCTCCGGGTCCGCCCGGACGAGGTCACGGTCGAGGCCACCGACGACGGCGCGGGCTTCCCGGCGCACACCGGCGGTGCCGGGGTGGGCCTGCGCTCGATGGCGGAGCGGGCCGAGGAGCTGGGCGGCAGCTTCACCGCCGCCAACGACTCCGAGGGCGCGGTGGTCCGGGCGGTGTTCCCCCGGGTGCACGGCTGACCCGGGCCGGGTGTCCTGGACCGAGTGGGGACCAGGGGCTCATGTGGGTGGGACCGGCCCGGGGGGACAGTGGTGGAACAGCCCCGCAGAGCGGAAGTGAGACACCTGATGGCAACGCACATCCAGCCGAAGCAGTACGGCAAGGGCGGCAGCCCCTGCGGTGGACCGGGACAGCCGCCTTGCCCGAAGAAGAAGTCCGAGGACGAGCCCGAGGAGGAGCAGGCCGGCCTGCTCGACCCGGTGGGCGGTGGCCCGGGGCAACCGGACTGCCCGTGAGCCCCGATCCCACTGTGATCCGGATGCCCGGTCAGGACCTTCCTGACCGGGCATCCGACCGTGCTACGGCGATCAGTGGCCGTGGTGCGGGCCGCCGTGGCCCATCCCCGGGTCGAGGGCCATCACGGCGGCCGGGGAGACGGTGAACGGCCGCATCATGCCGTCGTCCTCGTGGTCGAGGATGTGGCAGTGGTACATGAACCTGCCGGTCGCCCCGGTGAACTGCCCGGCCACCCGGACGAGTTCGCGCGGCGCGACGGTGACGGTGTCCTTCCATCCCTGTTCGGCCGGGTCGATCGGGCTCTGGGCGCCCCAGCGGACCGGCTTGCCGATCGGGGTCCCGCCGCCGGCCGGGTCGAAGCCGGTGACGTCGACGGTGGCCCGGGTGAGGATCTGGAACCGGATCAGGTGGATGTGCACCGGGTGCAGCGCCAGCTGCGCCAGGTTGACGATGGTCCACTGCTCCCAGGCGTCCTCGTCGATCCGCCAGTTGAGGCGGTCGTTGAAGTCGGCCGAGACCCGTCGGTAGGTCTGCACGGCCTGGCCGTCCGGCTGGATCTGGACGATCCCGTCCCGGACCGTGCCGGCCGGTGGCAGCTCCGCCTCCGGGACCTCCTCCATCTCCCAGAAGTGGAACATCGCGCCGCTGTCCTGAGTGATCATCAGCATCCGGTGGCTGTGGTGCGGGATGTCGTCGTGGGTCAGCCGCCGGAAGCTCGGCGAGAGCACGGCGGGCAGCGCGAACGGTTCGGGTTCGGTGGCGGCGGCGACCCGGAACTCCAGCACCTCGGGATCGGGCAGCCGGTTGGCCGGGTCGGGAATGCCGACCGCGTCCTGCTCGCCGATCGGGCTGCCCTCGGCGGGCGCCGGGGCGGAGTTGACCAGCCGCAGGGTGCGGCCGGCCAGCGCGGTGAAGTCGACCAGCAGGTCGGCCCGTTCGGCCGGGGCCAGGCTGAGACCGCGCCCGGGCAGCGGGATCGGGGTGCCGAACAGGCCGGCGTCGCTGCCGATCTGCCAGGCCGCGCCGTTCACCCGCTGCCCGTCCTGGTCGACCAGGTGCAGCCGGTACGGCCGGGAGTTGGACGCGTTCAGCACCCGGAACCGGTACCAGCGCGGCCGGACCGGGTGGTACGGCCAGATCACGCCGTTCACCAGGGTGTACCGCCCGCAGTACGGCAGCGGGCCGACCGTCTTGTGCAGCAGCTGCCCGGTCGGCGCACCGTCCGGGCCGGTGGCCAGGTTCCGGTCGCAGAGCACCAGCGGGACCTCGAACTCCCCGGCGGGCAGCCGCAGTCGGTCCTCCTCCTCGTCCCGGACCAGGTAGGTGCCGACCAGCCCGGCCAGCACGTTCAGCCGGGTCACGCCCATCGCGTGGTCGTGGTACCAGAGCGGCATCGCGGCCTGGTCGTTCGGGTACTCGGAGAGCTGGGAGTGACCGGCGTGGACCGCGTTGTCGGTCCAGCCGTCGTTGCCGCCGTCGGTGACCGCGCCGTGCAGGTGCACCACCAGCCAGGGCGGCAGGGCCGGGCCCCTGGGGTCGACCAGGGCGGGGTCGATGCCCGGCACGTTCTCGGCCGGGGGCATGGTGATCTCGGGGAGGTGGCCGATCTGGGCGGGGTACGGGGTGCTGATCCGGTTCTGCCAGTCGATCCGCAGCCGCTGCCCGCGCCGGACCTCGATGGTCGGGCCGGGGAAGCTGCCCTCGTACGTCCACATCGGGGTGGGCGGCAGCTCGGAGTGCAGCTGCACGTCGGCGGAGAGTTGACGGATCGTCAGTTCACTTGCGGGGCAGAGCAGCTGGGGGATGCGCAGCGGGTCCGCGAACTTGGTCAGGTCGGTGGGCTCGGGCACGGTGGCCTCCGGGTGGTCGGTTTGGTTCCACGGTGGGCCACCCGCCGTCCCGGTTTCATGAGGCGGTGGTCCCGGTCGGTCCCTGGCCGGATGCCGACTCCGCCGCGAGATCGCGGGGCCGAACCCCTTGACGGGGTCTCGGTATTCACCCAATCATCATGGTCGCGTCAATCATCACGGCCGACCGGACTCCGGGACCGGCTCACTTCGCACGTTCCGTTCTGCCCCACCAGAATCTGGAGCTCCCCTTGTCTCAGCGTGCCTCGCGGCGATCCCGCGTGCTCCGCTCCGCCGTCGCGACCGGCGCCGCCGCCACCCTGGCCGCCGGATTCCTCGCCACCGCCGCCTCCGCCCAGGTGACCCAGGCCCGCCCGGCCGCCGTCACGGTGCAGGCCGCCCCGGACATCCCGGTCGCCAACGTCAAGGCGCACCTGGCCCAGTTCCAGTCGATAGCCAACGCCAACGGCGGCACCCGGGCGCACGGCCGGCCCGGGTACAAGGCCTCGGTCGACTACGTGAAGGGCAAGCTGGACGCCGCCGGGTTCACCACCACCCTGCAGACCTTCACCACCAGCGGCGCCACCGGCTACAACCTGATCGCGGACTGGCCGGGCGGTGACGCCAACCACGTGATCATGACGGGCGCGCACCTGGACTCGGTGACGGCGGGCCCCGGCATCAACGACAACGGCTCCGGCTCGGCCGGCGTCCTGGAGACCGCGCTGGCCGTCTCCCGGGCCGGCCTGCAGCCCACCAAGCACCTGCGGTTCGGCTGGTGGGGGGCGGAGGAGCTGGGCATGATCGGCTCCAAGTACTACGTCAACAACCTGCCCACCGCCGAGCGGGCCAAGATCGACGCGTACATGAACTTCGACATGATCGGCTCGCCCAACCCGGGCTACTTCGTCTACGACGACGACCCCAAGCTCGAAGGCGTGCTGAAGAACTACTTCGCCGGCGTGAGCGTGCCGACCGAGATCGAGACCAACGGCGACGGCCGGTCCGACCACGCCCCGTTCAAGTCCGCGGGCATCAAGGTCGGCGGACTGTACACCGGCGGCGACGAGATCAAGACGGCCGCCCAGGCCACCAAGTGGGGCGGCACCTCGGGCCAGGAGTTCGACGCCTGCTACCACGCCTCCTGCGACACCAGCGCGAACATCAGCGACGCCTCGCTGGACCGGGGCGCCGACTCGATCGCGTACGCGGTCTGGGCCCTGGGCACCGAGGCCCCGCCGCTGCCCGGCACGGTCTTCGAGAACACCGCCGACGTGCAGATCCCGGACAACGGCGCGGCGGTCACCTCCTCGGTCACCGTCAGCGGTGTCACCGGCAACGCGCCGGCCGCGCTCCAGGTCGGCGTGGACATCAAGCACACCTACCGCGGTGACCTGGTGATCGACCTGGTCGCCCCGGACGGCAGCACCTACCGGCTGAAGAACTCCAGCAGCAGCGACTCGGCCGACAACGTGATCACCACCTACACGGTGAACGCCTCCAGCGAGGTCGCCAACGGCGTCTGGAAGCTCAAGGTCCAGGACATCGCCGCGCAGGACACCGGCTACGTCAACAGCTGGAAGCTCACCTTCTGACCGACCGTCGGTGCCGGGCCCCTGCTGCCCAGGGGCCCCGGCACCGCCGGTGGAAACGCCCCCAAACCGAACGGCCCGGGCGCCCCCAGCCCCCGGGCCCCACCATAGGGGGGGGCGCGGGGGACC
>NZ_JBIWML010000013.1:124974-154459 GCF_044766665.1 Kitasatospora sp. NPDC101801
GCCCCCCCCCCCCCCCCCCCCCCCCCCCCCCCCGCCCCCCCCCCCCCCCCCCCCCCCGCCCCCCACCCCCCCCCCCCCCCGGGGGGGGCGGGCCCCCCCCCCCCCCCGGCGCCCCCCCCCCCCGACGTGTCTCACGGCCGCATCTCGTACGCGCCGGAGAGCGCCTCGACCCGGGCCCACAGCTTCGCGGTGCGCTCGGCGTCCGCCACCGGGCGGCGGACCTGGGCGAGCGCCCAGGCGGCCTGCGGCTCGCTGGTGGAGGTCTTGCCGTGCAGCTCGGTGGCGTGCGCGGAGAAGTCCCGGACCAGGAAGTCGAAGATGCCGTCCAGTAGGTCGGGCTCGGTGCCGGTCAACTCGGCCTGCTCCAGCACCAGGTGGCCGTAGACCACCAGCGCGAACAGCTGGCCGATCTCCAGCAGGAAGTCCAGGTCCTGCTGCTGCTCGGCGGTCGGCGCGTGCTCCAGCAGCAGCGCGCACAGGCCGTCCGCCTGCTCGCGGAACCGGGCCACGTTCGGCAGGTGGGCGTGCGCGTCGTACGCCGTCCGCCAGTCGTGGAAGCGGATCGCGCCCAGGCCCCGGGCCGGGCCCTGCCGGAACAGGAACTCGTCGTCCGAGGCGTCCAGCCGGGTCGGCACCGGTGCGTACTCGGTGGGCGCGAACAGGTAGTTGGCCATGAACTTGAGGATCAGGGCCAGGTTGACGTGCACCGTGCCCTCCAGCTTCGGCAGGCCCCGGATGTCCTTGGCGGCCTTGTCGAAGTAGGTGTCCGCCTCGAAGCCCTTGGCCGCGATGACGTCCCACATCAGGTCGATGACCTTCTCGCCCTCGGTGGTGACCTTCATCTTGGTCATCGGGTTGAAGAGCAGGTAGCGGCGGTCCTCCGGGGAGGCGCTGCGGAAGTAGTCCACCGCCCGGTCGCTGAACAGCTTCATCGCCACCAGGCGGGTGTACGCGTCGGTCAACTCCCGCCGCACGTGCGGGAAGTCGGTCACCTTGCGGCCGTACAGCACCCGGTTGTGGGCGTGCGTGACGGCCTCGTACATCGCGTGCTCGCAGATGCCGACCGAGGCGGTGCAGAGGTTGAACTTGCCGACGTTCACGGTGTTCAGCGCGGCGTCGAAGGCGGCCTTGCCGGTGTGCAGCACGTCCTCGGCCCGGACGGGGTAGTCCTCCAGCCGGAACTCGCTGACGTACATCTGCGCGTTCACCACGTTCTTGACCAGGTGGTACGCCTCGTGGCGGCTGTCCACCGCGAAGAAGACGTAGCCCTCCGGGCCCTCGACGTCGGAGCGGCGGCCGAAGACCGAGACCAGGCCGGCCACGTTGCCGTTGCCGATGTAGTACTTCGGGCCGGTGGCGGTGAAGCCCCCGTCGGCGGTCGGGGTGAGGATCATGTCGGTGGAGTAGATGTCCGCGCCGTGGCTGCGCTCGGACAGCCCGAAGGCCATCACGTGACCCTCCGTCAGCAGCTTCGCGGCGCGGGCCCGGACGGCCTCGTTCCCGCTCTGCCAGACCGGGCCGAGACCCAGGATGGTGACCTGCCAGGTGTACCAGTAGCCGAGGCCGTAGAAGCCCAGGATCTCGTTCAGCTCGGCGATCCGCGCGGTGTCCCAGCGCTTCTCGGGGTCGGCGGAGGAGGGCGTCAGGAACTCGGCGAACAGCCCCTCCTTCGCGGCGAACTCGAGGAAGTCCCCGTACCAGGCGCGGTCGATGTAGCTGTCGATCAGCGCCTGCTTGCCGCGCGACTCGAACCAGTCCACGGTGGCGCGGAGCAGCCGGCGGGTGGTGTCGTCGAACTGCTTCGGGTCGTAGGTGCTCGGGTTGAAGAGCATGTGGCTTCCTGAGGGGGTGAGGGTCAGTGGGCGAGGCGGTGCAGGGTGCTCAGTACGTCGTCGAGCCAGGCGATGGTCATCCGCTCGTACTCGATGCCGCCGCGCAGCACCACGTGCTGGAGCTGCTGCTGCGGGTCGAGCTCGGTGCCGGGCGGGAAGTCGCGCAGTTCGCCGGTGCGGTAGCGCTCCAGCAGGGCGGCGTGGCCGTCCCGGTGGCGGGTCACCTCGGAGACCAGGGCGGCGGGGTCGTCGAAGGCGGCGGCCCGGATCTTGACGGCCAGCTCGTGCCGGACGGTCTCCGGCTCGACCGGCTCGCGCAGCCAGTCGGAGAGCACCGAGCGCCCGTCCCCGGCCACCGCGTACACCTTCTTGTCCGGCCGGCCGTCCTGGGCGACCTCCTGGGCGGCGATCCAGCCGTCCGCCTCCATCCGCCGCAGCACCCGGTAGATCTGCTGGTGGGTGGCGGTCCAGAACCGTCCGATCGAACGGTCGAACCGCCGCGCCAGCTCGTACCCGGAGCCGGGCTGCTCCAGCAGTGAGACGAGGATCGCGTGCTCCAGTGCCATGCTCGCCATCCTGCTATGCAACGAGTTTCATAGGCAACGGCGGCGCACCGGGTTGAGACGCGGATCACCCCTGTGACCGCCGGCGACCGCGGTGCCCGTGGCTGTCGGTGACAGTCCGCCCTGGTTGAATCAGCGGATGAGTGAGACCTCCGTCGACCTCGGGGTCGTCACCGCGCCGTCCGGGGTGCTCGTCCTGGGTATGGCCGGCTGGATCGATCACTGGTCCGAGCTCGGCGACCCGTTGTCCGTGCGGGCACTGGCCGCCGCGACGCACGGTGGCGGTCATCTGCACGAGCCCGCGGACGGCCCGAGCCGGAACTGGTCCTGCGAGGCGGTCGCGGTGCCGGCCGCTGCCGACCGGTCGCTGAAGGTGCGCGCCGAGACAGCGGAGTCGTACGACGGGCCGGTGATGTCGGTCCTGGAAATCGACCTCGGCCTGCCCTGGCCGGGCGACCCCGGCGGAGCGCCGATCCGGCTCGGTGACCTGCCGGTCGACCGGTGCGGCATGGTCCTCGGGGACGCCCGCGCCCTCGACTCGTTCGTCGGGCTGCCGGGCGAGTCGATCAACGGACTCGCCGACGTCAGGTACTGGGGGAAGGACGAGGAGGACGCCCACGCCCACTTCGGCGGCGAACGGACACCCCAGTACGGTGGGCAGGGCCCTTACGGGCGGCTCGACCTCCCGCTGGCCGAAGCTCACGCGTTCGCCGGCCGGCTGCAGAGCTGGCTTTCGGAAGGGCCCCGCATCGGGCTGATGGTCTCCGTGGATGCGCACACCCACTTCCACCTGCTGGAGCGGGCCGGCCTGACCCACCCCCTGCTCGCCGGCCATATCGAGATCGACGGATGCCAGGTCCTGGGGCTGGGCTGGGACCCGGGCGACCACTCCATGCGCCACCGCGGCGAACGAGCCTGGAACCAGGTCTACGCGGTCACTCTGGAACAGCGCGGCAACACCACCCTGCTGCGTTGGACCATCCCCGCAGAAGCACAAGAACCCGAGTAGAGCGGCACCGACAATGCGCTCCGCCCTCCCGCCGCACCCGCACCGGTACGGAATCCGCGGCCACGGTTTTCTGCTCCCGACGATCAGTCAATGGCGGAGCAGAATAGCCTGGTGACCGACGACGACCAGCTGCTGCGGTGGCGGATGCACAGTCAGTTTGCCGACCGGCCAGCCACGGTGGCCGAGATCGCCGCCCGGGCCCCCGGCATCCAGGCGCAGGACGCCGGGGCGGCCCGGCTCGGCCTGCGGGCGCGCGGGCTGGCCGAGCCGGCGGCGGTGCAGCGGGCGTACCTGGACAGCGAGGTGGTGAGCAGCTGGCTGATGCGCGGCACCCTGCACCTGCTGCCGACCGATCAGCTCCAGCCGCTGCTGGCCCTGTTCGGGGCGCGGAACATCGCGGCGGGGGCCCGCAGGCGGCGGGAGCTCGGGCTGACCGAGGAGGTGCTCGGCCGGGCGCTGGCCGTGCTGCCGGAGGTGCTCACCGAGCCGCTGTCCCGGGCCGAGCTGGTGGCCCGGCTGAACCACCGGGGCGTGGGCGTCGAGCCGACCGGGCAGGCCCCGGCGCACCTGATGGCGTACGCGGCCGGGCTCGGCCTGCTCTGCCGGGGTGCGGAGCTGACCCCACGTGAGCCGGGGTACCGGCTGGTGCCGGCCGGGGCGGAGGCCGACCCGGAGCAGGCGGCGGCCGAGCTGGCCGCCCGGTACGTGGCCGCCTTCGGGCCGGCCGGGCCGGCGGACTTCGCGGCCTGGTCCGGGCTGACCCAGGCGGTCGGCCGCCGGGCCTTCGCCGGACTGCCCGAGGTCGGGGACGGCCTGTTCGCGGTCGGCGAGCCGCCGGGGGAGGGGGAGCCGTTGGTGCGGCTGCTCGGTGGTTTCGACAACTACCTGCTCGGCTACCGCGACCGGGGGCTGATGCTGGATCAGCGGTACGCGAAGCGGATCAACGCGGGTGGCGGGCTGGTCCGGCCCGCGCTGGTGGTGGACGGGCGGGTGCTCGGCAGCTGGCGCCGGGACGGCGGCCGGGTGGTGGTCGAGCCGTTCGAGGCGGTGCCCGAGGAGCTGTGGGCGGCGGAGGCGGCCGCCGTCGAGTCCTTCTGGGGGTAAATCCGGACAAACTGTTATTTCTGCCGCAGACTGGGTAGTGAGCATGCGCGTGCCAAGTGCCGACTGAGGAGGTGGTCCTGGTGTCAACCCAGCTTCCGATGAGCATGGAGCACCATCCGGACATCCTGGAGATGCGTGAGCAGTACGAGCGGGTGGTGTCGACTCCCCGGGCGCAGGCGGTCGAGGCACTGGCCATGCTGTCGGGTCTGTTCCTGGCGGTCTCGCCCTGGGTGGTCGGGTTCTCCGGCTTCTCCGGGCTGACGGTCAGCAACCTGATCCTCGGCCTGGCCTTCACGGTCCTGATGGCGGGCTACGGATCGGCGTACGAGCGCACCCACGCGCGCGCCTGGGCCGCCACCCTGATCGGTGCCTGGACGATCCTGGCGCCCTGGGTGGTCGCCGGTACGGACGCGATCCGGCGGACCATCCTCACCAATGTGATCACCGGCGGGCTGATGGTCTGCCTGGGCATGGCGGCCGTCGGGATGGCGGCGGGCCTGGCCGGGCGGGGCATGCGCCGGGGCGGATCCGGCGGCATGGCCGCCGGGGGCTGAGTATCTGCGCGGGTGGCGCGGACCGGGAGGTCCGCGCCACCGGTGCGTCCGGTCCCCCTCTCGGGGGGTCAGGGGTGCGTCATCCGCAGTACGTCCAGCGCCTCGTCGAGCTGGGCCGCCGTCAGCTTCCCGGCCGCGACGTAGCCACGCTCCTCGACCACCTGACGGATCGTCCTGCGCTCGGCGACCGCCTGCTTGGCCACCTTGGCGGCCTCCTCGTAGCCGATGTACCGGTTGAGCGGGGTGACCACCGAGGGGGAGGACTCGGCGAACTCGCGGGCCCGCTCGACGTTGGCGGTCAGGCCGTCCACCGTGCGGTCGGCCAGCAGCCGGGCGCTGTTGCCGAGCAGTCGCACCGACTCCAGCACGTTGCGGGCGATCACCGGCAGCATCACGTTCAGCTCGAAGTTGCCGCCCGCCCCGGCCACCGTGACGGTGGTGTCGTTGCCGATCACCTGGGCGGCCACCATCAGCACCACCTCGGGCAGCACCGGGTTCACCTTGCCGGGCATGATCGAGGAACCGGGCTGCAGGTCGGGCAGGTTGAGCTCGCCCAGGCCGGTGCGCGGGCCCGAGCCCATCCAGCGCAGATCGTTCGCGATCTTGGTGAAGCCGACCGCGACGGTGCGCAGCTGACCGCTCAGCTCGACCAGGCCGTCCCGGGCGCCCTGCGCCTCGAAGTGGTCCCTGGCCTCGGTCAGCGGCAGCCCGGTGGTCCGGGCCACCTCGGCGATCACGGCGGCCGAGAAGCCGGGCGGGGTGTTGATCCCGGTGCCCACCGCCGTGCCGCCGAGCGGCAGTTCGGCCACCCGGGGCAGCGTGGCGCGCAGCCGCTCGACCCCGTACCTGACCTGTGCCGCGTAGCCGCCGAACTCCTGGCCGAGGGTGACCGGGGTGGCGTCCATCAGGTGCGTCCGCCCGGACTTCACCACCTCGGCGAACTCGGCCGACTTCCGCTCCAGCGCCGCCGCCAGGTGTTCCAGGGCGGGGATCAGCTCACCCGTCACGGCGGCGGTGGCCGCGATGTGGATCGAGGACGGGAAGACGTCGTTGGAGGACTGGCTCGCGTTCACCTGGTCGTTCGGGTGCACCGGCCGGCCCAGCCGCTCGGCGGCCAGGGTGGCGATCACCTCGTTGGCGTTCATGTTGGACGAGGTGCCCGACCCGGTCTGGAACACGTCCACCGGGAACTGCTCGTCCCACCGCCCCTCGGCCACCTCCTCGGCGGCCGCCGCGATCGCCGCCGCGGTCTCCGCGTCCAGCACGCCCAGCTCGGCGTTCACCCGGGCCGCGGCCGCCTTGATCCGGGCCAGCGCCGCGATGTGCGCCCGCTCCAGCCGCTGGCCCGAGACCGGGAAGTTCTGCACCGCCCGCTGGGTCTGCGCCTGCCACTTGGCGGCTGCGGGCACCCGCACCTCGCCCATCGAGTCGTGCTCGATCCGGTACTCCTGCATGACCTTGCACCTCCTGCCTCTGCCAGCCGCGCGGACGCCCCGGGTATTTCCGGTGGCTCCTACCGACCGAGCAGAGTGGCGAAGTCGTAGCCCACGTCCGCGAGGGTCAGCACGCTGCCCAGGTCGCTGATGGCGCCCACGGGGATGCTGTGCCCGTCGGCGGACGGAACGGCCTGGGCGGGAGCGACGGCGGCCACCAGCAGCAGAGCGGCGGTGGCGGCGGTTCGGAGCACGGTACGCATGACCGGCCCAACACCCGGGGCAGGTCCGGGGTCACGGCTGTGGAGGCAATGTCACACGTGCTGCCCAGCTCAGCCGAACAGCGCCTCGCGGTCCGAGCCCAGGTGGGTGCGCAGCACGGCCAGTGCGCGCATGCTCTGCGACTTCACCACGGCGGTGCTCACCCCGAGGATCTCGGCGGTCTGCTCCACGCTCTGGTCGTCCCAGTAGCGCAGCAGCACGATGGCCCGGTCGCGCTTGGGCAGCAGCGCCAGGGCGTTCAGCAGGGTGAGCCGGTCGGCCGTCGGGTCGCTCGGGTCCGGCCGGTCCGGCAGCTGGTCCACCGTCAGTTCGCCACTGCTGCGCAGCCGCTTGTGGTCGAGCAGGGTGTTCAGCAGCACCTTGCGGGCGTAGCTGAACGGGTCGGCGCTCTGGCGGGCTAGCCGGTTCCAGACCAGGTACATCTTGGTGAGGGTGCCCTGGGTCAGATCCTGGGCGAGGTGCCAGTCCCGGCACATCAGATAGGCGGTCTGTCGCAGGCGGGTGACGTTGGCCTCGGCGAAGGCTGTGAACTCGGCTTCGGTGCGCACCATCGGGCTCCGGTCTCGGTGGGGGTCAAGGGGAGCGCCGCGGCCCCGGAAACGGGGCCGCGGCGGTCGGTGGTGTGTTACTGCGGCTGGGGCAGTTCCGGGTACTTCGCGTTGGCGGCCGCGACGAAGGCGGACGGCATGGAGGTGCTGATCAGCGGGCTGCTGGCCAGCGCGACGGCCTGCTCCTGCGTCAGGGCCGGGACCGCGGGCGGGTTCTGACCGTTCGTCCAGTTCAGGCAGCTGGAGATGTCGATCGCGACCCCAAGGTTCTGGGGGCGGTGCACGGTGACCCGGGTGGCCTGGATGCAGTTGGTCGGGTTGGTCTCGACCTCGACCACGTCACCCGCGGGTGAGGTGGAGCAGACTGTGGTGATGCGGCCCTGGGTGCCGGCCAGGCAGGCGGGCTCCTCGGGATCGGACTGGAAGGCCCCGACGCTGATCCGGCCGACGCCGGCCGACGTGTTCACGTAGGCGAAGACCGCGGGGTAGCCGATGCCGTCGACGATCGGGTACTTCGCCTGATTGGCCCGGAAGGTGTCGGCGGTCAGCCCGGCCGGCAGTGACTTCACCACGGCGTCGAGCAGGCTCGCCGCCGTGACCGGGACCAGCGGGTCGGCCTGCGCCGCCGGGGTCGCCGGGGCGGACGGCGAGGCGGCGACCGAGGCCGGCGCCGCAGCGGGCCCGATCGCCGGGCCGGCCACGGTCGACTGCGCCGGGCCGGTGCCCAGCGACCCGACCAGCACCGCCAGTGCGGCCACGGCGGTCACCGATCCGAAGGCCGCACCGGCGGCGCGCAGACGCCGCTTCCGACGGCCGCCCTTGGCGGCCAGGCCGACCAGGTCACCCAGCGCCGGGGCGGTCAGGGCGGCCAGTTCGGTGTCGAGCGCGTGGTGGAACTCGTTGGGTCGGAACCCGTCTTCTTCGTTCATTTCGGTTGCTGTCCCTTGGTGGTGCCAACCGCACGCCGGCCATGCGGGCCCGCGCTGCGCGGGCTCTACCCACCAGACGGGTCGGCCCCGGGTTTTGGTCGCAGCCTCCGACGAGCAATTGACGCCGCTTCACCCCGGCCCGGTTCCCGCCTGCCGGAGCCGACGGTGGATCAGCAGGCAGACCGCCGCCCCCGCGGCGTACCAGAGCAGGTCGGGCGGGTTGAAGGTGGAGCCGAGCACGATCCGCAGCGCCGGGGGGATCCGGGTGAGCTGGAGGAACTCGACCGCGAAGCTCACCCCGAGCGCGAGCCCGGCCACGGCGACGGGCCTGGTCCGGGGAGCGGCGAGCAGCACCAGCAGGTACACCATGGCGGTGTAGAGCGCGTCCCGGAGGGCGTCGCCCACCGGCCCGCCGACCACGGCGCGCACGCCGAGCCCGGCGGCGACGGTGCCCGCGATGAGCAGCAGAATCCGGAAACGCAAAGCCCCACCCCCGTGCGGCCAGAGCTTCTGAGCGCGTTCAAAAGACTAGCAACCCTGACCCGCCGTCCCGTCGGGTGTGGTCGGCGTCTCGCGCCTTGCCATGTCCCTGGTGCCTGGATGGTGCGCGATACTCGTGCCACTCTCACCCCGCCCCGAGGAGCGCGACATGGCACGCACCAGCCCCGACCCGGCCGACCTGCTCGCGGTGGGCGAGCTGCTCACCGACGAGGAGCGCCTGATCCGGGACACCGTACGGAAGTTCGCGGACGAGAGGATCCGCCCGTACGTGGGGGACTGGTTCGACCGGGGGGTCTTCCCGGCGAAGGAGCTGGCGCCCGAGCTGGGGAAGCTCGGGGTGCTGGGGATGCACCTGGAGGGCTACGGCTGCGCCGGGTCGACCGCCGTCGAGTACGGGGTCGCGTGCATGGAGCTGGAGGCGGCCGACTCCGGGCTGCGCAGCTTCGTCTCGGTGCAGGGCTCGCTCGCCATGCGGTCGATCCACGCCTTCGGTTCGGAGGAGCAGAAGCTGCGCTGGCTCCCGGAGTTGGCGGCCGGCCGGGCGATCGGCTGCTTCGGGCTGACCGAGCCGGACTTCGGCTCCGACCCCGCCAACATGCGCACCCGGGCCCGCCGCAAGGGCACCGACTGGGTGCTGTCCGGCACCAAGATGTGGATCACCAACGGGTCGATCTCGGACGTCGCGGTGATCTGGGCGCAGACCGACGAGGGCCTGCGCGGCTTCCTGGTCGAGCGCGGCACCCCCGGCTTCTCCGCCACCGACGTGCACGGCAAGCTCTCGCTGCGCGCCTCGGTCACCAGCGAACTGGTGCTGGACGAGGTGGTGCTGCCGGCCGACGCGGTGCTGCCCGGGGTGCGCGGCCTGCGCGGCCCGCTCTCCTCGCTGGGCGAGGCCAGGTACGGCATCCTCTGGGGCACCGTCGGCGCGGCCCGGGACTGCTACACCACCGCGCTGGAGTACGCGAAGACCCGGATCCAGTTCGAACGCCCCATCGCCGCCTTCCAGCTGACGCAGCAGAAGCTGGTCGAGATGATGCTGGAGGTGGAGAAGGCGTACCTGGTCGCCCACCGGATCGGCCGCCTCAAGGACGCCGGGCAGTGCGGCCCGGCCCACATCAGCTTCGGCAAGCTCAACAACGTCCGCACCGCGATCGAGGTGGCCCGCAGCGCCCGTACCGTCCTGGGCGCCAACGGCATCACGGTCGAGTACCCGGTGCTCCGGCACGCCAACAACCTGGAGTCGGTGCTCACCTACGAGGGCACCTCCGAGATCCACACCCTGGTGCTGGGCGAGGCCATCACCGGCGAGTCCGCCTACCGCTGACCGGCACAAACCCGTTGGGCGGCCGGGGGACCGGCCACTACGGTGGGCCCTTCGCCGAGCGGCGGCCACCGGCTGCCGACCGCCGGCCTCGACCGGAGGGGGAGCAGGACCATGACCGCGACCACCACCCTGTGGCGCCCCACCGGCCCCGAGGAGCTCGCGCTGGTCGAGGCCGCCGCCTGGCGCGCCTGGCCGCCCCGGCTGCCGGACCAGCCGATCTTCTACCCCGTGCTGAACGAGGACTACGCGGTCCGGATCGCCCGGGACTGGAACGTGCCCGCCTCCGGCGTCGGCTACGTGACCCGGTTCGAGGTGGAGACCGACTTCCTGACCCGGTACCCCGTCCGGCAGGCCGGCGGCCGGACCATCCTGGAGCTCTGGGTCCCGGCCGAGGAGCTGGCCGAGTTCAACCAGCACATCGTGGGCCTGATCGAGGTGGTCCGGGAGTTCCGTCCGTAGCGGCCGCCGTCAGACCAGGGGTGGAGGCCGAAGCGGTACTTCGTGCCGACTGCGGCTGCCGCACCCTCCGCAAGGATGGGTGGAGCGGGTCGGAGTCGAGGGCGAGGGGTGCGGCATGGGTGTCGCGGGCAAGGTGGCGGTCGGTGCGCTGACGGGTGCGGCGGTGGTGGCAGCCGGTGCGCTGGTGGTGCTGCCGAAGGCGCAGGACTGGTTCGAGGACCGGCACCAGCAGAGGTCGCACTACGCCTCGGGGGCGGCCGCCAAGCAGGACCTGAGCTCGGTGCCGCGCTGGCTGCCGGACGGGGCGACCAAGGTCGCGTACCTGATGTCGACCACCGGCGGGGACCGGCTGATCAGCGCCACCCTGCCGGACGGCAAGCTGCCGGCGGAGTGCCGGAGGGCGAGCCCGGAGGGCACGGTGCGGCTCCGCGCGGCCTGGTTCCCGAACGACGCGGTGGCCCGGGCGGACGCCCGCTGCGGGCTGTACAACGTGGCGGTGATCGGGGACCGGCTGTACGGCTGGCAGGACGACGTGGTGGTGATCGCGGCCCGCAAGGCCGGTACGACCACGGAGTAGCGGTGGGGGCCGGGTTCCTCGGACGGGGGCGGCTGCGGTAGGACTGGGGCACCCGACCAGCACCCGAGGAGCCCCATGACAGGCCCGACCGCCGAGACCGCCGGCGCGACACCCGCCCGGATCACTGCCGAGCAACCGGCCGGGCAGGCGGGTGAGGAGGCGGCCGACGGTCCCGCGCCGGGGCGGGCCGCCGTGGTGGTGCTGGGCAGCCTGGTCGCGCTCGGACCGCTCACCACCGACCTCTACCTGCCGGCGATCCCGGCGCTCACCGGTGACCTCGGTTCGACCGCGCCCGCCGCCCAGCTGACCCTGACCGGCTCGCTGCTCGGGCTGGCGATCGGTCAGCTGGTGTTCGGTCCGATGAGCGACCGGCTCGGCCGCCGTCGGCCGCTGCTGGCCGGGTTGGTGCTCTACACGCTGTCCACGCTGATCTGTGCGTTCGCCGGGTCGATGCCGGTGCTGGTGGGCGGGCGTTTCCTGCAGGGCCTCTCGGGCGCGGCCGGGCTGGTGATCGCCCGGGCGATCGCCCGGGACCGGTTCGGCGGCGTGGCGATGGTCCGCTTCATGGCCTCGCTCGGGCTGATCAGCGGGCTGGCCCCGATCTTCGCCCCGGCGGTCGGCGCCCAGCTGCTCAGGTTCACCGACTGGCGGGGCTCGTTCCTGGCCCTGGTGCTGTTCGGCGCGGTGCTCACCGCCTGGGTGCTGCTCGGGCTGGGCGAGTCGCTGCCGCCGGAGCGGCGGCACGGGGGCGGCTTCCGCACCACGCTGCGGGCGATCGGCGGGCTGCTCCGGGACCGGCGGTTCACCGGCTACGTGCTGACCAGCGCGTTCAGCTTCGGGGCGCTGTTCGCGTACGTGGGCGGGTCCTCGGTGGTGCTGCAGAGCGAGTATCAGATCACCCCGCAGACCTACAGCCTGATCTTCGCGGTCAACTCCCTTGCCGTGGTGGGGTTCAGCCAGCTGAACGGTCGGGTGCTGGTTCAGCGGATGCCGATGAACCGGCTGATGCCGATCGGGCTGGCCGCCGCGCTGGTGGCCGGCCTGGCGCTGGTCCTGTTCAGCACGGTCTGGCACCTCGGCCTGGCCGGGGTGTGGCCCGCGCTCTTCCTGCTGATGGCCGGGATGGGTCTGGTGCTGCCGAACTCCTCGGCCCAGGCGCTCACCATGGCCCCGCACGCGGCGGGGTCCGCCTCGGCGCTGATCGGTGTCAGCACCTTCGCCTGCGGCGCGCTGGTGGCTCCGCTCAGCAGCCTCGGCGGCCGGCCCTCGGTCCTGCTGCTCGGCATCGTGGTCGCGGCCTGCGGGGCGGTCGCGCTGCTCACCTTCGCGCTGCTCTGCCGCCCCTGGGCGAAGAACTGACGGCCGGTCAGCGCCCCGGCACCGGGTCGCTGCCACCCCGGGTGCCCGGTCGGCAGCGCAGCAGCCGGCCTGCGGCGAGCCGGGCGCCGTGGGCCGCGCCGTGCCGGTGCAGCGCCTGCACGGCGTAGGTGGAGCAGGACGGGGTGTACGGGCAGCAGGCCCGCCGGGCCGGGCTGATCCGGGCGCGGTAGTGGTGGACGGCGCCGTACAGCGCGGCCGCCGTCCGCCCGGCGGGCACCGGTGCGGCCGGATCCGCCCCGGCCCGCCGCCCGCCCACGGCGAACCGGACGGCCGAGGTCAGCACCACCGGGATCAGCGCGATCAGACAGGGGTCGCCGCAGCCGTCGCCCAGGCAGTCGCAGACGTCGCAGTCGTTCTTCGACCGCTGCGCCTTCCAGCGGTTGTACGCCCGGCGGCGCTCCCGCCTGGCCCGGCGCTCCTGCTCGGGCAGCCACCACCAGGAGCGGCGCCACTCGCGCGGCGGCGGCGGGTCCGCGGGACGGCCGAGGTGCGGTTGCATGGTGTCTCCCCCCGAAGGCAGCCGGCCCGGGCACCGGCAGCGGTAGCGTACCGGTGGCGGAGCGTACCGGCGGAGGTGAGCCCGGCCACAGTGGTTTCGAAGGTGCGGGGCGGCGGTGTGGGCGGGTTCCTCGGTGTTCAGGCGACTGGGGGTCGAAGGTGAAGGCGGGACTACGACCCGGCGTCGTAGTCGGTGCCCTTGTGGGCCGGTAGGGGACGCGTTAACACTGGTGGAGTCGCAAGGCGCTCCCGCCTGTCGCACCGGCCACCACTCGGTCGGACCGGTCCGGGGGAGCGCGCCGCCAGGCGCCCGCAGCAGCAGGGGCGCTCACGGCCGGTGGTGCGGCTGCCCCAGGTCACGGCGCTCAGCCGACCGGGCAGCGGTGCGCCCCGAGCCGGTCCACACGATGGAGGTCGTCCTCTTCATGCGTAGTTCCCTCCTTGCCGTGATGCGCCGCCGCACCACCCTCGTGGTGGCCTCCGCCGGTCTGGCGACCGCCTGCGCCGCCTCGGCGGTCGCGGTGGCGCTGCCCGAGGAGAACGCCGTCGCCGCCCCGGTCGCGGTCTCCGCGAGCACCCCGGCCCCGGCTGCCACGCAGCCCGAGGCGGCCCCGGCCCCGGCCGAGCAGCCGAAGCAGGAGAACCCGGCCGTGGCCTCCCGCTCCGAGCAGCGCTCCGAGCTCTCCGCCGCCACCGTCGGCACCAGCCCGAGCGCGGTCAAGGAGCTGGCCCGGAGCATCGTCCCGGCCGGTCAGTACGCCGCGTTCAGCAACATCATCAGCCACGAGAGCGGCTGGAACATCAAGGCCACCAACGCCTCCTCCGGCGCGTACGGGCTGGCCCAGGCGCTGCCCGGCGGCAAGATGGCCTCGGCCGGTGCCGACTGGCGCACCAACCCGGCCACCCAGATCAGCTGGGCGCTCGGCTACATGAACGAGCGCTACGGCAGCCCGAACGCCGCCTGGTCGTTCTGGCAGACCCACCACTGGTACTGAGCAGCCCCCAGGGCCACAGCACGGCCGCGGCCCGCACCCGGAGAACCGGATGCGGGCCGCGGCCGCCGTGCTGACCGGACGGTGCGTCAGATCAGGCCGTTGGCCTTCAGCCACTCCTTGGCGACCGCCGACGGGTCGGTCTTGTCGACCGCCACCTTCTTCATCAGCTCGGCCAGGCCGGCCGTGTCCAGCTTGGCGGAGACCTTGTTCAGCACCTCGGTACTGGTGGCGTCCACGCCCGCCTTGTTCACCAGCGGGGTGACGTTCTGGGTGCTGAAGACGTTCTTCGGGTCGGTCAGCGGGACCAGCTTGAGCGTGACGATCTTCGGGTCGGTGGTGAAGACGTTGCCGACCTGGATGCTGCCGTCCTTGATGGCGTTCGCGGTGGTCTCGCCGGTCGGCTTCCACTCCTTGAAGGTCAGGCCGTAGGCGTCCTTCAGCAGCGGCTCGCTGCGGTTCTTGAACTCCGGCGGGCCGCCGATCACCAGCTCGGCGGACTTGCCGGCCAGGTCGGCGATGCTCTTCAGGTTGTACTTGGCGGCGGTCTCCGGCGTGACCGTCAGCGAGTCGTTGTCCTGGGCGGCGGAGGAGTCCAGCAGCGCCAGCTCGGTCGGGAGCTTGGTGACGAGCGCGGCGTTGACCGCCTCGGTGCCGCCGGTCAGCGCCGGGTTCTTGGCGTCCAGGTAGGTCAGCAGCGCGCCGTTGTACTCCGGCAGCACGGTCAGCGCACCGCTCTTGAGCTGCCCGTAGAGCACCTCGCGGCTGCCGATGTTGAACTTCTCCTCGACCTTGACGCCCTTGGCCTTGAGGGCCTGCGAGTAGATCGAGGCGAGCAGCTCGTTCTCGGGGAAGTTGGCCGAGCCGATCACCACGGTCTTGCCGGAGCCCGCGGCGGCGGAGGGGGCCGCCAGCGGGTCGCCGCCGCCGGAGGAGCTGCACGCCGCGGCACCCAGCAGGAGGGCGGCGGCCGTGGCGGTTCTGAGCAGACGGGTGGTCATGAAGGTTCCTTAGTGGTCGGTGTGGAGCGGTCGGGGACGTGCAGTGGTCAGTGGGCGGTGCGTCCTGGCCGGACGCCGGGTGGCAGCGCGTACCGGATCAGCCCCGCGAACAGCAGCTGGGTGAGCAGCGCGAGCAGCACCACGAGCACCGCCCCGCCGGCCACCGACGGGAAGTCGCGCAGGGCCAGGCCGTCGATCACGTAGCGGCCGAGGCCGCCGAGACCGACGTACGCGGCCACCGTGGCGGTGGCGATCACCTGGATGGTGGCGCTGCGCAGCCCGGCCAGCAGGGTGGGCAGCGCGGCGGGCAGGCAGACCTGGAACAGCACCTGAGGATGGGTCAGGCCGATGCCCCGGGCGGCGTCCCGCAGGTCGGGGTCGGTGCCCCGGACCCCCTCCACCGCGCCCGCCAGCAGCGGCGGGATCGCCAGCACCACCAGCGGGACCAGGACGGCGCTCTCGCCGACGCCCGCCAGCAGCACCACCAGGGTGACCAGCCCGAGCGTGGGCAGCGCCCGCGCGGTGCCGGTCAGGACGGTGACCACGGCGGCGCCCCGGCCGGTGTAGCCGAGCAGCAGCCCGGCCGGTACGGCCAGCAGGCCCGCGTAGAGCAGGGCCTCGCCGGTGAAGGCGAGGTGCTCGGCCAGGCGGTGCGCGATCGCGTCCGGCCCGGTCTGCCGGGCGGGGGCGGTGAAGAAGGTGTGCAGCCAGTCGATCCAGTTCACCGGACGCCCCCCTGCTCCCGGACCGCCCACGGCGCGAGCACCCGGCGGGCCGCCACCAGCGTCAGGTCGACCAGCAGCGCGAGCGCCGCGATCAGCACGATCCCGGCCAGGATCGGCGTGGTGTAGGTGAGTTGGAACCCGTTGATGAACAGGTAGCCGAGCGCGCCCCGGCCGATCAGCGCGCCGACCGCCGCCATCGAGATGCTGGAGACCGCGGCGACCCGCAGCCCGGCCACCAGGTAGGGCACCGCGGCCGGGAGTTCGACGGCGGCCAGCCGGCGCCAGGGGCCGTAGCCGAGCGCGACGGCGGCCTGCCGGACCGGCTCCGGGGTGGCCCGGATGCCCTCCACCACGGTGGGCAGCAGCAGCGCCAGCGCGTAGAAGGTGAGCGGGATCATCACGGTGCCCAGGCTGCCCAGCCCGGTGTAGGGCACCAGCAGCGTGAACAGCGCCACCGCGGGCATCGCGTACAGCGTGTTGAAGACCACCGCGAGGGGTTGGTACAGGCGCGGGAAACGCGCGCCGACCAGCCCGAGCGGCAGCGCCAGCAGCAGGCCGATCAGCACCGGGACCAGGGACAGCACCGCGTGGTCCCGGGCGAGTCCGCCCAGGTAGCCGAGGTGGTCGTGGATCCAGTCCCAGCGGACCAGCGGTTCGTCGTCAGGCACCTTCGGCCACCCGGTGCTGCTCGGTCGGGGCCGGGTGCGGCTCGGTCAGCGCCGCCAGCACGGTGGCCCGGTCGGCGGTGCCGACGGCCAGGCCCTGGGCGTCCAGCACCACGGCCGCGCCCGCCGGGGAGAGCACGGCGGCGTCCAGCGCGGTCCGCAGAGTGTCCTGCTCCGGCCTGAACCCCGGTGCGGGGCGGGCGGGTCGGTCCGGGTGCCGCCACTCGGCCGGGCGGCCCGCCGGGTCCAGGGCCAGCTGCCAGCCGTGGTATCCGGTGCCCTCGGCCAGCGGCCGGACCGCGATCCCGACGGCCGGGCGCAGGCCCAGGCCGCGCAGGCCGCGGTCCCGGCCCAGGAAACCGGCCACGCCCTCGTCCGCCGGTGCGGTCAGCAGGGTGTGCGGGTCGGCGTGCTGGGCGATCCGGCCGTGCTCGCGGAGCACCACCACCTGGTCGCCGAGCCGGACCGCCTCCTCGATGTCGTGCGTGACGAACAGCACGGTCTTGTTCAACTCGCCCTGGAGCCTCAGCAGTTCCTCCTGGAGGCCGCCCCGGACCACTGGGTCGACCGCGCTGAACGGCTCGTCCATCAGCAGCACCGGCGGGTCCGCCGCCAGCGCCCGGGCCACCCCGACCCGCTGCTGCTGTCCGCCGGACAGCTGGAACGGGTAGCGCTTCGCGGTCTCCGGTCCGAGGCCGACCAGTTCCAGCAGCTCGGCGGCCCTGGCCCGGGCCCGCTTCTTGTCCCAGCCGAGCAGGTACGGCACGGTGGCGATGTTGTCGATCACCCGTCGGTGCGGGAAGAGCCCGGCCTGCTGGATCACGTAGCCGATGCCCCGGCGGAGCTTGGCCGCGTCCAGCTCGGCGACGTCGGTGCCGTCCAGCAGCACCCGCCCGCCGGTCGGCTCGACCATCCGGTTGACCATCCGCAGCAGGGTGGTCTTGCCGCATCCGGACGGGCCGACCAGCACGGTTATTCGACCGGCGGGCACCTCCAGGTCCAGCCCTTCGACGGCAACGGTGCCGTCGGGGTGGCGCTTGGCTGCGCCGTCGAATCTGATCACGTCAGGGTCCTCGGTCGGGTGGTGCTCCGGGCGCCGGTGGCGTCCGGTGCCGCTGGGTCGGGCGGGTCGGTCGGTGCGGATCTTGGCGACGTTATGGCCTGCCCGGGTCAGGATGGCGGCAAACGTCAATGATCTGTCGGATCTTCACCGATCCTGTCACTTCGGGTCAGTTCCACCTCGTCGTAGGACGGTCGGCCGCCCGGCCGGGTGGGCAGGCCGGCCGCCGCCCAGGCCACGAAGCCGCCGTCCAGGTCGGTGGCGAGCGGCAGCCCGATCTCGCGCAGGGCGGCCGCCGCCAGGCTGGAGGCGTAGCCGCCGGAGCAGACCACGATCACCGCCAGGTCGGGTCCGGTGGCCTGCGGGATGCGGTGACTGCCCGTCGGGTCCAGCCGCCACTCCAGCACGTTCCGCTCGATCAGCAGCGCACCGGGGATCTCGCCCTCCCTGGCCCGCTGCCCGACCGGCCGGATGTCCACCAGCAGCGCGCCCGCGGCCGCCGCGTCGTACGCCTCCGCCGGGCCCGGCCGGTGCACGCCCTCGCGGGACCGCTCCACCAGTGCGTCGATGCCGCTCATGCCCACTGCTCCGCTCGCTCCGAGGCGGTCTGCACCAGACCGCCGGCCCGCAGTTCGTACCTGGCCATCTCGCTCAGCGGCGGCGAGTACGCATGGATGGTGACCGCCGGTCCCGTGGTGGTGTTCCGCACGTCGTGCAGGTACTCGGGGCCGAAGGAGCGTACCGCTCCCGGTGCCAACCGCCGTACCAGCAGCCCGTGTTCGGGCCCGCCGAGGGAGAGCTCCTCCAACTCGCCGAGGACCACCGTGAAGGCGCCCCTGGAGTCGCCGTGGTCGTGGAACCCGGTCGACTGGTCGGGCAGCCAGCTGATCAGCCAGACCTCGTGATCCTCGGTCAGGCTCAGCCGCTCGTACCAGCGTTCGTCGGCGGAGAGCCGGACCCGGGGCAGCCAGTCCCCGGGGCGGGCGGCCACCTCCTGGACGATCTCCCGCAGCGCGGCGGGGGAGAGCGGGGCGGGTGCGGTGGACAGGCGGATGTCCAGATCAAGGCTCATGACGGGTCCTCGGGGAGTCCGAAGCGGACCGGCAGCCGTGCGGCAGCACGGTGACGGTCGAGCGGGAGGGAAGCCAGACGGGTGGAGCGGAGCCGGTGCGGCGGCTCAGGCCCTGGCAGACGTCACAGGGAACGAGGTGGAACCGTCAGCAGGCACACATGTCGCTCGCCTGGCGTCGCAGATCGACGTGCAGGCGGCAGACGAGGGTGGTGCCGGTGTCCATGGGGTGATCCTGACGCCGTGGGGCGGCTGCGTCAAGCTCGTCCCAGCAGGTGGTCGCCCACCCGGCGGAGTGCAACCGGGTGGGCGGGGTGCCGCGTCCTGCTCCGCAGAGACCGTTCACGCATGGGCGGGCGAGGGGAAGGGCAGGAACAGCACCATGGGTATCCTCAGCTGGATCATCCTCGGCCTGGTCGCCGGGGGAATCGCCAAGTTCATCCTGCCGGGCCGCGACCCGGGCGGCCTGATCGTCACCACCCTGATCGGCATCGCGGGCTCCTTCGTCGGCGGCTGGCTCTCCTCGTCACTCCTCCACCGCCCGGTGACCACCAGCTTCTACGACCCCGCCACCTGGATCGCCTCGATCGCGGGCGCCTTCGTCCTGCTGGTCGGCTACCGCATCGTCTTCGGCAACTCCCGGGACTGACCCGGCAGTTCCTCCACCGCCCGCCACCACCCGGCCGGGACCTGGCCGAGCCCGGTCCTGGCCGCCACCACACCGCCGGCGATCGCGCAGGTGGTGTCCATGTCCCCCCACCCGCCGAGGGTGCGCCAGACCGCCTCGGGCAGGTCGTCCAACTCACCCGCGGCGCACCAGAGGGCGAACGGCACCGTGTCCGGCGCCGAGATCCGCAGCCCCGACCCGAGCACCACGGCGGCGTGCCGCACCGAGGTCCCGGCCGGGAGGCGGGCCGCGATCCGCAGCCCGGACCGGACGTCGCTCTCCGGCAGCCGGCCCGCCACCTCGGCGAGCAGGTCGGCCCGCTCCGGCGCGGCCCCGCCCCGGCTGCGGACGGCCAGTGCCGCCGCCAGCGCGACGGCGACCGCGCCGGCCACCGCCTCCGGGTTGAAGTGCGTCACCAGCGCCGACCGTCGGGCCTGCTCGGCCACCCGGTCGAGGTCGTCCGCGAACCAGGCGCCGAGCGGTGCCACCCGCATCGCCGCCCCGTTCCCGTACGAGCCCTGGCCGTCGAACATCTCCGAGGTGACGGTGCGCCAGTCGGCGCCGGCCTCGACGGCCCGGAGCACCTGGTGCATCGAGGGCCCGTACTTGCGGCCCGGATTCACCGTGTACTCGCGCGCGAACTCGCCGGCCAGCAGGTCGGGGCGCACCTCGCCGTGGGTCTCCAGGTGGCGGAACAGCACCAGCGCCATCGCGGTGTCGTCGGTCCAGTGCCACGGTGCGGGCCGCACCCGACGGCTCGTCAGCTCGACCTCCGCCTCGCCCGGGGCGACCTGGAACCAGCGGTCACCGAAGGCGTCGCCGAGGGCGAGGCCGTGCAGGCTGTCGTGGGCGGGGCGCATGGCGGTTCTCCTCGGGGTCCGGCGGGAGACGCCATCCTCGCTGCTCGGGCCACCCGGGCGCGAGCGGGTTTCCCGGGTCAGGCCGGGGGGCCGAGGCCGGTCAGCAGGAGGGTCCAGAGGGCCTCGAAGTCGGCCTGGCTGCGTGGGTCGGACCACTCGGCGGCGTGCACCGGGTCGTGGAAGTGCGCGGTGGCCTGGAAGACCGCGCGGGCGGTGGTGGCGGTGTCGGTGGTACGGAACTCGCCCTGGCGGACGCCGTCGTCGAGGATGGCGGCGATCTGGGTGGTCAGGGTGGCGACGTGGGCCTCGACGGTGCTGGAGAGTTCGCCGACCAGGGTGAGGTAGGTGGCGAACAGCTCCGGGTCGTCCAGGGCCTTCCGGCGCTTGGCCGCGAACAGGGTGGCCAGCCAGCGGTGCAGCCGCTCGGCGGCCGGGCCCGGCCGGCTGCTGATCGCGGCCAGTTCGTGGTGCGCCTGGTCCAGCCAGCGCTGGGTGACGGCCTCGCGGAGCGCCGCCTTGCTGGGGAAGTGCCGGTAGACGCTGCCGTGGCTGACGCCGAGGGCGCGGGCGATGTCCACCACCGTGGCCTTGGCGGGCCCGAACCGCCGCAGCACGTCCTCGGCGGCGCTGAGGATCTGCTCGGAGGTCAGGGCACTCTCGCTGGTCACGGTCTTTCCTCCGGTTCGGGCCGACCGCCGGGCCGACGGCGGGTCAGTGCTCGCTGTCGAGGTGGGCCATCTGAGCCGCAGCGTACCTGTCCCCGGCGGCCGACCCGGCCGGGACGGCGGCCTCGATCGCGGCCAGCTCGCCCTCGGTGAGCTGCACGTCCAGGGCGCCGAGCGCCTCGGCCAGCCGTTCCCGGCGACGCGCGCCGACCAGCGGCACGATGTCCGACCCGCGCCCGGCCACCCAGGCGATGGCGACCTGGGCGACACTGGCGCCCCGGCCCTCGGCGATCCCCCGCAGGGCCTCCACCAGGCTCAGGTTGTGGGTCAGGTTCTCGCCCTGGAAGCGCGGGCTGAAGCCCCGGAAGTCGGTGGCCGAGATCTCCCGGTCGTGCTGCCAGTGGCCGCTCAGCAGACCGCGCGAGAGCACCCCGTACGCGGTCACGCCGATGCCCAACTCGCGCGCGGTGGGCAGGATTTCGGCCTCGATGCCACGGGAGATCAGCGAGTACTCGATCTGCAGGTCGCTGATCGGGTGCACCGCGGCGGCCCGGCGCAGGGTGTCGGCGCCGACCTCGGAGAGGCCGATGTGCCGGACGTACCCGGCCTTGACCAGGTCGGCGATCGCGCCGACGGTCTCCTCGACCGGCACGTTCGGGTCGAGCCGGGCCGGGCGGTAGACGTCGATGTGGTCGGTGCGCAGCCGGCGCAGCGTGTACGCGAGGGCGGTCTTGGTGGCGGCCGGGCTGGTGTCGTAGCCGAGCCAGCTGCCGTCCGGGCCGCGCTGGGCGCCGAACTTGACGCTGATCTGCACCGACTCGCGGTCGCGACCACGCAGCGCGTCGTGCAGCAGCAGCTCGTTGTGGCCCATGCCGTAGAAGTCGCCGGTGTCCAGCAGGGTGACGCCGGCGTCCAGCGCCGCGTGGACGGTGGCGATCGACTCGGCCTCGTCGGCCGGGCCGTACAGGTCGGACATGCCCATCAGGCCGAGGCCGAGCGCGGAGGTCTCCGGGCCGGTGCTGCCGAGGCGGGTGCGGGCGGGGGTGGTGCTCATGAGGAGGCTCCTGAGGGGAGGGAGGGGCGATGCCTCAACTATGGCATGTGTGATGACAGATTTCAATATCTGTCATTCGTGACCGCCGCAGACCCCGCTCCGGTCGCAGTACGGCTGCTCCGCGCTGCTCCCGCAACCGCACAGCATCGCCCTGCTGCTCTGCCGCCCCTCGATCGACAGCTCGCCCCGGACCAGCAGCCGCCCGTCCGCCGTCCGCCGCACCGTGGTCGGCCGCTCCGGCTGCTCCGCCCCGCCCACCGTCAGCCGGTAGCTCAGCGCCCCGGTCGGGCAGCGCCGGATCACCTCGGCGACCAGCTCGGGCGCGGCCGCCCCCGGGTGCACCCAGGGCCGCCGCCCGGTGTCGAACACCTCAGGCAGTCCGCGCACGCACTCGGCGGCGTGCCGGCAGACCGTCGCGTCGAAGCCGACCGTCACGCCGTCGGCCGGGTACTCCCGGACGCCGCCCATCAGTCGCTCACCCGGCTCTGGTTCTCGTACGCCAGATCCGCGTACTCCGGGTGCCGGATCATCCACGCCTTGATGAACGGGCAGGTGGCCAGCACCGGCAGCCCGCGCTTCCGGGCGTCGTCCAGGGCCGCCCTGGCCAGTGCGCCGCCGATGCCCCGGCCCTCGAAGGCCGGGTCCACCACGGTGTGCGGGTAGACCACCAGCTTTCCGCTCCGGATGTACTCGGCGAAGCCCGCGAGCGCCCCGTCGATCCGGGCCTCGAAGCGGTCGGCCGCTTCGACGTCCTGGACCTCGACGCCCTCGGTGCCGATCGTTCCTGACATTGTCGACTCCTTGCCGCCGGACGGATCCGGGCCGGACGAACCGATGGACAGACGCGGACGAACCCACCGTACGTCCGCCCGGGCCGATCGGGCGGGCGCCGGCCGCGGAACTGGTACCAAAGGCTGACCGGCCGTCACCCATCAGGTGTGCTTCCGGGTGGTGGCACGCGATTCGGAGCGCATGGCGGCGTCCGGAGGTCCATCGTGGAGGTGAGCGCGGCCCGGGAGAACCCGAGCCGGGAGCGCCCAGAGCGGCGGCTGCCTCCCGCCGGTCACCGATGCTCGGATCACCGGGCCACCTCGCAGGGGAACGAACGAATCTTCTAGGCTCACCTCGCGGCTTCCCCCGTGCCGGTGCCCGTCCGCACCGGCGCGCGGGAGTCGCCGTCCCAGGTGCCCCGGGCCGAGCCGGGGTCACCGGACCGAGCGAGGAGGACGCAGTGTTGCCCAGCCCGAGGTCGCTCCACCAGCCGTTGCCCGACGACGTACGCCGTCGCGCCGCCGCCCCGCCGCCGTCCGGCCGGGCCGAGCCGCCGGCGCCGGCCACGCTGAATACCGGCAGCGGCCGGGGAGGCGCCCGATGAGTCCGCAGTCGGCCGCCGCACCCGCCGGCCATACCGAGGCCGTCGGCCGCACCCCCGCCGCCCGTCCGCCCGCCGTCGGGGTCGCGTTCGCGGACACCGACGCGCTGCCGGGGCTGCCGGCCACCCTGCGCTCCAAGGCCCGCACCCTGCGCGACGCCGTTCGCAGCCGCTGCGCCGCACTGGCCCGGATCGAGTCGCCGACCGGCGACAGCGCCCGACTCAACGCGCTGGCCGAGGAGTTGGGCGCGGGCTACGCCGCCACCGGCGCCCGGGTCCGCCGGGTGCCGAACGAGGCCGGTGACCACCTGGTGCTGGACTGGCCGGGGCGGGACGAGAGCCTGGCGCCGCTGCTGGTGGTCGGTCACCACGACACGGTCTGGCCGGTCGGCACCCTGGCGGACTGGCCGGTGGAGGAGCGCGACGGCGCGCTGACCGGCCCCGGCGTGCTGGACATGAAGGCCGGTCTCGCGCTGGTCGAGGGCGCGTTCGCGCTGCTCGCCGACCTCGGGCAGCGGCCGCACCGGCCGGTCCGGCTGGTGGTGGTGGCGGACGAGGAGCTGGGCAGCCCCGACGGCCGCAAGCTGGTGGAACGTCAGCTGGCCGGGGCGGCCGCCGTGCTCGGCCTGGAGCCGCCGCACCCCGACGGCAGTCTGAAGACCGCCCGGCGGGGCAGCAGCCGGGTCCGGCTCACCGTCACCGGCCGGGAGGCGCACGCGGGCAACGACGCCGCGCTGGGCATCTCGGCGGTGGACGAACTGGTCGACCAGCTGCTGCTGGTGCGCGGCCTGGTGAACCAGCCGGGCACCGAGCTGAACGCCGGCCGGATCACCGGCGGCACCCGGGCCAACGTGGTCGCCGGCCGGGCGGAGGCCGAGCTCGGCCTCCGGTTCGCCACCCCCGAGGCGCAGCGCCGCACGCTGGACAACCTGGCCCACCTGACCGCGCTGCGGCCCGGCGCCAAGGTCCGGGCCGAGGTGCTCTCCAGCCGCCCCACCTGGCCGGTGCGCCCGGCCAACCCGCTGCTGCGGCACGTCCGCTCGCTGGCGGCCGCCCTCGGCCAGAACCTCGACGGCGCCCCGGCCGGCGGTGCGGGCGACACCAACATCGCCGGCGCCCGGGGCCTCCCCACCCTGGACGGCCTCGGCGCGGTCGGTGCCGGGCCGCACGCCCGCCACGAACACATCCGCACCGACCAACTGGCACCCCGGATAGCCCTGCTGGCCGCCCTGCTGGCCGTCCCGCTGCCGCGCCTGCGCGAGCGGACGTAGCTCCACCACCCCGAGGGCCGGCGCCGGTGCACCCACCGGACCCGGCCCTCCGGTGCGTCCGGGGCCGGTCACAGGTCCGCTCTTGTCAGGGGTGAGGTACCGGCTACACAATGGTACCGACCGAACGGTCAGTCGGGAGGCGAGTACGGTGACGGTGTCCGAAGCGGTGGAGGCCCTGGAGGGTCGGTTCGACGCGGTGGTGGCGGCCGAGCAGCGGGTGGAGCCGCGGGACTGGATGCCCGAGGCGTACCGGGCCACGCTGGTGCGGCAGATCGCCCAGCACGCGCACTCCGAGATCATCGGGATGCAGCCGGAGGGGGCCTGGCTGACCAGGGCGCCCTCGCTGCGGCGGAAGGCGATCCTGCTGGCCAAGGCGCAGGACGAGGCGGGCCACGGGCTCTACCTGTACGCGGCCGCCGAGACCCTCGGGGTGGACCGGGCCGAGCTGACCGAGAAGCTGGTCTCGGGGCGGCAGAAGTACTCCTCGATCTTCAACTACCCGACGCTGAACTTCGCCGACGTCGGTGTGATCGGCTGGCTGGTGGACGGCGCGGCGATCTGCAACCAGGTGCCGCTCTGCCGCTGCTCGTACGGGCCCTACGCGCGGGCGATGGTGCGGGTCTGCAAGGAGGAGTCGTTCCACCAGCGGCAGGGCTTCGAGCTGCTGATGACGATGATGCGCGGCACCGAGGCCCAGCGCGCGATGGTGCAGGACGCGGTGGACCGCTGGTGGTGGCCGTCGCTGATGATGTTCGGCCCGCCGGACGGCGACTCGCCGAACACGGCGCAGTCGATGGCCTGGCGGATCAAGCGGCACACCAACGACGAGCTGCGACAGCGATTTGTCGACATGACGGTCCCGCAGGCGCAGCACCTCGGCGTCACCCTCCCCGACCCGGCGCTGGCCTGGGACGAGCAGCGCGGCAGCTGGACCTTCGGCGAGCCGGACTGGTCCGAGCTCCAGCAGGTGATCAAGGGTCAGGGCCCGTGCAACACCGAGCGGATCGAGCGCCGCCGGGCCGCGCACGAGGACGGCGCCTGGGTGCGTGAGGCCGCCCTGGCCCACGCGGAGAAGCAGAAGGAGCGCAACCGATGAGCAAGGCCGACTGGCCGCTGTACGAGGTCTTCGTCCGCCCCCGGCGCGGGCTGAACCACGTGCACGTGGGCTCGCTGCACGCCGCCGACGACCGGATGGCGCTGCTCGCCGCCCGCGACCTCTACACCCGGCGGAACGAGGGCGTCAGCCTCTGGGTGGTCCCGTCCGCCGCGATCACCGCCTCCACCCCCGACGAGCAGGACCCGTTCTTCGCCCCCAGCGGGGACAAGGTCTACCGGCACCCGACCTTCTACGACATCCCCGAGGATGTCCCGCACATCTGACGGGGGAGCACCTCTCATGAGCGACGACCACGTGTACCTGTCCCTCGCCGAGGCCGACCACGGCCCGGAGGGCGAGGCCCGCTGGGCGTACGGCACCGGGTTCGCCGACCCGCTGCTCGGCGTGGACCGGGCGGTCCCGGCCGGGGTGGACGCGGCCGACCTGGCGGCGTACTGCCTGATGCTCGGCGACGACGCGCTGATCCTGGCGCAGCGGCTGATCGAGTGGTGCACCCGGGCCCCCGAGCTGGAGGAGGAGGTGGCGCTCGCCAATCTCGGCCTCGACCTGCTCGGCCAGGCCCGGCAGCTGCTCACCCGCTCCGGCCAGCTGGACGGCACCGAGCGCACCGAGGACGACCTGGCGTACTGGCGCGAGGCGCACGAGTTCCGCAACGTCCGCCTGGCCGAGGTGCCGAACGGCGACTTCGGGCACACGGTGGCCCGGCTGCTGCTGTTCGCCACCGCCCGGCACGCGCTGTACCGGCGGCTGGGCACGCACGCCGACCCGGTGCTGGCGGCGGTCGCGGCCCGGGGCGTCAAGGAGCTGGCCTACCACCGCGAGTACGCCGCCGCCTGGACGCTGCGGCTCGGCGACGGCACGGCGTACTCCGCCGGGCGGATGCAGGCCGGGCTCGACGCGGTCTGGCCGCTGCTGGACGAGCTGTTCACGGCCGATCCGGTCGAGTTGCGGCTCGGCGTCGACCCGGCCGGGCTGCGCGAACCGGTGCTGGCCGAGCTGGCCGAGGTGGTCACCGGGGCCGGGCTGACGGTGCCGACGGCGGCCCCGATGGCCCGGGTCGGCGGCCGGGCCGGCCGGGACGGCGTGCACACCGAGGCGCTCGGCCTGCTGCTGGCCGAGCTCCAGGTGGTGGCCAGGGCGCACCCGGGGGCGTCGTGGTGACCACCGCGCCGTCCGCCTGGGAGGTGGCCGCGGCCGTCCCCGACCCCGAGCTGCCGATGCTCACGCTGGCCGAGCTCGGGGTGCTGGCCGAGGTTGCGGAGGACGGCCCGGCCGTCACCGCCTGGCTCACCCCGACCTACTCCGGCTGCCCGGCGGTGGCCGAGATGGCCGCCGACGTGGCGGGCCGGCTGCGGGCGGCCGGCTGGGCCCAGGTGGAGATCCGGCTCCGGCTGGACCCGCCGTGGAGCACCGACCTGATCACCGAGACGGGCCGGGCCAAGCTGGCGGCGGCGGGGATCGCCCCGCCGGTGCCCACCGGCCTGCTGACGCTGGGTCGGACCCGGCTCGCGGTGCCCTGCCCGCAGTGCGGCAGCCAGGACACCGAGGAGCTGTCCCGGTTCGGCTCCACCTCCTGCAAGGCGCTCTGGCGCTGCCGCGACTGCCGGGAGCCCTTCGAACGGATCAAGGAGATCTAGTGACCACCACGACCTCCCGTCGGCTCACCTTCCAGGAGCTGCGGATCGCGGCGCTGGAGCCGCTCTGCGAGGACGCCGTCGCGGTCACCTTCGAGGTGCCGGCCGAGCACGCCGGCGCGTACGGCTTCCGGCCCGGGCAGACCCTGACGCTGCGTCGGATCGTCGACGGCGTGGACGAGCGCCGCTCGTACTCGATCTGCGCGCCGGCCGGCGGGCCGCTCCGGATCGCGGTCCGGGAGGTGCCGGGCGGGCTGTTCTCCCGGTGGCTGGTCCGGGAGGCCCGGGTCGGCGACACCACGGAGGTCATGCCGCCGGTCGGCCTGTTCACCCCGGATCTGACGGTGCCCGGCACGCACGTGCTGCTGGCGGCCGGGTCCGGGATCACGCCGATGCTCTCGATCGCCGCCTCGGTGCTGGCCGACGGCGAGTCCGAGGTGGTGCTGGTCTACGGGAACCGGAGCAGCGACACGGTGATGTTCGCCGACGAGCTGGCCGATCTGAAGGACACCCACCTCGACCGGTTCCAGCTGCTGCACGTGCTCTCCCGGGAGAGCAGGGACGCCGAGCTGCTCAGCGGCCGACTGGACGCCGACCGGGTGCGCGCCCTGTTCGGCGCGCTGCTGGACGTGCCCGAGGTCGACCACTGGTGGCTGTGCGGCCCGTACGGAATGGTGCTCGGCGCCAAGGAGCTGCTGGCCGAGCTGGGCGTGCCCGCCGACCGGGTGCACCAGGAGCTGTTCCACGCCGAGGACGAGCCGGTGGCCGAGCGCGCGCCCGAGCAGGTGGACGGCGAGCGCTCCGAGGTCACGGTGGTGCTGGACGGCCGCTCCGGCACCCTGGCCCTGCCACGCGACCGGTCGATCCTGGACGGCGCCCAGCGCGCCCGCCCCGACCTGCCGTTCGCCTGCAAGGGCGGGGTCTGCGGCACCTGCCGGGCGCTGGTGACCCAGGGCGAGGTGAGCATGCGGCGGAACTTCGCCCTGGAGGAGAAGGAGCTCGCGGCGGGCTACGTGCTGACCTGTCAGGCACGGCCGGTCTCGGACCAGGTCACCGTCGACTACGACCGTTAGACCGGCACCGGGGCGCCGAGCAGCTTGACGATCTCGTTGGCGGCGGAGCGCCCCGCCCGGTTGGCGCCGACGGTGGAGGCGGACGGGCCGTAGCCGACCAGGTGGACGCGCGGGTCGTCGACGGCGCGGGTGCCGTCGAGGCGGATGCCGCCGCCGGTGGTGCGCAGACCGAGCGGGGCCAGGTGGCCGACCTCGGGGCGGAAGCCGGTGGCCCAGACGATCGCGTCCACCGCCAGCTCGGTGTCGCCCCAGGCGACGCCGTGCTCCGTCAGCCGGTCGAACATCGGCCGGCGGTGCAGCGCGCCGAGCTGCTCGGCCCGGCGGTAGGCGACCGAGGGGCCGAGGCCGGTGACGCTGACCACGCTGCGCACCGGCAGCCCCTCGCGGACCCGCTGCTCGACCATGGCGACCGCCGCCCGGCCGGACTCCTCGGTGAACGGACCGTCCCGGTAGACGGGTTCACGCCGGGTCACCCAGACCGTCTCGGCCACCGCCGCGACCTCGGACAGCACCTGGATCGCCGAGGCGCCGCCGCCGACCACCAGCACCCGCCGCCCGGCGAACTCCGCCGGCCCCCGGTAGTCCGCGTAGTGCAGCTGACGGCCCGTGAACCGGCCCGGGTAGTACGGCAGGAACGGCCTGGTCCAGGTGCCGGTCGCGTTGACCAGCGCCCGGGCCGTCCAGTCGCTCGCGTCGGTGGCGACCAGCAGCCGCCCGTCGGGGCGGGAGCTGACGGACCGTACCCGGACCGGCCGGACCACGGGCAGCGCGTGCTTCGCCTCGTACGCGGCGAAGTACCCGGGCACCACCTCGCGGGCCGGGGCGGCCGGGTCGGGCGGCGGGAGCTCGAAGTCGGGCAGGTCGTGGAAGCCGTGCACGGTGGCCATCCGGAGCGAGGGCGAGCGGTGCGCCCAGGCCCCGCCCGGGGCGTCGTCGGCGTCCAGCACCACGAAGCCGGTGTACGGCGCGAGACCGCGTCGCCGCAGGTGATAGGCGGCGGACAGACCCGCCTGTCCGGCGCCGATCACCACGACGTCCACGTCGGTCGTTGCATCGTAAACAGTCACGACCGTGAAACATCGGCCCGGGACGGCCGTGTTCCCTAAGGGCTGTCCCGTAATTGATCTTTGGGCGGTTCGGGGCAGGGGTGGCCGACCGCTGGTCGGGTTCGGCTATGCGGCCTGGATGAGGTTGTGGAGGCGGGCGATGCCGAGGATGGCGTGGTGGACGCCGTCGCCTTTGAGGCGGCAGTCGCGCAGGATCTTCC